>CANSLW010000067.1 GCA_947647815.1 uncultured Dorea sp. | reverse complement strand
GCTACACGTAAGTTTAATGGGTAAGTATTTCTCCTAAGCGGTAGGCCGGAGGTTCGAATCCTCTTAGCGACGTCTTAAGAAATGCCGAAAATACTGGGGTTCCAGAGTTTTCGGCATTTTCTATTATCTGAGTTTGCTAATCAAAATGGAGGTTCTGCTAATTTTTCAAAAATTTTTGTAAAAACTCCTGCTAATTGAAAAGGCGAGAGTTGATTCAAAAAGCATAGATTTTATACAGCCATTACTTCGTCCCAACTTGTGACGAAGTAATAAATAAGAAAATCATATATATTTTTAACAGGGAAAGAATATGGCTACAAAAGAGATTTTCAATATGGACTTTCCTGTTTTTATGGATAAGGTAGGATACATTCCTTGAAAATGGCATCTACCCGGAAACGGTCATTGAAAATGACAGGCTGATAAAAGAAATAAGGTGCTGATTTAAAATATAATAATTATATGAAAAATTATGGTGAAGCAAACAGATATCTATTAGGAAACTGAGTGAGGAAGATTATCCTGTATACAGAGAAGTAAGCTAGTCCCATTTCTCTTATAAAAATGTGTTTACGGAAAAATTTATGCAAAGAATCTGGAAAGAAGTAAATTCTGAGAATGGTCTTGCCTGTACTATTATAGAAAAAAGCTCAGGGGATATTTGCAGATTCTGTCAGCCGATACACAGCAGAAAAGCTAGGTGGGGAACTTATCTCAGAGCAGCCAACAATGGAACAGGGGATTATTGATTATCGTAAGTAAATAGGTGCTTTGAAAAAGGAAGATGTTTCATATGTGTGTACTTACGAGATAGAAAAGAATAATTAGTTAAGAATGTATACACATGTATACACATGTATACACAATATGTATTTATTGGGTAGAAATTATTAACAAAATATGGTATGCTTAATCAATATATGTCGATATGTGGAGGTGAGTCAATGCCATCATTGAGTGAATCTATAGTAGATAATGTGGGAGAGAGTTATATTTCAACTTATCTAAAACAAAAAGGACATACGCAACCTGACGAAAAGAAGGGGCAGGCTTTAAAATATTGGGTAGATGGCCTGTTAAAAGAACAAAAGATAGATATTGACAATTTTGAAGGTTTTCTTTTTGATGAATTATTTTTTGGAAAAAGGAAAACTATTCGGATGTATAGACTTGAAAATACGAAAGATTATAAATTTCCTGTAGATTGGGAAATTCCTTTAAATGAACAGTATGGTTTAGATTCGATTGATTTTTGTAATATTTTGAATACCATTCCCAGTGAAAAAGAAGCAAGAAAAATTGCGGCAGTTTGTTCGGAAGAAAATACTAAGGAAGAGTTAGTGAAAATCAGGCTTCTTTTTGTGTTTCATATAGAAATAAATGAAGATAGAAAAATTAAAAGTACAACTGCTTACATCCCTGTAGAGATTGATTTCCGAACAAAAACGATGATGATTAAAGCATGGACAAGACAACATGTGGACTATGAACCTTATAAAGCTGGAAAATTAATTCAGCATGTCAAGGATTTATTGAGAAGTGAGTTTAAGGTTTCAACAATGAATTATGGAATAGCACATAGAAAAGTCCTTTTTAACATGAGTAGAAGTCTTATTTACGAAGCATATTCTAAAGTTCCTGCCTATAATAAGATAGAAAATATGGAAGATTCTATTAAAAATTTTATAAAAGAAACATATGAAAAGTTATCGCTATGGAATGCTGAAGAAAATGACAAGGGTGAACAGTTTTTACCAAAAGAAGTTTTGGATTTTAAAGGCGAATTGAAAAATGTGTTAGAGTGCTTGGCTATAAGCGATCATTTTTTTAATAGGAGTTATGATGAAATTTGGGGGATGGGACTAGAGGCAGTAATATCAAGAATTAAATTTAATGATAAAGAGAAAGTCCTTGCGTCATTAAAAGCCGAAGATACAGAAACGCCTATTTTTTGTACAAAAACATTTATGTCTTTGAAAACGAGGATGGAAGAAACGGAAAGGATAGAAAGCTTGTGGATTGCAATGGATAGAGAAAAAGGGCAGAGAGGGCATTTGAATGTAAGATTTGACGCATCAGATCAGGAGTATATTGGACTATTAATCACAAATTACAGTATTCGATTTAATGAATCGGATATGAATATAATTTTGGGGATATACGAAAAATATGAAACAAAATCTAATCAAGAAGATACAGGAAAAGGTAAGATGGCAGTCGGTCAATAGTTTGGGAAATTTGTACCCAGAAGATATTATTGAATGGTTAGGAGTTTCTGGAGAAGAAACCAAAGAATTGATTGAATACTTACATATCCAAAGAGTTCTTGCTTATAAGTATAGAATTGAATGTGCTTGTGGAGAAAGGAAAACGATATACGAAAACACACTATATCGAAAAAAGCCAATATATTGCGATATATGTGGTCATGATTTTTCTAGGCAAGAACTGGAAGAAAGAGCAGAAATCGTTTATGAAATTGATAAAGAGGAATTATTGAATGTGGAAGAAAAGAAAACAGATTTTAGAGTGTTTCCAACCTTAAAATCCAATATTGTATCTATGACACAAACACAGGAGGAAATAAAGAGTATGAAAATATTTATGGGAAGTTCATCAGAATCTAAAGATTACATGGATGAAGTGGCACTGAAACTTGAAGAATTGGGCACTGTGGCATTACCGTGGTATTCTTCTGGAAAAGGAATCTTTATTCCTGGAGATAATACAATAGATGCATTGATAAAAATAACTAAAAGAGTACAAGCAGCAGTATTTATCTTCAATGCGGATGATAAAGTTTGGAATGATAAATCTGCCCTTGAAATTTCCGAAGCCGTAAGAGATAATGTGCTGTTTGAATATGGGTTGTTTGCAGGAGCATTAGGAAAAGAAAAAGTTTGTTTTGTATGCAAAGGGAAACCTCGTTTAGCAACGGATTTACAAGGAATTACATATATCGATGGTGACAAGGGTGATCAAACTGTTAAGTCAAAATTGAAAGATTGGCTTAATGCAATAAAATAAAAGGGCGTAATGTTCAAGTTCCCACCTGCTGTGTCAAATACCTATACCGTTCTGGTACTGAAAGAGCCAAAAACAAAGACCAGTATCCAAAAAATTTTCCTGCCTAAGACGGTATTCTCATACTTGTAAAAGGCATGAGGATACAGAAAACCTCAAAGAGCTGATTGGGGACGAATATATAGACTACAATCTGGTATTTGCTTCTTCTTGCGGCAGACCGATAGAAGGGCAGGTTATCAATCGGGTATTGGCAAAGCTCATTAAGGATAATGATTTGCCACTAGTTGTCTTTCACAGTTTCCGTCATTCGAGTATCACATACAAGCTTGAAGTGGGACGGCGGCGATATGCAATCCGTGCAGGGCGATTCTGGACACGCACAGGTCAAAATGGTAGCTGATGTGTATTCCCACATCTTAGATGATGACAGACAGATAAACGCACAGAGGTTTGAAGAACAGTTTTACTAGAGCAAAGTTGTCCTGTTGCGGAGGAAGTGCAGGAAGAAGCAGCATCACAGACAGACCAAGAAATGTTGCTCAAGCTGCTTGCCAATCCAGAGATGGAGGCGTTACTGAAATCACTTGCGAAAAATTTATAAGGAACATAGAGGATAAGGCAATTTTTAAGACAGATTGTTTTATTTTCTTTTTCTATGGATAAGGTAAGATTATGTCTATTCCTGTGGAAAAATGTATGATATACTATAAAGGCAAACAATGAGCGTACATAAGACTTGAAATTCCAATTCTGAATTTTTAGTTTAGAATAATACGAAGTGTGGGAATTTGAAGTCGCAAGTTGCGACTTCAAGTTTCGGATGATTTTGAGGTTTCAGATTGGCACCTCAAAAATAGAAAGGGCAATGATATGGCTGATACCGAGCAGAAAGCTTTAGCAAAAGTTAATACGGATTTTCAAGAGCCAGATAATAAAGTAACTCAATTTGATATAAAAAGCATGATATATGTTATTCGTAATCAGCAGGTTATGATAGATAGTGATTTGGCAATGCTGTATCAAGTAGAAACAAAAGTATTCAACCAAGCTGTAAAAAGAAATGCAGCTCGATTCCCAGAAAATTTCAGATTCCAACTTAGCAAGGATGAATATGAATCTTTGAGGTCACAATTTGTGACCTCAAAGGAAAATGAAATAAAAAAGGGCGGCAGACGATATTTGCCTTATGTCTTTACAGAACAAGGGATTGCAATGCTTTCTGCTGTTTTGAGAAGCGATGTTGCAATTCAAGTCAGCATCAATATTATGAATGCTTTTGTAGAGATGCGGCGATTTATCTCCAACAATGCCCTGCTCTTTGAACGTATCAGCACAGTTGAATTGCGGCAGTTGGAATATCAGAAACAGACAGACGAGAAATTAGAACAGATATTTGAGTACATATCCGAACATGAGGAATCCCGTCAAAAGGTGTTTTTTGACGGGCAGATATATGATGCGTTTAGTCTGATTGTCAGCCTTATCCACAAAGCGGACAAAGAGATTGCTCTAATAGACGGATATGTTGATGTCGGGACATTAAATCTTCTTTCCAAGAAAAAAGAAAATGTGGTGGTCACGGTATATACCTTGAAACGGACAAAGTTGACTAAAACGGATGTGGAGAATTTTAATGCACAATATCCGACATTGGAAGTAAAATATACAAAAGTATTTCATGACAGGTTTTTGATTCTTGACCGAACGACAGCCTATCATGTAGGCGCATCCTTGAAAGACGCAGGGAAAAAGTGTTTTGGAATCAATCTTATTCAAGATGAGGGAATTATTAAGGATATATTGCAGCGGTTGGAACTGGAAACCGAAGAATAGGAGATTTCTTTAAGGTCACAATTTGTGACCTTAAACAGCAGACAGTTTAAACGATTTTAAGACCAGTTGTGAAATGCAGGTACGAAACGGGAAAAGGTTTACAGCATACCATTTCCCAAAATTCAATCCTCTTGCTAATCGCCTGCTAAAAGGAGAATTTAAAACACCTTAAAATCAGCAGTCACAGGTCGGTACGAGATAACATTTGTGATTCGTGAAAGGTAGGGATTTACAGGGATTATATAACACTAGGAGGTAGCTACCTAATAGAAAACGGCTCTACTCCTAAGCGGTAGGCCGGAGGTTCGAATCCTCTTAGCGACGTCTTAAGAAATGTCGAAAATACTGGGGTTCCAGAGTTTTCGGCATTTCTTGTTATCTGAGTTTGCTAATCAAAATAGCGGTTCTGCTAATTTTTCCAAAAGTTTTGTAAAAACTCCTGCTAATTGAAAAGGCGAGAGTTATTTATTAAAAAACTTTTTATAGTATTACATAATCCTATATATTTGAATATATTGATGTTAAAGAAATGAGTATAACTAAAAGGACAGTCGATCGTTGTTTTTGTCTGCTTTTTGATGTAAATAAAAAGGAGAACCAGACGCATCCGAATCCCCTAAGTACGCTCCATAGAGACGCACCGCTATTCACATTTATAGTATACAAGAAAAGGATAGAAAATGCAAGGATTTTCACGACTTAACAAAATTTCCTAAAATGAAATTTTAAATTCTACCTTCTCAAACAACAGTAGCATTTACCTCTGCACAAGTAGAGTTTACTTCTTCATACGCTTATGATATGATTCTTCTGCTTTCTGACTGCAGTAGAAGGAGAAATCCTGAGCAATCTTATTCCTGGTAATCAAAAACATCTCTCCCTGCAGGATCGGCTTTACATTGAAAAAGCTCTTTCCTCCGGAACTTCCTTTAAAGACATTGCACGCTTCCTCTGTAAAGATCCCTCTACCATTTCTAAAGAGGTCAAAAGGCACCGACTCAGCGACTGGTATCACAAGGGCGCTTTCTACAATGCCCACAACTTCTGCATCCACAGATATCACTGTCGAAAGACAAATGTTTGTAGCAAGATCATCCTTTGTGGCATCAAATGCACCTCCTGTCCTACCTGCAACCAGACTTGCAGAGACTTTGTCCGCGAACGCTGTAATCGCCTGGATAAAGCTCCTTATGTCTGCAATGGCTGTGAAAAGGCTATTCATAAATGCACCATCGCACACAAGTATGTCTACGATGCTCGTTTTGCAGACCGTAAATACAAGGAAACCCTCACCTCTTCCAGAAACGGCATAAACATGACTAAGGCCGAACTGGTTAAGAAAGACAAGCTGGTATCCCATCTGATTTATCAAGGACAGTCTCCCTATCAGATCGTGGCAAACCATCCCGAACTGAATATGTCCGTCCGTTCCGTCTACACCTACATCGATAAGGGAATCTTTACAGCCAGGAATATCGACCTGAAACGCAATACGAAGTTCCGGCCACGTAAGTGCCACAAAACACAGATCACCAACCGCGAAGTCTTTTCCGGGCGCATGTACAGCGATTTTCTCCTGCTCGACCCAGACTACATAGACAGGACTGCCGAAATGGACACCGTACATTCTTCGAGGGATTCTAAAAAAGTACTGCTCACTTTCTATCTGCGTAAGGAAAAGCTGTTTCTTGCCTTCCTGATGAACCGATGCACAACCGGTGCCGTCCGAATCATCTTTGATCGGCTTAAAAACCGTCTGGATACCGATTTCCATCTTCTGTTCCATACCATCCTTACAGCCCGGGGATCGGAATTCGGTGATCCTGGCTCTTTGGAAACCGGCATATACGGAGAAAAATGTTCCAACGTCTTTTACTGTGACCCTATGCGGAGTGGACAAAAAGGCGGTGTTGAAAACGTGCACACCCTGCTTCGGATGGTTCTCCCGAAAGGGACCAGTTTTGAATTCCTGACCCAGTGGGACGTGAACCTGATCGTAAACCACATCAACTCCATGCCAAGAGAAAGTCTTGGCGGGCGTACTCCTTATGAGGCGGCATTATGGACTTATGGAGCTCACACTTTAAAAGCACTTCAGCTTAGACCGGTTCCTCCCGATGAAGTCAACCTGACGCCTAAGCTGATACGCTTTAACCACTAACCACCACACACAATCTGCTGTCAGACAGGAAATATACTTTTCACATTTAACATGTCCAGCTGGTGGAATTCAGTTTTGCACACTGTATTTCCAGCGGTCTTTTTGCTATGCCATTCATTCGATTATTTTGTGGGAAGTTGCTCCCATTATAACAGAATCCCTATCCATTTGCCGAAAAAAATTTGATAAAATCAGCAACTATTAAAATGTGGTAGAATTTAGTCCTGCACTGGAATTTACTTTTTCAAGTCAGCAGTCGACAAAAATGCAAGATACAGAAATTATATAGATGCCGTTGATTTTATAGCAGAATCTATGATTGGAAATGCATGTATTGGTGTAACATCTCCAGAAATATCTCTGGAATTATATGCAGACAGAAGCAATTTTAAATTATATATGGGAGACACTGGCTTATTAGTTACCCAGATCATGCAAAATAGTGAAAAAACTGAAACAGACCTATATAAATCATTGATTTTTGACAGACTTGGCATTAATCAAGGAATGATTCTGGAAAATATAGCTGCCCAGATGCTTCGAGCAAATGGATATTCGCTTTATTATCACGAATTTCAATATCAGACAGACAGTCAAAAAAATATGAATAAATACGAAATTGATTTTTTGATAGTCCGTAAAAAGAAAATATGTCCCATAGAAGTAAAATCTTCCGGTTATACTAACCATAAATCTTTTGACTACTTTGCCATGAAATATCCGATAAAACTAGAAGACAGATACATCTTATATTCAAAAGATTTAAAATTCGAAAATGGAATCACCTATCTGCCATTTTATATGACATGCTGCCTGTAACATACAACATGCTTGTCTCGGGGCAGACTGTTTGCCTACGATAGCACACAAATAACCTGCCACCGGCTTATTTGCATACGATGTTACAAAAAGGAGAACCAGACAATCTGGTTCCCTTTTCTCATCTCTTACCTATAAAATTCAATATTGCCCCCAATAGCACAACGCATGCCGCCGCTATTTTCCCATAAAACGAAGTCATTAATGTCAGTAATTTCCCCATATATGGAACTGTCAGTGTCACTTTCCCAATAAAGTTCTGATAAGATATCGGCGTTGGGTCTTCCTTATCGTTGGCGTCTCCCTTTGTCTTGAATGTACCGGATACAACATTATTCTTCACTACCCTATGGGTAATAATACTTCCGTCTTCCAGAGAACTATAGAAAGCAATGATATCGTCTTCTTCTATATCTTCTGCCTTACCTTCATGCACATATAACAGGCTTCCAACCTTAATCGTCGGCTCCATACTTCCGCTGATTACATTATACATATGAAACCCTATCATCTCTGGCAGTACCAGCAGAGAGCACATCAGAATCACCACTACAATCAGTAATGTTCCTATAATACTGCATACCCTGCCGGCTTTATTCTCGTTATTATGATCAATATTATCCTTCTTGTTCCGTTTTATCATGGCTGCTTATTCTCATCGCTGCGGATCTGTTCAACGATCTCCTTTGCCGGAACTCTGCGCCTTTTTCTGAGATATAATGCTGTTGCAACTAAAGCAACCGCCGCCGCTGCTCCGATTCCTATATAGACAGGAAGATAACTCATTACTTTCCCCGGACGGTCCTGGTTCACATTAGCCAAAGGAACTTCCTCATCATCCAGGTCTACGATATCATCCGGACCTTCATCCAACGGCACCTCTTCATCCGGCACTACCGTCGCATCTCCGCCGACTCCGGCATCTGCATCCGCTGCCGCTCCGGCATCTGCACCTGCTGCTCCGGCTCCTGCGTCTGCACCTGCTGCCCCAGCACCTGCTGCTCCGGCTCCTGTTGTCGTTGTTGTAGTAGTTGTTGTTGTCGTACCGGTAGTTTCTTCCGTCACGGTTTCACCTGTCTCTACAGGCGTATATCGAAACTCAAATACATTCTCTGCTTCATTCTGTGACAGTGTCATTACCAGATTATAAGCCTGAGGCAGATATCCGTCTACATATCTGGCGGATACGTACTGTCTCTCTCCAGGATTACCATAATAAGTATCACTTCCCAATAAAGTATTCCCGTCTTCATCCAGATAATTTACCGTATACTTTACCATCTGACCGCTGACCCTGTATGCAATCACATAATCAAGATCGCTTGCAATCCGTCCGGTTGCCTGAACTGCTTCCGTATTGTCTCTTCCAGACCTTCTGACTCCTCTGATTGAATACCTCTCATCTGATACTCTTGCAGCATCATCCGGGATAATATATACTTCATCATTATATTCCAGCCCGCTGACTACCATCTGATCACCTTTTTTGGCAATACTAGTACCTTCCGGATTCGCAACACCATCTCGCACGACCGTAATTCCTTCTCCAGTAAGCATTCCCTGATTACCGGCGGATAATCTCACAGTATAAGTATAGCCGCCGTCATCTGCATCTTCTGCAAATGCAGTCTGCCCAATCATCAGAATCATCACCGACAAGATCAGGAGACTTGTGCGTATTGTTCTTAACCACTTCATATTATCTCCGCCCCCTTCTTCGTGTCTGTGTTTTCTCTGACGGTTCATCTTCATTTTCTGCATCTGTCATATAACCTGTCTCCGGCTCCATCTCTTCTTCCTCGCGTCTCATTCTTAAGAACGCCATCAACAGAAGTACCAGTCCCGCACCCAGTGCAAGCAGTATATACAACATAATCTGTGACTGGTCCCCGGTTTTGATAATCTCTCTGTTCCTGGTTGAACCTGGAGTCCTGGCCGCGGTCGTTCCCGGCTGTACAAGTTCTGTCGCAAAATCCATCTGCAATACCGCAAGCGTATTCTGATAAGAGTTCACCAAAGTCTCTCCGTCCAATGCAACCTTTAATTTTACAACACCTGTCTCTCCATTTCCCAGACGATCCAGATAGAAATACTCATCCAGTGTCGTAGTTGCTCCTTTTAAGCCGACACCGTTATATCTTCCCTCTCCTCCGAATTTCTCACTGGAATAAAGAGTTGTCGTAGTTCCCTTTATATCTGTATATGTCAGAAGATAATCATATGCACCACCTGATACCTCATCAGATTTCTCCAAAGTCTCTAACACTTCATTTCTCATATACCAGTCAGCCTGACCATTGAAGGTATTCTTAAGCGATATAGTCAGTTCTACGGAGTCACCGGGCTCCATGGCATAGATTTCATCATCCATATCGGATTTGGAAAAATTATTAGACATCTTTTTTCCATCGAAGCTTACCTGCCAGCCGGAGGCTCCTTTTCTGTCTTCGGCAAATGTAGTTACTGAGGATGCGAGAGCCAGAATTCCTGCCAGGCATAAAGCTATTAATCTTTTCTTCATTCTCTCCGTCCTCCTTTACAGAATCCCAAGTTCAGCTGCATTCACTCCCCAGGCGCTCATGATCGCATCCTGTGCATTATGCGTCTGCACTGCGTCTACCTCTACATCTACATGGAATTCCACTCCGTCATACTTATAAGTTGTGGTTATGATATGAGTCTTAGGATCTTCCTTAACTTCCGCATGTTCCGCAAGTTTTCCGTCAATACGAATTCCATCTGCAAAAAGTTCCGTCTTTGCCTTAGAAGGAAGGATTCCTTTATAATACAATTCCGTACATTCTTTAGAATCGCTCTGTCTCTCTATCCATTTATCTGTATTGACAAGGTTCAGATGAATAAGATCCGGTTTCAGAGTCGTTTCCTTCTTTCCATTCTTATCCGTCCAGTATTTGTAAATACGTACCCTGACATATTCATCGATGCTTCCGCTGTTCTGTACGGAAAGTTTTTCCTGATATTCCTTATTCAGTGCAAATTTTTCACCTTCCGGAACCATATTCTGAAGCAGGATACCATTTTCCTTGCTTTTTTCATTATTCGTTTCCTGATCCCATTCGTCCTTATTATAATCCCGTCGATTGACCATCTTATCATTTTCCAGAAGAGTTACTCCAATCTGTGAAACAGTAATCTCCGCCGTATAATTTTCACTATAATAAGTAAGCGCAGCCCTTGTGCTTCCTATAGCGCTTCCAAGCAGCAATACCATCGCCAACGCAAGTAACACATAAGTTATCTTCTTATTATTAGAGGCTTTTCTTCTTTTCTTCATTAGTTACCAGCCTCCTCTCCCTGCGCATCGTCTACCTCTGTAAAATCACTATATATTGTATTCCAGTCTGCATACGCATTTCCATTCTCATCATACAGAACCGGCGTACACTCCTGAATTACGATTACGTTGAATTTGTCCTTAATATATTTTGCTTCTTCATCCGGGTCTACTCCCGGTTTTTCGAGTCCTGTCGTATCAATCTTCACATCTATCATAGACGTAACTTCTCCAACCGGAAGTATCGGTTTATAATACCAATATCCGTCTTCCCCGTCATACCAGTCTCCATTACCTTCTATATCAATATACTCTACCTCTACACCCTGCCCGTGAAATGCCATTACACGTACGAAACAATCTCCCTTCGTCGATGTATTCCTCAGAGTGATGTGCTTCGTCATCTCACTTACTTCCTCGCGTATCTCTGTTCTCGCCTCCAGGTTCACGACCTGGCTTCCTCCTGCGGATACATAGGTTGTAAAATACGCCATGGAACCCTCTATAGTCAGCGTTGCCAGAAGTCCAAGAGCCGCAGCGGACATTGCTATTACTTTTTTATATTCTTCTATTCTTCTCATTCCTGTCACAGCTCCTTTCTACTCTTCCGGAGTATCCTGGTTATCCGGCACTGTCGGATAAGACTGCCACTGCCATCCGTCCACGCCATTTGTAAATTCATTCATTACACCGTAACCACCGCGGTTTCCTCCGTTATATCTGTTTTCAAATGATACTGCCCCTGACTGAACTATCTGACCGTCTATCGTCTCTCCATTTGCTTCTCTTACTGCAGCATCTGACCAGATCTTCACATCTTTGGCAATCTCGCCGACAATCTCGTAACTTGCACCGGTATAGATCTCTGTCACAGTCACTGTCATTCCGGCCGGAATCTTCTCAATAGATACTGTCTCATTGGCAAGGCTTTCATGTGTGGTGCTTACTACTTCGCTGAATATATTACCGTCTTCATCACTTCCTTCTACCCGGAAGACAAAAGTAGTCGTTCCCAATGTCTCGTTGAAGTTATCCAGTATCTTTGTGATATCAAGCCTGCCAAACTGCGGGTCCGCCTGCGGCTTCAGACCAATCGTCGTGTCATAATTCCATTCGTCACTAAGCTGATTATCTTCTGTATGCAGCGGATTACCTTCATTATCGTAGGAAATGGTATAAGCGCTGCTCGGAAGTGCGGTTAAATACGGGGTAAATGTATACTCTGTCGTATAATCGCTATTATATGTCGCTTTCGGCGCTACCAGGTACATTCCCGGCTTAAGTCCCTCAAACTTTGCTGTTCCGGACGCTATATTCACTGCTCTGTGCTCCGACTCATTAAGCTTCTCATTATTCGCCGCTTCCTTTGCCAGATCCAGCCATTCTGATGCACTGGTCTCACTGCTGATTCCGCTGAAATCCATAGACTCGAACGGCGCCACCGGTGTGAACTTCTGTCCTGTCACATCCACATCCGCAACTTTGTACAGATCCACAGGAATACTCATTAACTGGAAATCTTCGACATATTCCTCATTCTGATCAACGTTATTCTCTCCAACTGTTACAGATACCGTAATACTGCAAGCTGCGTTCTGATCGATTGCCCCTGCTGCCTCTGTCTGCAACATAGACAAACCCGGCAACGCCAGCAACCCCGTCAGAACCAATGCACATCCTGTTTTTACTCTCTTCGTTATCTTCAACTTTCTCCCTCCTTCTGAACGGTCTTCTTCCCCATGACTTTACGCATAATCAAAATTCCAAGTATCGCCACTCCCAGTCCTAACAACAGGTAAAGCATGTAATAATTCTGAATTGCCTGAACCATACTGTCCACAGGTGTAGATTCCAGTTCCCCATCATAAGGAACTCTGTGTCCCCGCACCAACAGACGATGGCTGTTCACGCCATAAGGCGTACAGGTAAATAATGTCACATAATCCTGACCTTCTTCTATCTTTAACGCCTCTTCTAACGCATCATAATCATCCTTCTCCACCATCGGGTGAATCTCATCCACCTCATACGCCATATCCTCATTTAAAATATGAAGATAGAACCTATCCTTTTTCTTCAACTGGTCAATATCAGTAAATAACTTTGCACTTGGCAGTCCTCTATGTGCTGACAGTACACTATGGTTACTCTCACCTCCGATTGGAAGCTTCGTGCCATTCAGATGGCCTACCCCTGTCTGAAGTATGTCTTCTTCTGTTCCATGGTAAATGGAAAGCTTCACATTAATCTTTGGAATAGTAACATATCCCATAATTCCATCCCCGGCTACATTCAGAACCTGCCAATATTCCGTATCCGTAATATCCTCCGAATGTTCCAGTCCAAATATATCCGTGCGGATACTGTTCTTTTCAAAAGTCTGGTTATAACTTCTGGCTGCCTCCCATTCTTTCTCGAAATCCTCCTCCGTCATCTCACTGACTACATTGTCATAGTTCGAAATCAACCTTGACTGACGGTAGGTATTCCATTGATTCGATATGGTGGGATAAGCGAGAATTCCAAATCCTACGAGGAACAGCAGCCCAAATAGAAATGTGGATATTTTTCTCATCATATCTGTCTCTACTCCTCCCGCTTTTCACCTTCTATGTCATTTGCCTGTTCTACAGATATCTCAGAACCTTCTTTCGCTTTCTCACTCTCATTCTTCTTATTTCTTAATTTCTGTTCTCTTCTATATAATAAATAACTGAATATACCTGTTGCCAGCAATCCTACTATAATCCAGAGAATATAATTCGTATGCAGGCTCATGTTGCTAAGAGGTATATTCTCATCTGCAAATAATTCCGGTTCGTAAGGAACTCTGTGTCCCCGCACTAACATACGATGACTATTTACCCCATAAGGCGTACAGGTAACCAAAGTTACCAGATCCATACCTTCTACCACAGACAACGGTTCCGTATCCTCCGGTTCAATAATCGTAATCTGGTCAACCTCATAACAGAGAGTATCATTTAAAATATGTAATAGAAAATGATCTCCCTCTTTCATCTTATCCAAATCTGTGAATAACGCGGCGCTCGGCAGACCTCTATGCGCGGTAATAACCGCATGAGTATCTTCTCCGCCTACTGGAAGAGAACTTCCTTCCAGATGCCCTGCTGCCTTCTCTAAGACTTCTTCATCCGTGCCATGGAATATAGGAAGCGTAATCTTAATCTTAGGAATCTCTACCGTTCCCATGATGCCGTCCCCAGCAATATTCAGGCATGCCTGATATGCTTCATCCTCTCCCGTAATCTCTGCATCCGCAAATGCATCGGGAAGAATACTGGGAAGAAGTCCCTGATTATAAGCTGTTGCCGCCTCCCACTCCGCATCGTAATCAATTAAGCCCGCTGCTTCCTTCTCGGCTATCACCTGCTCATAATTACTCATTAATCTTTTCTGTCTGTAGTTATTCCACTGATTTGCTACAAACGGATACAACAACAAGGAGAGTCCGGATGAAAAAATATGCAAGTAAAATTTTGATAG
>CANSLW010000066.1 GCA_947647815.1 uncultured Dorea sp. | reverse complement strand
ATTAGAGCCTATTTTTTTGACTCCGTTTTTTCATAAATCATTTGACACTATCTCTAATGTTTTTTTCAGTTGATTTAATGCTTTTGCTGTTTTGCGGTAAAGAGCGAACCGGGAGATGCTAAAGAGCCTGCAGATGGTTGATACCGGAACCTCGTTTACATATTTAAGAAGCAGGATTTCCTGTTCATCCGGTGTCAGTATAGCTAATGCATTTTGCAGGGCAAGGGAAGATAATACTTGTTCTTCCATGACATTTTCCGTGTTCTCGCTCCATGTGTCCGGCAGTTGGCTTGCAGGCCTTCTGCGGAATTCATCTATGCAGAGGTTGCGCGCAATCGTATACAGGTACTGCAGTTCTTTCCCGATATTATGGTATCCTTCATGTTCAAAAAAACGGAGGAAAGTTTCCTGCGTAATATCTTCGGCAGTTTCCTGATGATGTAATTTGTGGTAACAATAACGATAGATCTTGTCGTATTGTTCTTCCAGGTCTATAGACACGGTTAATAACTTCCTCCTTTGCTGAATGTATTTCTGGCGGTGTTATATAAAGTATAACGGATGAGGAGATAAGGATGTGCGGAGTTTTTTAGATTTTATAAAGAAATTTAGATTAAAAAAATATTCGATATATAAAAGAAAAAAACCGTCTTGACAAAATACCGCAAATACGTTAGGATTCTATATACAGAACCAAAGGCTTTGAAAAGAAGAAGTAGTAATCTCATACACCCATACAGAGAGCTGCCGGCCGGTGAGAGGCGCATGAAGGAATAGATTACGAATACATCTTGGAGCTTCACACCGAAAGCATACATCATAGATGCAAGTAGGCTGTGACGTAAGGCACACGTTACCGTGCAGAAGTTGTGAACACGCAACTTATGAAGGCCTGGCATGTGAATGTCCGGTGAATTAAGGTGGTACCACGGGAATAATATCCGTCCTTATCTTAGAGATAGGGGCGTTTTTTTGTTGTCAAAGAATTATGAATGAGATATGAAAAGAAAGGAAGAGAAAGTTATGGGAATCTATGAAGAATTACAGGCAAGAGGATTGATTGCACAGGTAACAGACGAAGAGGAAATCAGGGAATTGGTCAACAACGGCAAAGCGACCTTCTACATCGGATTCGATCCGACGGCGGACAGCCTTCATGTCGGACATTTCATGGCGTTATGCCTGATGAAGCGTCTTCAGGAAGCAGGAAATAAGCCGATTGCACTGATTGGAGGCGGTACAGCGATGATCGGCGACCCGTCCGGAAGGACAGACATGCGCCAGATGATGACGGAAGAGACGATTCAGCACAATTGTGACTGTTTTAAGAAGCAGATGAGCCGGTTTATTGATTTTTCAGAAGGCAAGGCGCTGATGGTCAATAATGCTGATTGGCTGAAGGACTTGAATTATATTGAGGTATTGCGCGAAGTAGGGGCACACTTCAGTGTTAACCGTATGCTGACGGCAGAGTGTTACAAACAGAGGATGGAGAAGGGATTAAGTTTCCTTGAGTTTAACTACATGATTATGCAAAGTTACGATTTCTATGCATTATTCCAGAAATACGGCTGTAACCTGCAGTTTGGCGGCGACGACCAGTGGAGCAATATGTTAGGAGGAACCGAACTGATCCGCCGCAAACTGGGTAAGAATGCAAGCGCCATGACAATTACGCTTCTGTTGAATTCAGAGGGTAAGAAGATGGGCAAGACCCAGAAAGGAGCGGTATGGCTTGATGCAGAGAAGACGAGTCCGTTCGAGTTCTACCAGTACTGGAGAAACGTTGCGGATGCAGACGTTTTAAAGTGTATCCGTATGCTGACCTTCCTGCCGCTTGAGGAGATTGACAAGATGGATTCCTGGGAGGGAGCGCAGCTTAATCAGGCAAAAGAGATCCTTGCATACGAATTGACCAAGATGGTGCATGGCGAAGAAGAGGCGAAGAAGGCGATGGATGCGGCGAAGGAATTGTTCAGCCAGGGCGCGGCGGCAGATATGCCAACGGCAGAACTTACAGAAGAAGACCTTGATGATGGTAAGATTGATATTTTGACAATGTTGGTAAAATCAGGTCTTGTTTCCAGTAAATCAGACGCACGCCGTGCAGTAACCCAGGGGGGGGCGTCTGTTGACGGCGAGAAGGTAACAGATATCTACGCTGCTTTTACAAAGGAAACTCTTGCAGGTGAGGGAATTGTACTTAAGAAAGGCAAGAAGAATTTCAGAAAAGTAATAATAAAATAATTGATAACAAAAAGGCTGTCAGACGGCCTTTTTGTTATTTCAAATAGTAATATAAAAATCCTCAATCTGGTTTATAAAATGTTTATAAATAAAGTATTAAAAAAGCGGATTCTGACAGTTATTATACTGTCAAATTATTGTCAATTGAAGCTTGAAGTGTTATGATTTACATATTATTTTAACTAACAAGTTACTGTTCATGTGGAATGGAATGGCTGTGAATAGTGATGTTAATAACAGTGAAAGAGGGCATCGTATGTTATCAAAATTCAGCGTCAAAAAACCGTACACCGTAGTAGTGGGAGTAGTTCTCATAATTATTCTGGGAGTAGTCTCGTTTGGAAATATGACAGTGGATCTTTTACCCAGCATGAATCTTCCTTATGCCATTGTTATGACGACTTACATAGGCGCAAGCCCGGAGGAAGTTGAGCAGGTTGTTACCCGTCCGGTCGAACAGACCATGGCTACGGTCAGTAATATTAAGACAGTGCAGTCTATATCAAATGAAAACACGTCTACGGTAGTACTGGAATTCGACCAGACTGCCAATATGGATTCTGTTACGATTGAGATGAGGGAAAGCCTGGACCAGATTCAGGGATTCTGGCCGGATGCGGTATCGAATCCGATTATTATGAAGCTGAATCCGGATATGATGCCGGTACTGGTTGCGGCTGTCAGCGCCGAAGGAGAGGATGCGGCGACAGCCAGTAAACTTATTGAAGAACAAGTGCTTCCAGAAATCGAGAGTGTGGAAGGTGTAGCGTCAGTTACAACGACAGGAAGCATAGAAGAAACTGTAGAAATTACAGTAAATGAACAGAAGGTTACGGAGTTAAATGATGAGATCAAGGCAGAGCTAGAGCAGAAAGTAAACGATGCTAAAGGTGCATTAGAAGAGGCAAAGGCTCAGGTCGAAAGTGGTAAGGCGGCATTGGAAGCAGGAAAGAATCAGGTATCTTCCGGGCTGGCACAGGCAGAAGCACAGATATCTATGAAGAGCGAGGAGTTAAAGCAGGCTCAATTAGAGATAACAGAAAAGATGGCTGAGTTAAATGTTGCCGATACACAGCTTCAGCAGAATCTGGCGATGCTTCAGACAGCAAAAGCAGAAGCACAGGCGCAGCTGACACAGTTAGAGACAGCGAAGGCAGGGTATGATCAGCTGAAAGCGACCCTGGAGAATCCCAGCATACCGCTTCCGGATGAGCAGAGAGCGGAGATGGAAGCGCAGCTGGCACAATTAGAGCCTATCGTAGGTGACGGTAATTATGAGAAGACGTATGGGACGTTGACAACAGCCATTCAGCAATTGGAAGAACAAGAAACTGCGATAAAGGAAGGACAGGAACAATTAAATGCGGGTAAAAGCCAATTGGAGATAGTGCAGCAGCAGGTTAATGAGGGAGCTATGACGCTTGCCCAGGCGAGGGGACAGCTTGCATCCGGACAGTTAGAAGCCGCAGTGGGTATTGGAGAAGGTACGGCACAGCTTGCAGCAGGAGAGTCGGCAATCCAGATGCAGGAGGCACAGATGGAATCAGCTATGGAAGACGCAGCTGCCGGAGCGGATATGGGAGAGATGCTGACCGCAGATATGATAAAAACGATTCTGACTGCAGAGAACTTCAGCATGCCTGCCGGGTATGTGGAGGAAGAAGGAATTGATTATCTGGTCCGTGTCGGTGATAAATTCAAGAATATCGGAGAGCTGAAGGATCTGGTACTGGTGGATATGGAAGGGTTGGATCCAGTGAAATTGTCAGATGTTGCGAGCGTAGAACTGGTGAACAATACCGATGAGACGTATGCGAAGATCAACGGCAATTCTGGCGTGATGCTGATGGTACAGAAGCAGACCGGATATTCTACCGGTGATGTCAGTGACCGTGTATTAGATCGTCTGGAACAGGTGAAGAAAGAAAATAAAGAGATTGATACGGTTACTCTAATGGACCAGGGTGTCTACATAGATATGATTGTACATTCTGTATTGCAGAATCTGGTGTATGGAGCAGTGCTTGCGATTATCATATTATTGGTGTTCTTAAAAAGTATTCGTCCGACGCTGGCAATTGCATGTTCTATTCCGATAAGTATTATGACCGCACTGGTTGCAATGTATTTTTCCGGAGTAACATTGAATATTATTTCCTTGTCTGGCCTGGCATTGGGGGTAGGCATGCTGGTAGATAATTCCATCGTCGTAATTGAGAATATCTATCGTATGCGTAACGAAGAGGGGGCCTCGGCAAAAGAAGCGGCAATTGAGGGTGCAAGACAGGTTGGAGGCGCTATTCTTGCATCCACCCTGACTACAGTTTGTGTATTTTTGCCGATTGTATTTACATCGGGCATTACCAGACAACTCTTTGTAGATATGGGTCTTACGATCGCTTATTCCTTATTAGCCAGCCTGCTGGTGGCATTGACAGTTGTTCCGATGATGTCAGCAGGACTTTTGAGAAAAACAGAGGAGAAAGAATCCAGATTATTTGTGTGGGTTAAAGGATGGTATGGCGGTGTTCTTCGTAGTGCATTACGTTTCAAGATTCTGGTTCTTTTAGGGGCATTACTTCTGTTTATTGGAAGTATTGCATTGGAATTGTCCAGGGGAACACAGTTTATGCCAGAGATGGAGAGTACACAGGTCAGCATGACTCTGGAGATGGAGAAAGGAACAAGTCTCGAGGATACGGCGAAGTCAGCGGATGAAGTGATGGAACGGGTTGGTGAGCTTAAGGATATTGAAGACATCGGCGGCCTGGTGTCTTCGTCTTCCATGATGGGCGGGCAGTCAGATACTAACAGTGTATCAATCTACGCCACAACAAAAGAGAAACCATCTCTGTCAAATGATCAGCTTAAAAAAGAGATTGAAAAAGTAACCCAGGATATTGAAGGAGAGTTGTCTGTTGAGACTTCCTCGATGGATATGAGCGCTCTTGGCAGTGCAGGGATTAATATTCAGATCAAGGGAAAGGACTTAGATAAACTTCAGGAGATTGCGGGAGATATCAAAGAGATTGTGGAAGATACCAAAGGCACACAGAATGTGTCGGACGGGACAGAAGATAATAAAGAAGAACTGCGAATTATCGTAGATAAGGCCAAAGCAACCCGGCAAGGACTTATGGTTGCACAGGTTTATCAGGAAATAAACGGGAAACTTGCAGAAGCGCAGACAGCAACGGCTTTGTCAACAGATACAGATGAATATGATATCTATGTATTAGATGATGCGAATGAAAGTATGACTCGTGAAGATGTGCGGAATATGACGATTACTGCACAGAAGCAGGATGGCACGAAGGAGGATGTGAAGCTTGCAGATATCGCTTCTTTCGAAGATGCTTCCGGGCTTCAGGCAATCAGCCGTAAGGATCAGAGCCGTTTTATGTCAGTTACGGCTGAGATAAAGGATGGAGATAATATCGGTTTGGTCAGCCGGCAGGTGAAGAAAGCATTAGGGGCATATAATACTCCGGAAGGTTATGAAATAGAGATGACAGGCGAGGATGAGACGATTAATGAGGCGATGATTGAATTGTTTAAAATGCTTGCGCTGGCATTACTGTTCATGTATCTGATTATGGTGGCACAGTTCCAGTCTTTGCGGTCTCCGTTTATCGTAATGTTTACCGTGCCTCTTGCATTTACCGGAGGACTTCTGGCGCTGTTTATTGCAGGCATGCCGGTCAGTGTAATCTCTATGATTGGATTTGTTATGCTGTCCGGAATAATTGTAAATAACGGAATCGTATTTATTGATTATGCAAATCAACTGATTGAGAGTGGAATGCAGCAGGAAGACGCGCTTGTAGAGGCAGGAATGACGAGACTTCGTCCAATCATTATGACAGCGCTTACTACAATTCTGGGACTTTCGACATTAGCAATTGGAGTCGGCATGGGAGCGGATATGGTTCAGCCGATGGCAGTTGTAACAATTGGCGGTCTTATCTATGGAACAATATTGACTTTGGTTGTAGTTCCTTGTATATTTAACTTATTCCATAAAAAAGAAAAAGCGAGACTTCGCGAAGGAATTGAGGAGGAAGAGGACGCGTTAGGTCAAGAGTAGAGAGGTAGATGTATGATTGATAAAGCGGTTGAATTTGCAACTAAGGCACATGAAGGGCAGTTTAGAAAAGGAACGGGACGCCCGTACATCGTTCATCCGTTGGAAGTGAAGGATATTGTGTCGGTGATGACAGAAGATGAGGAGGTGATTAGTGCGGCAGTACTTCATGATACGATTGAAGATTGTGAAGGGGTGACACAGAGAATTCTGGCTCAGGAATTTTCCGAACGGGTGGCAAGAATTGTAGCCCAGGAGAGTGAAGATAAGTCTCTCCCCTGGGTGGACAGAAAACGAAGTACCATAGAACATATCAGAAATGCTCCGAGAGAAGTGCAGATCATAGCGCTGGCGGACAAGCTTTCAAATATACGGGATATTGACAGGGATTATCCTGTATGTGGAGAAGAACTATGGAGCCGTTTCCGAATGAAGGATAAGTCTGTTATCGGATGGTATTATAAAGGAATCAGGGATGCGCTGGAAGCTGATTTTGGGGAAAGCGAGGTCTACAAAGAGTATTGCAGGCTGATTGAGAAGAATTTTAGTAATAGTTCAGCCATCGTCGGTCTGACAGGCGAATCATGCCTGCATGAATGAGCATGTCGGATTGGCGATGAGCGGAACACCTGTTTATGAGCAAAAACAGCTGCGTAGCGGCGAGGAAGCACCGTAGGTGCGTATTGCGAATGGCGTGGGCTGAACTATTACGAATTTTGAAGGTTGAGGAGTAGTGAAAAGGACAGGTGAGAGATGATTATCAGTGCAAGCAGAAGAACGGATATTCCGGCTTTATATCCGGAATGGTTTGTGAATCGGCTGAAGGCTGGGGAAGTTCTGGTTCCAAATCCATATAATCGTAAAAAACTTAAGCGTATCATCTTAACTCCGGATACGGTGGACTGTATTGTGTTCTGGACGAAGAATCCGGAGCCCATGATTCCGTTTCTCGGGGAAATAAGGGATATGGGGTATGAATATTATTTTCAGATGACGATTACAGACTATGAAGAAGATGTGGAACGTAATCTGCCTTGTACGGCTGATGCAATGGCTACATTTCTTCTGCTGAGCGACCGGATAGGGAGAGAGCGGATGGATTGGCGATTTGATCCAATACTTCTTACAAAGAAATATTCCGTATCTTATCATCTGGAGCAGTTTGAGAGGATGTGCAGGTGGCTGCATAAGGCAACCACCAGATGTATCATCAGTTTTGTGGATTCTTATAAAGACTGTCCGTTTTCAGAATTAAATGAGGAGATGATAGTCGAGCTGGCAAAAGGATTGGGGAAAATAGCCAGAAAATATCAGCTTCCACTTTATACCTGTGCGGAAAAAACTAATCTTGACAGGTTTGGGATAAGTCATTGTGCATGTATCGATAAAGATAAAATCAAGCGTCTGGTCGGTTATAAACTGGATTTGAAGAAAGATACAGGCCAGCGCAAAGAGTGCAGATGTATAGAGAGTGTCGATATAGGTACGTATCATACTTGTATTCACGGCTGCCGTTATTGTTATGCGTCAGGAAGTCTGGAGAATGCGAAGAATAAATATGAACAGCACGATCCGGAGTCGCCGGTGCTTGTCGGACATCTTCGGGGAGATGAGGAGATTACGGAGTGTATGGCAGCTTCCAGCCGTGATATTCAGTTGTCATTATTTGACATGCCGGGGATGTATACGAATTTTTAGTATACTGAACAATTAATATGTAAACAAGTTGAGCAGACATCTTCTCACAAGAGAAATGTCTGCTTTTCCGGAATGGTGGTGAGAGCATGAGTGAGATACGGAAAAGGCTGATTTTTCATGGCAGGGTACAGGGGGTGGGATTCAGATACACTGCAAAATATCTTGCAAGATCGTTGGGATTGACCGGATGGGTCAGGAATGAATATGACGGCACAGTCCGGATGGAAGTACAGGGAAGAAAATCTATGATCTATAAACTGATGGAAGGACTGAACCGAGACAGGTACATAACCATTGACTGGATAGATGAGGAAGATATTCCGGTGGCAGAGGAGCGCAGCTTTTCTGTCCGTTAGAATAAATACATAATGAACTTGCTGTGTGAGTGATTTTATGACGGCTCTTTCATATGCCAAGGAGGCGGAAGTATGGTAATACAAAGCTTGAAGAAATTTTCATTATTAGATTACCCGGGACAAGTCGCATGTACGCTATTTACAGCAGGATGTAATTTTCGGTGTCCGTATTGTTATAACTCACCCCTGGTCATGGATACCCATAAGAATCAGGATATTCCGCTGGAAGAAGTATATGCATATTTAGAAAAATACAGAGGCCTGCTGGATGGAGTCTGCCTGACCGGCGGTGAACCGCTGATTCAGCATGGAATTGAAGAATTTCTTGGCCGTATCAGAGAAATGGGCTATGTAATCCGTCTGGAAACGAATGGGAGTTGTCCTGATAAGCTCAGAAAGATTGTGTCAGAAGACCTGGTCAGTTATGTCGTTATGGATCTCAAGAATTCTCAGGAGAGTTATGGAAAGACTGTAGGGATTGAAGGATATGATGTGAGTAATATCTGTAAAAGTGTTGAGTTCCTCTTAAGCGGCGCTGTTCCCTATGAATTCAATACAACGGTTGTTCTTGAATTACATCAGAGATCAGATTTTGAGTCTATAGGCAGATGGATCTCCGGCGCGCAGAAGTACTATCTGCAGAGATTCGTGAACACTGACAATGTGCTGCAAAAGGGATTACATAGATATAATGACAGTATTATGCATCAGGCGTTGGAAGTAGTAAAAAAGAATGTGCCATCGGCAAGGCTTCGCGGGTGGTAGAGTATATCAAATGAGAATAAGGAAGGTGTTTTGGATGAAATTAGGTTTTATAGGAACAGGCAATATGGCATCGGCTATCATGGGAGGTATTATTAAGAATCAGATCATTCCGGCAGAGGAGATCATAGGCGCCGATCTGTTTGCGCCGGGAAGAGAGAAGGTAAAAGCGCAGTATGGTATTCATGTAACGGACAGTAACAAAGAAGTGGTGGAAAAAACAGATGTGATCGTACTGTCTGTGAAACCACAGTTCTATGCCGATGTGATCCATGAGATACGAGAGGATATCAGAAAAGATCAGATTGTTATCACCATTGCGCCAGGCAAAACCCTTGCATGGCTTGAAGAACAGTTTGGCAAGGAGGTAAAGATTGTCCGGACGATGCCGAATACACCTGCAATGGTAGGGGAAGGCATGACAGCGGCGTGCCCGAATAAGCATATGACAGAAGAGGAGATAGGATACGTACGTACACTTCTGGAAAGTTTCAGCCGGGTAGAGATTGTCCCGGAGCGTCTGATGGATACGGTAGTCTCGGTCAGCGGAAGTTCCCCGGCGTATGTGTTCATGTTGATAGAAGCCATGGCCGATGCCGCCGTATCCGGCGGAATGCCAAGACCACAGGCATACCAGTTTGCCGCGCAGGCGGTTCTTGGGAGTGCGAAGATGGTGCTGGAAACCGGTAAGCATCCAGGGGAACTGAAGGATATGGTATGTTCTCCGGCGGGAACGACGATAGAAGCAGTACGTGTGTTGGAAGAACGTGGTTTCAGGAGTGCAGTTTTTGAAGCGATGAAGGTATGTGAAGAGATGTCGAGGGGGATGTAGAGGAATGAATGAAATATTGGAGTCATTGCACGCGAGAAAATCCGTGCGTGTGTATACAGAAAAGGATATTTCAAACGAAGATAAGGATACAATCCTGAATGCCGCATTGCAGGCGCCGTCTGCAGGGTGTCAGTTGTTGTATACAATCCTGGATATTACAGATCAGACAAAGAAGGAAAAGTTAGCGGAGCTTTGCGATCATCAGTCCTTTATTGCAAAAGCGAAGCTGGTACTTATCTTCTGTGCAGATTGTCAGAAGTGGTTATCTTTTTATGAGGAAGCTGGTCTGTCGCCGCGCAGGCCCGGTGCAGGGGATCTGCTTCTGGCTGTGGAAGATGCCGTGATCGCGGCGCAGAATGCGGTGACAGCGGCAGAAAGTCTGGGGATTGGTTCCTGTTATATCGGGGATGTGATGGAGAATGCGGAAGACATGAAGGAACTCCTGGGATTGCCGCCATATGTATATCCGGCGAGTATGGTCATCTTCGGATATCCGACTAAGCAGCAGAAGGAGAGAAAGAAGCCAAAGAGATTTAGGCTTTCGGATATTGTCTGTGAGAATACTTATCAGGGCAAGGAGAGTCAGGAGATTCGCAGAATGTTTGCAGATAAGAATGACGGGATAAATTATGATGAATGGATGGAGGCTTTCTGGAAACGAAAATATGAATCAGAATTTTCTAATGAGATGAATCGTTCCATGGAAGTATATCTGAAGGAATTCCATAGAAAGTAAACTCTATAGAATGTAAATGTCAGGGGATATAGAGATGTCCGGGTTATTCAGAAAAAGGCGTAAAACAAAAGAAAAGCCAGTTACAATCACAGATAAGTCTGGTGTATTCTATCTGAATCAGCAATATAATTGGTTTGAAGGAATGATTAACTGGTTGGGAAATGCTGAAAATGTAATATTAGATAAAGACCATGATAATGATACGGCAAAGAAGGCGTCTGAGACCTTACATATGCTGCTGGAGGATATGGAGCGATGGGATGAAAAACTTCGGAGTTATGCGGCAGAGGAACTGATAAAATCGGCAAATGACTGGCGGGAGACTGAGGATACACCGGAAATCAGTGAGGAAGAATTCGCTGAAAGAATTGGTTCCCCGTCATTTCATATTTTTAATGACGGGGATTTTGAGGCGGCATATGGTGATGATGATATGTTCTATGGACATTGGATTGTTGTCCATGGAACTGCCGGTGGAAAGTTGACAGATGCCAATATAGAAGGGTAATTTTCATGAGGAGCTCTTGATGCTAAGCATAAAAAACTACTTTGTAGATGAATGATATGTTTGGAGTAATTCTTGTATTTCAGCATCTTCCCGCAGAAAATCATACATATGGTTATCAGGGTCTTCCAGATCGTTCAGTATTCCGGTCAGAAATCTCTGTCCGACTGTTGTTTCTTTGAAAGAGAGATGTTTGTATAGAGGAGAATGAGCTGGTTTCCATCCTTGTTCCAGAGCCGGCAGCATTTGTTTCAGCGCTTCCAGGCATCCTGAGGTATCTTTTTGAACAACTGCAAGCTGAAAATCTGCGATATGGATATTATATTTCCAAAGGTCGAACAGACTGGCGGTCTGTTTTGCAATATCCGTAAGCTGCCGTGCATCTGACAGGCGGCTCTCCTCTGCTGCAATCTCTACAAGTGTAAGCAGGGAAGACTGGACTTCGCTGATTGCTGACAGAATCTTCCCTTCAATTAATTGAGCAGCCTGGTCCCATTTACCTTGTTTCAGGTAAAGAGTAGACTGGAGTTGTTTCTTGCTTATGGTTGCTTCGGGCAGCTCATCCAGTAATCTCCCGGCAGTGTCAAATTCTTTTTTTCCTATATATTTTGATATCAGCATGGCTTTAGCATGACTGCTTACCTGTGAGTCACAGCTTTTGGAAGCTCGTTCGTACATTTCTTGGATGCTGTCCATGTATTCGGGATTTTTATCTTTATCTGTCAGGATAAGACTTTCGAGAGTCAGAGCAGTGTTAAGCAATAGAATGTCACAGGAAGGGTATTCATAAAGTTTATCAGAAGCCATGGCAAATGCGCAGTCAATCCCCTTAGTGTCAGCAGCAGATATAAGCTCATTTAGAAAAGAATGGACTTCTTCTATTGTCAGATCGTCCTGAAAAGAAAGAAGCGTATTCAGGTCAGTATCAAGCAGCCTTGCCAGTGCAGGAAGAAGGGTGATATCAGGGTAAGAGACGGCCTTTTCCCATTTGTTTACCGCAGGGGCAGAGACACCCAGAAGAGACGCAATCTGCTCCTGGGTGCAGCCCTTTTCTAATCGCTTTATACGAATAATCTCATTAATCTTCATAAAATTGTCCTCCTCAATAAATGTATATGTATTTATGTTATAAGAAATTATAGCAGTACTGTTTGGGGAGAACAATTGAAGTGTTGTATTTTTTTGTTCTGTTAAATTAATCAACGGTTAATTCCCGCGGGCAACGATCCAAGTGACTGCTTGCAGGCATTTGGCGACTGTCGCGAGGATCATATACCCCGATGTCCTGCATCGTTGCTTGATGCCCATATGCCCGCATCGGGGTGTTGACTTAACTAGTGAATACATCCGGCAATCATAGCCTCTACTGCCTTCTTAACATTTTCCTGTGAAGTAGCAAGATTCATCCGTACGAAAGAGGAGAATCGTTCACCGCCGAACCAGTCGCCGTAGTCCAGAGCAAGACGGCATTTCTTCTGCATAAAGTCCTTGATATCCTCTGGCTTTACATAGGCTTTCATATCAATCCAGGACAGATAAGTCCCCTCAAGAGGAGATACAACTACATCCGGCAGTTCTTTTGCAAAGGTGTTTTTTACAAGCAGGTAATTTTCGTATACGATTTCTTTCACTTCCTCAAACCATTCGTGTCCGCCTGAATAAGCAGCTTCAGCAGCAATATATCCGAATGCGTTACCGCCTAAGATCCGAATTCCTGTGACATATTCATCCCATTTCTTACGCAGTTCTTCATCCGGAATAACGATAACGGAATTCTGGCATCCTGCAAGGTTAAATGTCTTAGAAGGCGCGGTCACGGTGATCATCATATCGTCATAATCGCCAGCACTGAAGGATGGGATATGGGTGTTACCGGCAAAAGTAAGATCCTGGTGTATTTCATCAGAGATTACAAATACATGATGTTTTCTGCAGATATCAAGCAATGTCTTCAGTTCATCCTGCGTCCAGACACGTCCCACCGGATTATGAGGGGAACAGAAAATAAACAGAGAGACATGGTTTTCTATGATTTTCTGCTCAAAGTCTTCGAAGTCAATCGTGTATACTCCGGATGTATTGATTAGGTCTGAAGTGATCAGGCGGCGGTGGTTATTCTGGATCGCATGAAGAAACGGATAGTATACAGGTGTCAGAACGATAACGGTGTCATCCGGCCTGGTCATGAATTGCGTGATCCAGTTAAAGGCTGATACGACACCCGGAGAAAAGCGAATCCATTCTCTGTGTACTTCATAGGAATGATATTGCTTTTCCCAGTTGATGAACGCCTGGTAATAAGTATCCGGAACTTTGTAATATCCGAAAACTCCCTGGGATACATAGTTACTTAATGCTTTTGTTACACACTCCGGCACCTGAAAATCCATATCTGCCACCCATAAAGGCAGAAGCCCCTCTTCACCGAACATTCCCGTCTGTCCGTCCCATTTATTGCAATTTGTGTTCTTGCGGTCAACATATTTTACTTGTGACATAGTAGGTTTCCTCCTGCTGAAATAAAAAAATTTTAATTAAAAGATATATTAACATTAGTATTTATCAAAATGAAGAGAAAGTCAACCTTGAAAGCAGAGTATTATTTTATTTGATAATTCGTTAGTAATAATAGTAACAATAATTCAAGTATCACTTGCACATATTTCAAAAGCCTTATAGAATGGATAACAGAGAGATAAAATTCACGAAAGGAATCAATGTAAAATGAATAAGAAGTGGAAAGAATTTGATCACCTGACAGAGCAGTGTTATGACAATATGGTAGGAACAGAGCCAGACCGTACATGCTGGAAATCTGCTTTTGAACTTTTAAAAGAGATTATCAACGAGGAACGGAACAAGGATGCCGGATATGCTCCCGAATTATACCAGTTGGATGATGTGACTGATTTTGCTCACGATGTACAGGGATGGCTTGAAGATTACATAGGAGAGCTTGATATGTGTGAGGCGTGGGAGGAACTTCTTCAGGTATGTACGGATGTGCTCGGACTGTTCCAGTGGAAGAAGGAGCCGTCGGAAGATTTTAAGTTTTTGAAGATATCGGCATTGGGGAATATGGGAAGAAGTGAAGAAGCGGTCAGGCTGAGTAAGGAATGGATTGAAAAGGAAGAAGACAATATGCTTGCGGTAACGTCAGGCGTGTATGCCAATATGAGCAATCGTAGTTTTGAAGAGGCGGAGCGTCTGATTAAGAAATACATTTCTGATGATACAGAGTGTACGGATGAGAATGATGTTCTCTTTATCGCGGCCGGTGAATTCTATAAGGCTTCCGGGAATAAGGAAGAAGAAAAACGGATAGAAAAGATTCTGGAAGAATATGATAAAATCGTGGAACAGGAACTTATGGAATGGGGAGATGATGAGGAACTGCCATTTTCATAAAAAGAAGATCGTCGCGGTAGTGTAAAATAATTTGTGTTTTTGGTAAAAAATGGCTCCTTTTTGGTAAG
>CANSLW010000065.1 GCA_947647815.1 uncultured Dorea sp. | reverse complement strand
CCAAATCCCATGGTGCCAAGTCCCCCGGAGGTAATAAACTGCTTCTTTCCCCCAATCAAAGTCATCTTTTACAACACGGGCTTTGTAATGCTGTCCGCGGGGGGTTGTATTGCCCCACTGGCTTTGGCCTGTGACTGCCCGGGCATAGGGGTCCAGAAGGTATTTGTTTCGGTTAAAGATTAGTCCCTTTTCTGGTTCAAATGGACCGTCAACACGATAAGCATATTCGAATTCTTCTATATTAAGCTTAAATACAATCATGGAATAAACATTACCTATTCGATAATGGTCTGGAAAAGGAAGAACGGCAAAAGGTTCTTCTTCCATACGATGGAACAACAGAAGTTCAATGGATGTAGCACTGTGAGAATGAACCGTAAAATTTACGCCTCCGGGAATAGCCGTAGCGCCATTGATTTCATAGAATCCGGGGCGTACTTCGAATCCGTCTACGATATCTAATGGAACCAGATGGATTGTGCGGGGCAGGCTTAATTTTTCAACCAGATTTTTCGATTCTGATTGTAGTGGGGTGCGCGCCGTTATGATGGGTTCTTTTTGATTCATGGATTGTCCTCCTACATATATCAAGACTTCAGTACTGCATTGCATGAGTAACAGCGTATTTGCACAATACAGTACTAATATAAATATATCGACAATTTATGCATAATTGATTAGATAATTTAGAGACTATCGATGATTTCAGCTGCTTGTATGGCACGCTTAATAATGTGCATGGCTTCGGGTGAGACATTTGCTGTTTCATCCAGATGAAATGTACGGTTGTCAAGAAATGCATTGGATAGTTGGAAGATATAATAACCGTCAATATCCTGTTCTTTGGCAAGTATGTCTCCATTTATACGCATCTCGTCAGTATTGGTGTCTCTGCCAAGACTCATATCGGTCAGTGTCTCGAGCATGATACAGAAGTGTTCCTCATCCCAGGCTGACAGGTACATGCATTTACACAAGCCTTTTGAGAAAAAGGGTGAGTGGGTATAGCAGTCCGTCAATTCCTTGAAACGCGTTCTGTGCCAGGAATCCTCAAACATATCTGCATCTTTCAGTGCTGAAAAACATTTATCTTTCCAATCCATAATAATTCCTCCCTCGTAACATTCCGCTTTATAGAAGATTATACGCAATTTTATAGAAAAACTCAATAATATTGTGTTATCTTACCCTTCATTGACTTTTGAAAGCTGGTGTTCTATGATGTTTGTGTAGAAAAGCAATGTAATAAAAAATAAGAGAGAGGGGAAAATATGTTAACGATAGGAACACATATGTCGATTGCAAAAGGACTGGCAAAGACGGCTGAGAATGTAGTATGGATGGAGGCAAATACCATGCAGATATTCAGCAGAAATCCCAGAGGGTCGAATTATAAAATATATACAGAACAGGAAATAGAAGATTTTCAAAGAATCCGCCGTGAAAATGATTTTGGGGCATTGCTTGCCCATGCTCCTTATACTATGAATCTTGCTAGTGATAAAGACAGTGTATATGAATTTGCATGTACAGTAATGCGGGAGGATGTGGCAAGGATGGAGGAACTTAATATAGAGTACATGGTGTTTCATCCGGGAAGCCATACCGGAGTTGGTATAGAGCGAGGGATTAGCAATATTATCCGGGGACTCGACCAGGCAATTACAGGAGAGGAGAAGATTACGGTTCTTCTGGAAACGATGACAGGAAAAGGTACGGAGATTGGAGAAAGATTTGAGCATCTGAAGGCAATCAGGGAAGGGGCGAAACATCCGGAACGGATAGGAATCTGTCTGGATACCTGTCATGTATTTGCAGCGGGGTATGATATTGTGCATAATCTTAATGGTGTGCTTGAAGAGTTTGACAGGGTGCTTGGAATAGAATTATTGAAAGCGATACATCTGAATGACAGTATGATGCCATTGGGTTCGCATAAAGATCGTCATGCGGTTATTGGACAAGGTGAGATTGGAATGGAGGCTTTGCTTAGTGTAATGCGGCATCCGCTGCTTAAAGAACTGCCATTTTATCTGGAGACGCCGTTAGATGATAAAGGACATAAGGAAGAAATCAACATGTTAAAAGGAAATATTTAATACATGTCTGAGGAGTATGGGAGATGAACAGTGCTATCTATGAGTGGACAGATAAGAAACAAAATAGATTGTAATACAGATGATATCTGTATGGAGACAATTGCATATATTCATACAGATTTCCCGACAAAATTCGGGATACCAAGGCAAAGCGGACTTGCAGATACGAGAGCAGAGATTATATTCGAACCTAAATTCCGGAATCCGGAGGCCTTAAGAGGGATAGAGGAATATTCTCATATCTGGCTTCTGTGGGGATTTTCAAAAATCGAAGGGAGAGAATGGAGTCCGACCGTGAGGCCGCCAAGGCTGGGTGGGAATCAGCGGATGGGCGTATTTGCCACACGTTCTCCTTTCCGGCCGAATTCCATCGGACTGTCCTGTGTGAGGCTTGAAGCAATTGAAGAACGTGAAGGGAAAGGATGTGTTCTTCATGTACGGGGGGCAGATATGGTGGATGGCACGCCTATCTATGATATCAAACCATATCTGCCTTATGTAGATTGCCATATTGATGCGGCAGGAGGATTCGCGGAACAGGTAAAAGGATATGGACTTGAGGTGGAAATCCCTGAAAAATGGATGGCGTATATTCCGAAAGAACAGAGAAGGATTTTGATTCAGGTGTTGTCACAGGATCCAAGACCGTCATATCAGAATGAGGCAGAGAGGGTATACGGTATGGAGTATGCAGGACTGGAAATTCGGTTTCAGGTACAGGGAAATAAATTAAAGATATGCGAGATACAGAAAAAATCTGAAATAAAATAAAAAGTTCTTGCAATATACCCTCATGGGGTATATAATGCAAATAGAAACGAGGTATGGACATATGGAAGAAAAAAGAGGATGTTGTCACAAAACGAAGGAACGTTCTGATAAAGAGTACAAAGACTTGATTAACCGCCTGAGCCGTATCGAAGGTCAGGTAAGGGGTATAAAGAAGATGGTGGAGAATGATTCCTATTGTACGGATATTCTGATACAAGTGTCAGCAGTTAATGCGGCTTTGAACAGTTTTAACAAAGTTCTTCTGGCAAATCATATCCGGACTTGTGTGGCAGATGATATTCGTGCAGGGAAGGATGATACGGTAGACGAATTGGTGGTTACTCTTCAAAAATTAATGAAGTAGTACCTCGACGCTCTGCGTCGCTGCTTGTTTGATGCTTCGTATGCTTGCCATCAGAGTTGGTGAGTTGATGTATAGCAGGAGTTTTGAGAACGGTCTATGCCTTGGGAAGGAGTGGTAAGATAATGGAACAATATATGGTAACAGGTATGAGCTGTGCGGCGTGCAGTGCTCGTGTGGAAAAAGCTGTCTCGAAGATAGAGGGTGTAACTTCCTGTTCAGTTAGTCTTTTGACGAATTCTATGGGTGTCGAAGGAGATGTAGCTGCGTCAGAGATTATTGCGGCGGTGGAGGCGGCCGGATATGGAGCGTCAAAAAAAACAGCTTCCGGCAGTGGGAAAGCAGCAACTGATATGACGCCTAAAGAAGACCTTCTAAAAGATACAGAGACACCGTTGCTAAAGCGGAGGCTGATTATATCATTATGCTTTTTAATTCCATTAATGTATGTGTCTATGGGACATATGATGTGGAATTGGCCTGTACCGGGATTTGTTGAGGGAAATCATGTGGCGATGGGGCTGTTTCAGCTGCTATTTACAACGGCTGTCATGATTGTCAATCAGAAATTTTTTATCAGTGGATTCAAAAGCCTCTGGCATCGAGCGCCTAATATGGATACATTGGTGGCATTAGGCGCCGGAGCTTCTTATGTGTATAGTACCTATGCGTTATTCGCGATGACGGATGCACAGATGCACATGGACATGGATGCGGTGATGTCTTACATGCATGAATTTTATTTTGAGTCAGCTGCCATGATCCTGACATTGATTACAGTTGGCAAAATGTTGGAGGCACGTTCCAAAGGGAAGACAACAGATGCTTTAAAAAGTCTGATGAAACTGGCTCCGAAAACTGCAATTGTGGTAAGGGACGGCATGGAGCAGGAAGTACCTGTCAGCCAGGTGCAAAGTGGAGATATTTTTGTCGTGAAGCCGGGAGAAAATATTCCGGTGGACGGCATGGTACTGGAAGGAAGCAGTGCAGTGAATGAATCTGCACTGACCGGAGAGAGTATACCGGTGGATAAAGAAACAGGCAGCCTTGTATCTGCTGGTACGGTAAATCAGTCTGGTTTTTTGAGATGTGAGGCAACCAGGGTGGGGGAAGATACGACACTATCTCAGATTATTCAGATGGTCAGTGATGCGGCAGCTACAAAAGCTCCTATTGCAAAGATTGCGGACCGGGTATCCGGTGTATTTGTCCCAACGGTAATCAGTATTGCGGTGGTTACCATTGCGATATGGTTACTTGCGGGACAGAGTGTAGGCTTTGCACTGGCAAGAGGTATCTCTGTACTGGTCATCAGTTGTCCCTGTGCGCTTGGACTTGCGACGCCTGTTGCTATCATGGTGGGTAACGGAATGGGAGCAAAACATGGTATTATGTTCAAGACAGCAGTATCGCTGGAAGAGACGGGCAAGATGCAGATTGTCGCTCTGGATAAGACGGGAACGATTACCAGTGGAGAGCCAAAAGTTACGGATATTATACCAGAAGATGGCGTGGCAGAAATAGAGCTTCTTAAGATGGCATATGCATTGGAACGAAAGAGTGAGCATCCTCTGGCAAAAGCAGTGTTAGAACTTGCACAGGAGAGAGGAATTACAGATAAGGGCGCAGATATATTGGAAGTATCAGATTTTCAAGCGGTTCCCGGCAATGGACTATATGGAAGACTTGGAGAAGATAAACTGACGGGCGGGAATCTTACATTTATCAGCCGGAATGCGGAAGTGTCTGAAAAGATAAAACAGAGAGCGGCAGAACTTTCAGAAGAAGGAAAGACGCCATTGTTTTTTGGAAAAAACGGGCGGCTTATTGGTGTAATTGCAGTAGCAGATGTTATTAAAGATGACAGTCCGAAAGCAGTGAGAGAACTTCAGAATATGGGAATTCATGTGGTGATGCTGACTGGTGATAATGAAAGGACCGCCAGGGCAATCGGCAGACAGGCAGGTGTTGATGAAGTAATTGCAGGTGTTATGCCAGATGGGAAGGAAAATGTGATTCGGAAGCTTAAGAGCAAGGGTAAGACTGCTATGGTTGGCGACGGGATTAATGATGCGCCGGCACTCACGAGAGCAGATATGGGAATTGCAATTGGAGCCGGAACGGATATTGCCATAGATGCGGCGGATGTAGTCTTGATGAAGAGCCGGTTAAGCGATGTGCCGGCAGCGATTCGCTTAAGTCGTGCGACACTTCATAATATCCATGAGAATCTGTTCTGGGCATTTTTCTATAACGTGATTGGAATCCCACTGGCGGCAGGAATCTGGTATCCATTTTTTGGATGGAAACTGAATCCGATGTTTGGCGCGGCAGCGATGAGCTTGTCCAGTTTCTGTGTAGTGACTAATGCATTGCGGCTTAACTGGTTCAAGATGCATGATGCATCGAAAGATAAGCGGTTGAAAAGGCAAATTGTCATTTCAAATAAAGAAGATCAAAAAGAGGAGGAAACAACTATGACAAAGACAATGAAGATTGAAGGAATGATGTGCGGACACTGTGAGGCAAGGGTAAAAAAATGCCTGGAGGCGCTTTCACAGGTAGAAGAAGCTGTAGTAAGCCATGAAGCAGGAACGGCGGTATTAACCCTGAATGCTGAAGTTGCTGATGATATTCTAAAAAAGGCCGTAGAAGACCAGGATTATCAGGTACTTGGAATTGAATAAATAGAAAAGGCTGATATCTGAATCAGATTAGAAGAGAGAAACTACTGGACATTGAATCCGGTAGTTTCTCTTTATAACACCATCGTATGCAAAATAGCTGCCGGTGGCAGGAATTTTGTATAAAATCATGCAGAAAAGTTGTGTCATCCATTTAAAAGAGAATCGATTAGTTTTGACGCTTCGCTTTTGTTGAGAGTTTTTGGATTCCATGTGGGCTGAATGTTTTTCTGGCGGCTTAATTTTGTCAAAAATGCAATCTGTTTACTGGTTGCTGGTTGAGGTTTCTTCACCTTATATGTAAGCTGGGTTGGATTAAAAAGCGTGGGATGTTCAGCTTCAAAATAATGAGCAAGTGTCTGATATAATTTTGCAGTGGCAAGGGCGTCGTGATAGGCTCTATGTGCCGCTTTGTTTTCTATCTGATAATATTCGCACAGGTCGGACAGACTTTTGGAGGGCAGAGATGCCAATGTCTTTTGGGCAATCTTCAGAGTGTCAATCCCGGATTTCTCGAAAGAAAGCCCACAGCGAGAAGCTCCCATTTTCATAAAACTATAATCAAATCTGACATTGTGTCCGATTAATATATCATTTTCACAGAACTCTAAAAAATCTGTAATAACTTCCGAACTTTGGCGGGCATCTGTAACCATTTCATTGGTGATTCCCGTAAGATTCGTGATTGTAGGGGAAATTGTCTCCTGGGGATGGATGAATTCCATAAAACGTTCTGTAATCCGTCCGTCTCTTACTTTTAGAGCTCCAATTTCAATAATCTCATTTATCTGTGGATCCAGTCCCGTAGTTTCCACGTCGAAGGCGATATAAGATTTTAACATAAAAACCTCCGTTTCTAAGTACATATGTCTATAAAATGTAAGTACTCGTAGAGCATAGGTATATTGTAACAGATGAATTGTTAAATTTCTACATAATTTTTATTCTGTTGTGGCTTCTGGTTTCGCTGAGGTTTGCCTGTGTATTGAAAAGTATTAGTTGAAAAATATTCCACCTGTACGGATGGAATATTTTTTGCGGATATGTTATGCTGTTGCTCGTAGAAGCATAAGGAGATGAACAGATACCAAGAGTTTTTGATTCTTTATATTTGAGGTGTTAATTATGGCAGTTTCAGCAGTAAAATTAAGGATGCTGTATATTATGAAGATGCTTTTGGATAAGACAGATGAAAAACATATGATGTCAGCGGCAGATATAGATAAGGCGTTGCATGATTACGGTATGTCTGCAGATCGAAAGACGGTTTATAGCGATATAGAGACATTAAGGGAATTCGGACTTGATATCCTGCAGGCAAAAGGTGCCAACGGCGGATATTATGCAGGACACAGGGAGTTCGAACTGCCTGAATTAAAGCTCCTTGTAGATACTGTACAGGCATCAAAATTCATCAGTAGGAAGAAATCAGAAGAACTGATTCAGAAATTGGAAAGCCTCGCCAGTGAATACGAGGCAAGGCAGCTGCAGCGCCATGTTTTTATTTATAATCGCCCCAAGACAGGTAATGAAACTATTTATTATAATGTGGATCAGATACATACAGCGATTCTGGAGAACAGGCAGATTCAATATCAATACGCAGAATGGACTGTGCAGAAGAAACTAAAGCCAAGAAAAGAAGGAGCATTGTATACAGTCAGTCCATGGGCGGTGACATGGGATGATGCAAACTATTATTTGATTGCCTACGATAAAGATGCGGATTGCATCAAGCATTATAGAGTAGACAAGATGCAGCAGACTCATGTAACCAGACAGGAGAGAATAGGGAAGGAAAAATTCCTGGATTTTGATCTTGTTGAGTTTTCTAAGAAAACATTTGCGATGTATGGCGGACATGATGAGGAAGTTACATTACAATGCGGCAATGAGATTATAGGAGTCATATTAGACCGGTTCGGGACGGATACAATGATTGTGCCTGTGGATGGACGGCAGTTCCGGGTGCATGTATTAGTTGCAGTCAGCCAGCAATTTTTTGGATGGGTGACGGGGATTGGAGATAAATTGCGAATTGTCGGGCCAGAGCATGTAAGGAAGGAATATAAGGAATATCTTTTGAAAATTATACAGGGATGTTAATGTACTGGCTGTGTGGCGGCAGATCAGCAAACCGGAAGGATGACTATAGTATATGTAGTTGTGCTATTTTAAAACTTGGTATATAATAGGGAAGAATCTGAAAGAGCTTTAGATTATAAGGAGGAAATATATGTCATTAAGTGATTATACGAAGGCATACAAATTGGGAAAGAAAAATTATCAATACCGGATGCTTCATGGACTTCGGCCTACGTTGGAGGTTTTGGATGATATTATTCCGACAAAAGGCACATATTCAGAGGTACCGCTTGGGTTGGTGCAAATACCAATTGATCAGATTGTGGGAACTAAAACCGGTGGAAGAAGTAATGCATTTGCTGCAAACTTTATGCCGATATTAAGAGAAACTTCAGAATTTGCAATGAAATGGGCGAAGCTTAGTACCAGCCATGAAAATGAAGGAATCCGTGAGCCGATTAAGGCATATGAGTATATGAATAAATTCTATGTACTGGAAGGAAATAAGCGTGTCAGTGTTATGAAATACTTTGATGTTGTGTCAGTTCCAGGCACGGTAACACGTATTATTCCCAAACGGACAGAAGAGAAAGAAAATAAGATTTATTTCGAATTTTTGGATTTCTACGAATTGACGCAGATAAATTATGTCTGGTTTTCGGAAGAAGGAAGCTTTAAGAAACTGCTTGAAGCGGTAGGTAAAGATACAGAAACAGTCTGGACGAAAGATGAACAGCTTGAATTCAGCTCTATTTACCGTAGATTTATGGCAGAATATAAAGCCAGAGAAAAGGATAAACTATCAGTTACAGTGGGAGATGCATTCCTGGCATTTGTTAAGGTATATGGTTACGAAGAGATTACCAGGATGACAACCAAAGAGCTTAAAGAACTGGTTACAAAGTCCTGGGAGGAGTTCCTGGTTCTTGAAGAAGATAAAGAAGTAGAACTCAAGATGGATCCGACGAATGAGAAGAAGCCTCTGATTAATATGTTGCTGCCTTTTGGAATCTCAACACTGAAAGTTGCTTTTATCTATGAGAAGACGTCAGGGTCTTCCGCGTGGACATATGCCCATGAACTCGGACGGTTACATTTGGAACAGACCTTCCCAGATGAAGTAAGCACGGTATATTATGATAACGCGACAGTGAATAATATAGACGAATATATAGAGAGGGCGATTGCAGACGGATGTAATATTATTTTTACAACGACGCCGTCATTTGTACAGGCAAGCGTGAAAGCGGCAATTGCCAATCCAGAGATCAGAATCTTAAACTGTTCGGTTAATACTTCTCACAGATACATACGGACTTATTATGCACGTATGCATGAGGCAAAGTTCCTGATGGGCGCGATTGCAGGCGCAATGGCGGAGAATAATAAGCTGGCATATATTGCGGATTATCCAATTTATGGTTCGATTGCGAATATTAATGCATTTGCGTTAGGGGCGAAGATGATTAATCCGCGCGCGGAAGTATTTTTGGAATGGAAAGCAAAAAAAGAAGGCGATATCATGGAGAATATCCGAAAGAATCATGCATCCTGTATCTCTGGCAAGGATATGATGATTCCGGAAGAGGCATCCCGTTTCTTTGGCATCTATCATCTGGACGGAGATTATATCAGAAATCTTGCCATGCCGGTATGGCACTGGGGTAAGTTCTACGAACAGATGATACGTACAATCATGGATGGGACATGGAAATACGACGACGACCCTTCATCAAAGAAGGCAATCAATTACTGGTGGGGAATGTCGGCAGGTGTTGTTGACGTTATCTGTTCACAGAATCTTCCGATAGGAACCAAGCGGCTGGTGGAAGTTTTGCGGGATACTATCAGTACAGGAAAGTTTAATCCGTTTTCTGGTATCTTGTATTCTCAGGACGGTGTGGTGCAGGACGACCCGGGCAAAAGCCTGACGCCGGAAGAGATTGTGACAATGGACTGGCTGGCTGAGAATATTATTGGAAGCATCCCGAAGGAGGATGAACTGAACGAACAGTCCAAACCTGTTATCTCACAGCAGGGAATTGAGAAATAAGAAGGGTTAGAATGATTTATGAAAATACTTGCGATTGCGGATGAAGAATCTGCCTATCTCTGGGACTATTTTGAAAAGAGCAAGCTGGAAGGAATTGATCTCATTATATCCTGCGGTGATCTGGATCCAAGATATCTTTCATTTTTGGCGACTTTTACATCCGTGCCTGTTTTATATGTGCATGGCAACCATGATGATAAATACGAACGGATTCCTCCAGATGGATGTATCTGTATTGATGATAAGATATTCGTGTATCAGGGAGTACGGATTCTGGGATTGGGCGGTTCTATGCGCTATAAGCCGGGGGCTTATCAGTATACGGAATTACAGATGAGAATAAGGGTAAGAAAGTTATGGTTCCATTTGTTGAGGCACAGGGGATTCGATATTCTGGTCACCCATGCTCCGGCATATCAGTTGAATGACGGAATAGATCTGCCGCATCAGGGATTCCAGATATTCCGGACATTGATGGAGAAATACAAACCGAAGTTTTTCCTGCATGGTCATGTGCATATGTCCTATGGGCGGAAATATAAACGATATGACACATATCAAGATACACAGGTGGTCAATGCGTTTGAAAGGTGTGTTATAGAGTTTTAAGTGTACAGTATTGTTGATATCTATAAGAGTGGAAGGAAAAGTTTTAGTTACGGTGAAACATCCTTTGGCAAAGAAAAAGGAAATCAGACTGCGGGATTTAAGCTCTTATGTTTATATCTCATATATTGAAATGTTGAAAGAACGTGTTGAAGGCCTGATATAGTAAAAAGTTATATTGGACCTTCTTTTTTCTGTGAAGCAGTATTGGAGGAATTCTCAAAGCATATTGATATCAGAAATCCATATGCGGTTTACGGCGCTGCCAGGGCAGGAGTGATTAGTCTTACTTATACTGCTTCTTTCATTTGCAAATATAATGGATCTAGATTCTGAAAAAGCTGGTGAAAGGAGAAAATGTTATGTTACCGACAAGAGAAATTGCTGAAGAACTTCTGAAAGAGGCAGAAGAGTGTAATCCTGGACCATGGGGAGACCACAGTCGGATTGCAGCCCGTTGTGCGGAAAAGATTGCAGGAGAATGTAGGGATCTGGATTCAGATAAAGCATATATATTAGGGCTGCTCCATGATATCGGACGGAGATTCGGAGTGAGTCACTTGAAGCATGTATCAGATGGTTATACTTATATGATGTCTTTAGGATATGACGAAGCTGCAAGGATATGCCTGACACATTCGTTCAATAACCAGACCACGGATGTGTATGTGGGGAATTTTGATACTACTGAAGAAGAATTGCAGATGATTCAGGATGTTTTAAAATCTATTGTTTTTGATGAGTATGACAGATTGGTTCAGTTATGTGATTCACTTGCGGGTTCAGAAGGCGTATTGGATATCGAGGAGCGGATGAATGATGTAAAGAAACGGTATGGCTTCTATCCTCAGGAAAAATGGGATAAAAATATAGAATTGAAAGAACATTTTGAAGAAAAGACAGGGAAGAATATCTATAATCTATGTAGGAAAATGTATATCAGTTTTATGGCGGATAGAAAGAGAGATAATTTTAGAGGTGAATAGAATATGGCGGAAGAGAAACACCAGAGGCGTGTAAGGTATGCGGGAACGCATCCGAGAAGCTATAAAGAGAAATATAAAGAACTCCAGCCGGAGAAATATGCGGATACTATATCTAAGGTAATCCAGAAGGGAAGCACTCCCGCAGGGATGCATTTGTCAATCTGTGTTAAGGAGATTTTAGATTTCCTTCAGATTAAGCCGGGGCAGAAGGGGTTAGATGCAACATTAGGATATGGCGGGCATACCCAGGAGATGCTGAAGTGCCTGAATGGACAAGGGCATCTCTATGCACTGGATGTGGATCCGATTGAATCTGCGAAGACCAAAGAACGTTTAGGAAAGCTGGGATATGGAGAAGATATATTGTCGGTAAGGCTTCAGAATTTTGCCGAGATTGATGCAGTGAGCCGGGAGGCAGGGAAGTTTGATTTTGTGCTGGCAGACTTAGGCGTCTCATCGATGCAGATTGACAACCCGGAGCGGGGATTCACCTATAAGGCGGAAGGACCGTTGGATCTGCGTATGAATCCGCAGAAGGGAATCAGCGCGGCAGAGAGGCTAAGAGAGATGTCCCAGGAGGAACTTGCGGGAATGCTGATTGAGAATTCCGATGAACCTTATGCAAAGGAGATATCCAGGACAGTGATAACCCGTCAGAAGCGGGGAGTGAAGATAGAGACAACCATACAGTTAAAGGAAGCGATTGAAGAAGCGCTTGTCTTTCTTCCGGCCGCAGAGCAGAAAGAGGCTGTGAAGAAGTCGTGTCAGAGAACTTTCCAGGCATTGAGAATCGATGTGAACCGGGAGTATGAAGTGTTGTATGATTTCCTGGAGAAACTGCCGGATGTGCTTGTACCGGGCGGGAGAGTAGCGATATTGACTTTTCACTCAGGAGAGGACAGGCTTGTGAAGAAATCCTTTAAGCAGATGAAGAAAGCAGGGATTTATCAGGATATTTCTACAGAAGTGATTCGTCCGTCGGCAGAAGAATGTGCGAGAAACGGTCGGGCAAGGTCGACGAAGATGAGATGGGCAATCCGGGCATAGAATAAGTGAATATTTGAGCGGAGAAAGAAAATCTGAATGCGAGGAAGCAGGAGTATGGAAGGCAAAGTTATGCGTATATTGCAGTTAGTCCCGATTACTGGAAAGGAGCGATTCATATGTTCAGCCTGGAAGAATAGAGGGCATCAGAGGGGTTCGCGTCTGGATTACAGAGGCTGTGAAATATTACCAATAATAGATGCTATATTTTGTAAAAAACATACAAAAATAGATATTTTGAATTAAAAGGTTGCAAATGATTTAACAATCGGTTATTATAGATACAGGCAATGAAGAATATATGAGTTGTCTATAAATATAATAGAATAGAGTATAAGAGTGGGTTGATATTTTTTAAGAGAGAGTCATAGATATGACCGCCGAAGAGGCAAACCTGATATCATAAAAAGTCTGTATCAGGCGAAACTTTCAGGCAAAAGGACTAAGAAATGTACCACATTCTGAATCTTGTGCTGTATGATAAATTTCTAATGATGAATAGGTATCAGGGCAAAAGACAGAAAGGACGATTGCACACATGATTGTGTTCAAATCGTCCTTTTTTAAATATCGAAAAGTGATAAAGTATTGTTAGTAGTATTTTTGGATATGAATATAGTATCGTATATTCTGGTTTTGGGAAATGTACTAAGGGAAGAAGTGAAAATAGATGGGAAACAAGAATTATATTGTCATAACCAATAATCCTCTGGTTTTGGACAAGCTGAAAGAGACACATAACATTATATATAGAGAGACTTCTTTTGAAGAGATTTTAAAAGAAGCGAGAGACAGAATCCACGAAGGGCATGTATTGTTGTCGCATCCATTATCAGGAAGCGTGAAGCCCAACGAGACACCATATAAATCCATTATGATATCAGAGAGGAAGGGGGAGATGGACGAAGGGTCCCTGAAGTTGATTGAGAACGCCATACAAGCGTGCCGGAAATTCGCATTTCGATCTGATAAGTATGAAGCTTCGGTATATGACGATTTTCAGTTGATTGACTGGACTTTGCTGGAAAGTGGAATGGCATCTGCAGATGTCGGGTAGTCTTACACTAAGGTTGTAGAAGCGTTTTAGCTTTGAACAATAATATCAAATTCTAAGGAGGGAACCAAAAGTGAGATTAGAAATGGGACACATTTACATTAAGGATATTCAGTTTGCGGCTGAGTCTAAGATTGAAGACGGTATCCTTTATGTATCCGAAGAGGCCGTAAAAGCGGTTGCTCTTGAGGACGAGAAGATTAAGAGCGTATCATTTGATATCGCAAAGCCAGGTGAGTCTGTACGAATCACACCAGTTAAAGACGTCATCGAGCCAAGAGTTAAGGTTGAAGGAAGAGGGGGAATCTTCCCAGGCGTTATCGCTAAGGTTGATACTGTAGGCGAAGGCAAGACTTATGCATTGAAGGGCATGGCTGTTGTTACGGCTGGTAAGATCGTAGGTTTCCAGGAAGGTATCATTGACATGACTGGTCCGGGAGCTGACTACACACCATTCTCCAAGACATTGAATCTGGTTATGGTATGTGAGCCGGTTGATGACATTAAGCCGCATGATTATGAGAGAGCGGTACGCTTCGCAGGCTTCAGAGTAGCAGTTTATCTTGGTGAACTGGCACGCGAACTTACTCCAGACGAGACAAAGGTATATGAGACATGCACAATCAAAGAGGGTATGGAGAAGTATCCAGATCTTCCAAGAGTTGCATATGTACAGATGCTTCAGAGCCAGGGTCTGTTACATGACACATATGTATATGGTGTAGATGCGAAGAAGATTGTTCCGACAATTATGAGCCCGACAGAGATTATGGACGGCGCAATCGTATCCGGTAACTGTGTATCTGCATGTGATAAGAACCCGACTTATGTACACCTTAATAACCCGGTTGTTCACGATATGTTTGAACAGCACGGCAAGACTTTCAACTTCGTATGCCATATTATTACGAATGAGAACGTATATCTGGCTGTCCAGTCAGAAGAACGCTGCTTGTCAGCCAGATATACGTTCTCATT
>CANSLW010000064.1 GCA_947647815.1 uncultured Dorea sp. | reverse complement strand
TTGTAACGGAATTATAAAACCCTTTCCTGCGCTTGTCAAATTTTTTCATGGCAAGAAAGAAAATTATTGCAGGAAACTGGAAGATGAACAAGACTCCAAGCGAGGCAGTTGCTTTAGTAGAAGAGTTAAAACCATTAGTAGCAAACGAAGAAGTTGACGTAGTATTCTGCGTACCTGCAATCGACATCGTTCCTGTTGTTGAGGCAGCTAAGGGAACCAACATCCAGGTTGGAGCAGAGAATATGTATTTTGAGGAGAGCGGAGCTTACACAGGTGAGATCTCTCCAAACATGCTGGTAGATGCAGGTGTAAAATACGTTGTTCTCGGACATTCTGAGAGAAGAGAATATTTCGGTGAGACGAATGAAGATGTAAACAAGAAGGTTCTGAAGGCATTCGAACATGGTATTACACCAATCATGTGCTGTGGCGAGACCTTAGAGCAGAGAGAACAGGGCGTGACGATGGATTTCATCCGTCAGCAGGTTAAGGTTGGTTTCCAGAATGTAACAGCAGACCAGGCTAAGACAGCAGTAATCGCTTATGAGCCAATCTGGGCTATCGGAACAGGCAAGACAGCTACAACTGAGCAGGCACAGGAAGTATGTGCAGGAATCCGCGCTTGTATCGCTGAAGTATATGATGAAGCAACCGCAGAAGCAATCCGTATCCAGTACGGCGGCTCTGTAAATGCAGCAACAGCGGCAGATCTGTTTGCACAGGCTGATATCGACGGCGGGCTTGTAGGCGGCGCATCTCTTAAGGCCGATTTTGGAAAGATTGTTAATTATAAATAATGAATTTCAGATAAAAATCTGATAGTTAGAAAATGCTATAAAATAGGGGTATCAAGGGAAATGCAATCTTTTGATACCTTTTTTGAGGGCCTGTTGGAGTGATGAGCGATTGGCGAATTTTATTAGGGCGTGAAAGTTCAGGACGGCACGGAGATACAGGCATAACAGATACACAGATAAGAACGGCACTTGGCTATGGTCAGGTGTCTTTTTCGTTAAGGGGTAGAAGTGTTTATAAATTTATAGTATAATAAATAACACTAAAAATGTGATAAAATTATATAAATTTTGTTATAAACAACAGAGGTATTGAAATATGGTCAAGAACAATTTTGAAGTTGATGTTAAAGTGAAATGCATCGAAGCTGATATGACACAGGCGAAACTCGGAAAAGAAGTCGGTACAACGGGGCAGTATGTGAATCGGCTCATCAAAAAAGGCGATTCTATTGTGAATAAGACTTTTGTGCAAATGCTTGAAGTTCTCGGCTATGATATTCAGCTTACCTATGTAAAACGCGGGGAGGAATAAAGTAATGGTGAATTTGAGCAGGCTTGAAGAAATAAAGGACTTGCGGACGGTATGGCCGCATGAAGCTTTGGATTTTACTCCGTGGCTATCTCAAGATGATAACATTGCGCTCCTCGCTGATGCGGTGGGACTCGACATTACCGTCAATGAGACAGAGTCTTCTGTGAGGGATTTCAATGTCGATATTTTTGCGTCCGAAACAGGGACGGATCGGAAAATTATCATAGAGAATCAACTGGAGGATACAAATCACGACCACCTCGGTAAGCTGATAACCTATGCAGCTGGCAAATCTGCAAATGTGATTATCTGGGTAGTGAAACACGCTCGTGAGGAACACAAGGCTGCCATCGAATGGCTGAATAATCACACCGATGATAAAATCGGATTCTTTCTCTGCGAAATAAAGTTGTATCGTATAGGCACTTCTGAACCGGCTATAAAATTTGAGGTCATCGAAAAACCTAACGATTGGACAAAAGAGGTCAAGAAGAACGAATCAGCCAATGAGACGCAGCAACGGCGGTATGATTATTGGGTGGCGTTCCAAGACTATGCTTTTCAGAATGTAAAGTTTACTAAAGAATTTAAACGACGGAAACCGTCAATGGATCATTGGATGAATTATTCCATTGGTTCATCAGAGTGTTATATCTCCGTTTCTCAAATTAGAAACAGAGGTGAAATAAATGTCGCTCTTTATATTCCAGATAGTAAACAACTGTATAGGACTTTGCTTGAACAGAAAGAAGATATTGAAAGAACAGCAGGTATATCACTTTCATGGTATGAACTGCCGGAGCGCAAGGCAAGTAAAGTCATCATCGAACGGGTTGCTGAATTTGAAAATTGCAATAAATGGAATGAGCAGTTTGACTGGATAATCAATGTCATGGTCAAAATGAAAAAGGCGTTCAAGAAATACCTGTGATTAATTGTCAGTGAACTTTTAGTTAAATTTGATTTATTACCATATATTGACGCTTGCTATGAGTTATATACTTCTATGGGAATAAAGGGTATTTTGCTGGATTTGAAATCGTATATGGATACAGTGGGAGAGGCGGAACTATAAAGAAAAAATAATGGCAACTAATTATGCAGGTGAGATTTTAGATATGTTAATTAATGAATTAGTGCCGGAAACATTGATATCAATAAATTGATACAAGCCACTGGTAAAAAAGGAAGATGTCTGAAAACGCGGATTATTGAATTTAAAACAGTCTGAAGTAATAAGGAATCATGGTGCGGTATCCAATCTATGGTGCGGCTGGGCAGATTGCGAATATAAACTTTATTCATCAAAACAAACCATATGTTGCCATTGTAAACGATGGACCAGGTATTGGAAGAGCGATGTTTGGAAAATGACTTTATATATAAATTAAGTAGATGTGTGAGGTATCAAATATGGAGAAAAACAACAGGGGAGATTTGGTATGACGGCAGAAAATATTCAAAATGATGTTGTAGAAGGCATTTTGGAAATATTTCATGGAAATATTGAGCAAATTATTCTATATGGTTCCGTTGCAAGAGGGGAACAAAATGCTGAATGTCATTTTTTCATTTATTACTTCTGTCTTCCCCGTTTGACAATATCCCATTTTTTCATATAAATGACAAAGACCTTTTTCCTGTAATATAGTATCTAATTCCCAATCGTGATTACCATGTTTTTCTTCCGCTAAACGGAACACCTTTCGTGCGAAACCTTTGTTTCGATGCTCTGGCATTATAAAAATAGGCGATATTCTCTTAGTTACACCATATTCCTGCTTATCAATGACTCTTACAGCACCTACGGTTGTCTGATCTGCTAAGATAAAATAATAATAAGTAAATTGTTGCTTTAGTCTCATAATTATCTTACTTCCATAACGATTCTTTCCTTGCAAAACTTTTTTGAAAATTTTGTCCCAAAGATACAATATTTAATCAATCCTCATCTTCCACATATTCAAGAATATCCCCAGGCTGACAGTGTAGAACCTTGCAAATAGCGTCTAATGTACTAAATCGTACAGCCTTTACTTTTCCTGTTTTCAAGTAAGAGAGATTGACATTGGATATGCCGACCTGTGCTGCCAGGTCGTTCAACCGCATTTTTCTGTCTGCCAAAACCCTATCAAGCCGAATAATAATCATAATGTATGATCCACCTCATCCTGCAAGTGTACCCCATAATGGATGATATACGCAGCCACGATAAAAGTGATGCCTGGGATAAGCGTATTGAACATAGTCTGTCCTGTGGAAATGGACATCCGGCCGTTAGCTGTAAGATTGGTGAGCCAGCAGATCAGCAATTTAATAAACGGGACGAAAACGGCTGCAAAAAATTGGAGTAATCCATAATAAAGCAGATAGGCGGCATTTTGTTCCGTAAAAATCTGCCCTTTCCGTATGTTGGAAAATACACGGCTAAAAAACCAGAGAGCCAAAATCATGGGAATTATATTGACTGCATATATCAATGAAAGACCAATCTGAACAGCAAGGTCAATCTGATCTTTGTCATTCGTCCACACATGAATGTCATCGCTCGAGTTTACAGTTATATTCCGAGAATGCGGCGCGTGATTTTCTTCTGCATAAATAGCACGCTCAAACGAGCCTGTCTTTGTATGCAGAAAAAAGGTTTGCCGGCCTATAAAACTCAGTGCGAGACAAAGGGCATAGAAAAAAATTACAAAATAGCAGACATACTGCATGAAATGAGCGGCAGGTTTGGCAAATTGTTCCGTAGAGATTTTTTGAACGAACTTCATAATGTATCACCTCGCCCCTATGATAACATTGATTTTCAAATATATCAATAAATTTTTAATGTTTATCATTAAATTGTTGATACCATCGTATGCAAACAGGTTGGTTACTTACATTTGACCATGACGGTAATCTTAGTGTATACTCATTTACAGAGACTTAAAAAGAAGAGGAGACTGGGATATGGAATGGACAGATGGTAAGACGAGATGCCAATGGGCAAACCCCAAAAATGACAAATATATTCAATACCACGATAAAGAATGGGGCGTTCCGCTCTATGACGATCACAAACTTTTTGAGATGCTGGTGCTGGAGTCTTTTCAGGCAGGTCTTTCCTGGGAGTGTGTGCTGAATAAGCGGGAAGATTTCAGAAAGGCTTTCGATGATTTTGACTTGGAGAAGGTATGTGCCTATGATGAAGAATACATGGAGAAGCTAAGAGAGAATCCTAAGATTATCCGCAATAAGCTTAAGATTCATGCAGCAGTAGCAAACGCCAATATATTCCGGCAGATTCAGAAGGAGTATGGAAGTTTCTCAGATTATATCTGGCACTGGACAGAAAGGAAGGTAATATACGAAAAGGGCTTGGCCTATTCAGAACTTTCGGACAGGATATCAAAGGATTTGAAGAAGCGCGGAATGAAGTTTGTTGGAACTACGATTATCTATGCCTATCTCCAGGCAATTGGCGTGATTAATTCTCATGAGGACGGTTGTTTCCTGGAGTATTGCGGCAAGTCGGTGTGAGATATTCTGTTGATTCAAACGGCGTACACTGGCGTAGGTGTGAAAATCAACAAATGAATAATTTTTTAACAAAATATGATTTTACTTATTTTAAAATACAGTCAGGTATTGTATAATAATTTCTGGCGGTTACAATTTAGCATGATCGGAAGTAGTTCCGTAAGACCGAAAGGGGTTAGTTTATGATCTATAAAGAGATACCAATACACGAAGAAGGATCTGCAGATTATGCCAGGCTTCAGCTCTATATACAGGATACTCCGCATGACGGGAGTCTTAAGGTTAAGGCTCGCCCATTAATCATAATCTGTCCAGGCGGCGGATATGAGAGGACCAGTTATCGTGAGGGAGAGCCGACGGCGTTACATTTCTTAAGCAGAGGTTATCATGCATGTGTACTTCGTTATTCGGTTGCGCCGGTTCGATTTCCGACGCAGATACTGGAAGTCGGACAGTCAATCAGGTTGATTCGGGAATGCGCAGGAGAGTGGAATGTGGATGTAGATCGTATTGTTGTCCAGGGTTCTTCGGCGGGAGGGCATCTTGCCGCCAGTTATGGTGTTTTCTGGAATCAGGACTTTCTTGTATCGGCGCTTCAGATGAAAGCAGAGGAAATAAAGCCGCGGGGGATTATGCTGAGTTATCCGGTAATTACATCGGATTCAAAGTATGCACATAGAGGAAGTTTTGAGAATCTCTTAGGAGAAGGCTATGAAACGCTGGCAGAGAAAGTCTCTATCGAAAAACAGGTGACAAAGGCGGTGCCGCCTTGCTTTATCTGGCATACGATGGAAGATAAGACGGTGCCTGTGGAGAACTCACTACTGTTTGCGATGGCGCTTCGTAAGGTAAATGTTCCGGCAGAGCTGCATATTTTCCCAGAGGGAGCGCATGGATTAAGTCTTGCAAGTCCTGTTGTTGAACGGGAGAACGGCGACGGCGTCCAGGCAGAATGCGCACAGTGGGTTGAACTGGCGGACAGATGGCTTGAGAGATTGTTTGAGTAGGAGATGAAGCGGCGTATCAAATGTGCGATAACTGCTTTTTCTATAGAATTATACAAGTAAAGGAGTGTTAAGGCATTATGAACAAGAAACCAACAGTACTTATGATATTGGATGGCTATGGATTGAATGAAAAGACAGAGGGCAATGCTGTCGCAGAAGGAAAGACTCCGGTTATGGACAAGTTGATGGCAGAGTATCCATTTGTCAGGGGAAATGCAAGCGGTATGGCAGTAGGGCTTCCGGACGGACAGATGGGTAATTCTGAGGTAGGGCATTTGAATATGGGCGCAGGACGAATCGTATACCAGGACCTGACCAAGATTACAAAATCCATCCAGGACGGGGATTTCTTTGAGAATCCTGCACTTCTTGCTGCATGTGAGAATGTGAAGAAGAATAACAGTGCGCTCCATATGTATGGACTGGTATCTGACGGCGGTGTGCACAGCCATAATACACATATCTATGGACTTCTGGAACTGGCAAAGCGTCAGGGAATCGAGAAAGTCTATGTACATTGCTTCTTAGACGGACGTGACACGCCTCCGGCTTCTGGCAAGGAATATGTAGAGCAGCTTGTGGCTAAGATGGAAGAGATCGGCGTCGGTGAAGTTGCAACTGTGATGGGACGTTATTATGCGATGGACCGTGACAACCGCTGGGACCGTGTGGAGAAGGCTTACCGTGCTATGGTTTACGGCGAGGGTGAGAAAGCTGCAAGCGGACCGGAAGGAATCCAGGCTTCTTATGATAAGGATACGACAGACGAGTTCGTACTGCCTACCGTTGTGACGAAGGATGGCGCGCCGGTTGCGACAATCAAGGACAACGATTCCATTATCTTCTTTAACTTCCGTCCGGACCGTGCAAGAGAGATTACCAGAACTTTCTGTGACGATGGCTTTACCGGTTTTGACAGAGGCGATAGAGTGAAGACGACTTATGTATGCTTCACAGAATATGACGTGACGATTGAGAATAAACAGGTGGCATTCGTAAAAGAAGAGATTACCAATACATTTGGTGAGTACCTTGCTTCTAATGGAAAGAAGCAGGCTCGTATCGCCGAGACAGAGAAGTATGCACATGTAACATTCTTCTTTAACGGCGGTGTGGAAGAGCCAAACGAGGACGAAGACAGAATTCTTGTGAATTCACCAAAGGTGGCAACCTATGATCTAAAGCCAGAGATGAGCGCCTATGAAGTATGCGATAAACTGACAGGAGCAATCCGTTCTGGTGAATATGATGTGATTATTATTAACTTTGCAAATCCGGATATGGTAGGCCATACCGGAGTAGAGACGGCTGCAATTCAGGCGATTGAAGCAGTTGACGAGTGTGTCGGCAAGGCAGTAGAGGCGGTTAAGGAAGTAGACGGACAGATGTTTATCTGCGCAGACCACGGTAACGCAGAGCAGTTGATTGATGATGAGACTGGAGAACCGTTTACTGCACATACTACCAATCCGGTTCCGTTTATTCTGGTTAATGCAGATCCGGCTTATAAACTTCGTGAAGGCGGATGCTTAGCAGATATCGCGCCGACATTGATTGAATTGATGGGAATGGAACAGCCAAAAGAAATGACAGGAAAGAGCCTGCTTGTGAAATAATTTTTACTGTGGGAGACACATATGCACATCATAATCGTGGAGGATGATGCTGTCATCCGTCAGGAACTAAAGACACTTTTGGAAAATGCGCTTTATAAGGTAACGGCTTTGGAGGAATTCACAGCCGTTGCCTCTTTTGTATTGGAACTTAGTCCCGCCGCAGACCTTGTATTACTGGATCTGAATCTTCCTGATGTGTCTGGATTTGATATCTGTACCACGATTAGGTCAAAGTCTGAGATTCCGATTATCTTTGTGACAAGCAGAACCGATTCCATGGATGAACTTACGGGAATCTTAAAGGGTGGGGATGATTATATCACGAAGCCTTTTCAGGCGCCCATTCTTCTTGCCAGGATTGCCGCTGTCCTAAAGCGGACCCACCGTGGCAGCTTTAAGGAGGTTACGAAATATACGTGCAGAGGAGTAGAACTTGACATTGCCAAAGGAACGGTGTGTCATAAGGAAGAGCAGATGGAATTATCGAAGAATGAGCTTAAGATTCTGCATCTGTTATTTCAGCGTAAAGGAGAGATTGTCTCGAGGGCAGATATGATTGAATATCTATGGGATAATCAGGTATTTATTGATGATAATACATTAAGCGTCAATATGACGCGTATCCGCGGAAAACTGGAAAAAATCGGAGTATCAGATCTGATTGAGACGAAGCGGGGAATGGGGTATCGTATATGAGAATCATGGAATATATAAGAGATAAGATCCTGTTATTGGTGCTGCATGGGCTTTGCATGCTGCTGATGGCAGGATTTTTGTATGCAACGGGATATGGAAAGGCATATTGTATGCTGATTCTTATATTCTGGATATTGATTCTAATGCTTTGGCTGGGATGCGGATATTTAAGCCGAAAACGCTATTTTCAGGCATTAGAAGCAACCCTTGAGAAGATGGACCAGAGATATCTTCTGGGTGAGTTGATGCCGGTTTCACATAGATTGGAGGACCGCCTATACCGGGAGATGATTCGGATGTCCAATAAGTCTGTCATCGAGAGAATCCGGCAGATAGAAGACGAACAGAAGGAATACCGGGAATATATTGAAAGCTGGGTGCATGAGATTAAGGCTCCGATTACAAGCATCGATCTCATGTGTGAGAATTTTAGAGGAAGGGAATGCAGAGATTTTAGGATACAGCAAGATGTGGATTCTCAGTTATATGAGTCCATGGCAGATACAACAATCGATATTCCCCGCCGGATCCGCCTCGAGAACCAGAAGATAGAGAATTATGTGGATATGGCGTTGTATTACGCCAGATCGGATGAAGTATATAAAGATTATGTGATCCGTAAGACAGATCTGGAGGAAACGGCAATAGTAGTTCTAAAAAGAAACAAGCACTATCTGATACAGAATCAGGTGCAGGCAGAAGTGGATTGTAAGGATATTGTTTATACGGATCAGAAATGGATTACTTTTATTCTGAATCAATTGGTGTTAAACAGTACAAAATATCGAAGAACGAACGGGGCACGTATCTGGATCTATACAGAAAAGCATGGACATGGCGTACGGATGATTGTGAAAGATAATGGTGTCGGGATTCGGTCGGAAGAGCTTGGGCGTATCTTTGAAAAGGGATTTACCGGAAGCAATGGGCGTAAAACGGAGCGTTCGACCGGAATGGGGCTGTATCTCTGTAAGAAATTGTGCGGGAAGCTGGGGATTGTACTCTGGGCAGATTCTAAAGAGCTTAAGGGGACAAAGATTATATTAGACTTTCCGATAAGTAATTACCTTTGTCATCATAGTAGTTATGAGGAATATCCATGCGGACACCAGCGCGATTGGTTGCAACTCCGACATTAACAGATTTGTATCTTTCAAAACTGTAAGATTCGTGTAAGAAAGGGCGATATTATATTCAGATATAATGTGGTAAAGTAAAATTGACATAGAAAAATGAGTCTGTTTGATGCCTCGTACGATTGCATCGGGGTGTTGACTGACAGAGAGAGGAGAGTCAGTATGATGAAGGATTATATCCGGGTATGTGACGTTGAAAAATATTATGGCAATGCGTCCAACGTGACCAAAGCCATTGACCGTGTCAGTTTTACTGTAGCGCAGGGAGAATTTATGGGAGTAATGGGAGCCTCTGGTTCTGGGAAGACCACTTTGCTGAATATGCTATCGACCATTGACCGTGTGACGGCAGGGCATATCTGGTACGGAGATACAGATATCGCGGAGATGAAGGAGGACGCCCTGGCAGAATTCCGGAAGGAGAATCTAGGCTTTGTATTTCAGGATTATAATTTACTGGATACGCTGACTATCGAAGAGAATATCATCCTTGCCATGACCCTTCACAAGAAGCAGAAACAAGAGATAAAAAAGAAATGCAATGAGATGCTTCATCTCCTTCAGATTGAAGATATCCGGAATCAGTTTCCCTATCAGGTATCCGGCGGACAGAAACAGCGGTGTGCCTGTGCCAGAGCGCTGGTGAACAACCCGCGCCTGCTCTTAGCGGATGAACCTACCGGGGCTCTGGATTCTAAGTCGGCGCAGACACTCTTAGAGACATTTACGGATATGAACCAGAAGATGCAGGCGACGATTCTCATGGTTACCCATGATGCGTTTTCCGCCAGTTATTGCAGCCGGATTCTTTTCCTGAAAGATGGCAGGATCTTCCATGAATTAATCCGGGGGTCTAAGGGCAGACGGGAATTCCTGAATGAAATCCTGGATGTTCTTGCTCTGACGGGAGGTGAAGTATCAGATGCTAGGTAAGCTTGCCTTTCGCAATGTTAGACGTTCCGCCCGGGACTATCTGGTATATTTTCTGACCATGACTTTCGTAACCGCATTAATGTTTGCCTTTAACAGCCTGATATTTACCAAAGATATCGAAGCGATGTTCGAGGTCGCCGGATTGATGATGGCGCTGATTGGGCTTGCGACTTTCTTTATCGTGCTGATCGTGGCATGGCTGATCAACTACATGATTCGGTTTATGTTGGAAAAGCGAAGCAAAGAGTTCGGAATCTATCTGCTGATTGGTATAAAGAAGAAGGAGATTGCCCGTCTGTATCAGCGGGAAAATGCTCTGCTCGGGGCAGCTGCGTTTATCATCGGCATGGGACTTGGCGTCCTGCTTCAACAGGTGATTATGGCAATTCTCTATAGTATGATTCAGGTAAAATACGATATCCGCATGGAATTTAACCGGTATTGCATCCTGATGACGGCAGGTTGTTATGCGGGATGTTATATTCTGGCGCTTTTCAGGTGTGGCAGGAAATTTAGGAAGATGAATATCCGAAACTTGATGGAAGCACAGAAGAAGAATGAAGAGATCCGGGAGTCTCATGAACAGGCAAAGCGGTGGCTTTTTCCGCTGTCTTTGCTGTTTCTTTCTGTCTTTGCTGTCTTTATCTTTACTGGAGGGATTCAAGGCGGCGGACAGATCCTGTTCTTCCTGGTGGGGATTGTCCTGGTTATCTATCTCTTCTATATCGGTTTATCTTCCTGGATCGTCTGCTACGTGCGAAAACGGGGAGATGCGGTTTGTCGCGGGCAGAACCTTTTTCTGCTCCGGCAGTTTTCTTCAAAGCTTAAGACCATGAGCTTTACGATGGGTACGCTGACAGCCTTATTCACCGTTGCTTTCTTGGGGTGTACGGTGGCGATGATGTTCAGTGACTATCAGGACAAGATGCTAGAGACAAAGTTCCCTTTTGACGTGCAGATCTATAGCAGCGACGTGGAGGATGATTTTACAGATGAACTTGAAATCATAGGAGAAGAGGCAGAGATTCTGGATACACGTTCTTACCATATCTATGCCAACGTACCTGCAGATGTTCCGGAAGATACAGAGATTACAGATAGTGCGGGCGATAGCAATACTGTGGTAAAACAGCATAAACTGGGCTATGCAGGTCAGGCTAACCAGGTCAATATCTGGTTAAGCACGCATCTGAAAGTATTTGGAGATACCTATCTTCAGGAAGATGGAAGCCCGGATATTCCAAAGATTGAAAAAGATTGCAGGGAGGGCGCGTTTTACTGTAGTTACGACACTTATATGAAGCTTTCAGATTATAATGTTCTTCGTGAAATGCTGGGATATGAGAAGGTGAATCTTGCAGAGGATGAATATCTGATTCATCTGAAGGAGCGAATCAGGGAAGAGACGGAGACGTTGAAGGATGACATTGTCATCGAAGGAAAGTATGGTGAACTGAACTTCGTCGGATATTATTCGGAACCATTTTCACAGGACGGTCACAATGGAGGAGACTACGTGATTGTTATTTCAGATTCCGCCGCTTCGCATCTGACGCCTTATTATGCAGAATTGATTGTGGATATTGAGGGGGAAGCTCCGGCAGGACTGGGGAATAAGCTGGATGATCTGGAAGAGCCTGAGGAATCAAGAAGTAGAGAGGAAGAAGATGATGAATTGCTGGGAGGCCATGGAATGATGCCGGGAAATAGTTGTGTCGGTTCGGATACCATCGTCGTGATGGCGGTTGAGAATATGGTGCGGGATAATCTGATTCCAGAAACAAAATACTTGCTGTCCACTTTGATCTTCCCATGCTTTTATGTTGGGCTCGTATTCTTATGCGTTGCATTGACGGTATTATCTGTCCAACAGCTAAGTGATTCGGCAAAATATAAGTTCCGATATTCAGTTCTTGGGAAACTTGGGATGAATAAGAACGAAATCGGTATGGTCATCTTAAAACAGTTAGTCTGCTATTACCTGTGTCCAGTGTTCCTGGCGGTGGTGATTGGCGGAAGCGTGTCGGTGTTCATGAGCGGAAAGTTTATCTTCTATACAGGACTCCACTCTGCAGTAATCTATTATTTTGGGATATCATTTTTATTGTTCTTTGGAATTTATGCCTTGTATTTTATCACTACTTATGTAAGTTTCCGGAGAAATATAGAAACAGATTGATTCGTTTGTTTGCGGATGAATGCAACCATGCATGAAGAATATGTGTATATTATAATAGAAAGGCGTTTATCGGGAAGTTTTTGTATACCAAAGAGAGGGGAAGAAGGTGATTGGATGGAGGAACGGGAGATTCTTGAGAGGATGAAGAAAAAGGATGAGACGGCGCTTACGGAATTAATGACAACCTATGAAACTTATCTGTCAAGAGTGATTGAAAATATTATAGGAAGAATCATGACAAAAGAGGATATTAAGGAAGTTGTCAGTGATGTGTTCTACAATATCTGGCGGCATGCCGATACAATTAATCTTGAGAAGGGGAGTCTTCGGGCCTATCTGACCGTTTCCGCAAGAAACCAGGCGAAGAATAAAATGCGGGATCTAAAGAAGAATCCGGTCTCTTTGCCAATCCAGGAAGAAGATTATATCGAGATTACGGATTTTTGTCAGGGACTGGAAAGAGAAGAAAGAATCCGGATTTTGGCAGAAGCTCTTAGGTGTCTGAAAAGTGACGAACGAGAGATTATGCTCCGGTATTATTTTCTGTATGAGACGACAGAAACAATCTCTAAATCAATGGGAATTCAAAAGAATACAGTCAAGTCAAAGCTGATGCGTGGCAGAAAAAAACTGAAGGTTTACCTGCAGGAAAGGGGGATTTGTCAATGAAAAAGAAGATGACGGATTTGTTCGATGATATCCCTATGGAAATGCTGGATGAGATCAGAGCAGGGCAACGAGAACAGAAGAATTATAAGAAGACAGCGGCGGCTATTCTGGTGGTATTTATCTGTCTGATAGCGGGGACAGCGGGTTATGCGGCAGCATACCCGGAGCAGTTTCGACAGTTCTTAGATGGAAGCGGCAGCTGGTTTGGTCTGATGCTGAATCAGTCCTATGAAACCAGGAATGAAGACTACTGCCTGCGGGTGGAAGACATGCTGGAGGACGGAGATGAGAAGATTATTCTGATCTCGGTGGAGGGATTGAATGAAGACAGTAAGAGGGAACTGAACAGCAGCGAGACATTTCCAACAGTACAGTTTCATTCTGATGGCGGCGGAAGCGTCTGGCTTTATAGCAGGGAAGACGGAAAGAAGTATTTCTTTGCCAGCTACGATACCGGCGGAAAGAATTGTGAGATTTCATATGCAGAGGGCTTAGAAATGCTCTGTGATGAGGACTGGCTTGCTGAGCATGAGGAAGAACTCCTGACGCTTTCCGTAAAGATCAGGAACAAAGACCATAAAGTAATCACCATACAGCCGAATCGGAATGAATTTCCAGATGGGATTGATTTCAGAAGGATCGAGATTCGCAGAATGGGGGTGAAAATAAAAGGGTATTCAATCAAGAAGTCGGAAGAGATTACACCGGGAGAGATTACGAATTACTATTGTCCAACGGTAACGGCAGTGCTAAAGGACGGAAGAAAGATCAGGCTGATAGAAGGGAATATGGGATACGAAGCAGATGAAGTGGACGAAAAATGGCCAACCGGAGGCGGCGGAAGTGATATCAGCGAAAACTCGAAAAAAAAGAAGATAAAAGTAGAATTTTACGATAATTTCCAGAAGATATTTGATATCGACGCGATAGAGAGTGTGGTCATAAACGATATGGAATATAAAGTACGCTGACTGTTAAGTTTACTCAAATATACTGACACATTCATTTGGTGAAATATGGATGTGTCAGTATATCAGACTCGTTCCACAGGAATAAATGTTAAGGTGTTATTTCGATGTATTGAGATCGATCTTTCTGTCTTTGTAATAATATTCCCTGTCATGTTCATTGATTTCACGTAATACCCAGCATGGATTGCCGACGGCTACTACATTCGACGGAAGATCCTTTGTGACGATACTGCCTGCGCCGACTACCGTATTGTCACCAATTGTGACGCCCGGTAATACTATGACGCCTGCGCCCAGCCAGCAGTTTTTTCCGATGCGGACAGGTATGTTGTACTGGTAGGCCTCTTGGCGCAGTTCGGGCAGGATGGGATGTCCTGCGGTGGCAATGGTTACGTTTGGCCCGAACATCGTATAATCGCCCACGTAAATATGTGTATCGTCTACCAGCGTCAGGTTAAAATTCGCATAGATGCCTTTTCCAAAATGGACAAAGCGCCCGCTCTGGTTCGCGTGCAGCGGCGGTTCAATATAACAGTTTTCTCCTATCTCAGCAAACATTTCTTTCAGCAAAGCCTGACGTTTCCCGCTTTCCGAAGGACGTGCCGTGTTGAAATCATAAAGCAGTTCAAGTCTTTGCATCTGTTCTGTCATGATTGAATCATCATTTGGCAGATAGAGTTCCCCGGTATGCATTTTCTCTTTCATTGTACTCATATTATATTCCTCCTGAAATCTATTTTTAATGCCACTATTTCATA
>CANSLW010000063.1 GCA_947647815.1 uncultured Dorea sp. | reverse complement strand
GTGCTTAGATGCTTTCAGCGCTTATCCCTTCCCATCAGCATCGCTACCAGATATGGGAAGAGATTGCCGTATTTTGCCATAATATCAAGAATCTTAATCTTATCTCTCTTCTTTTCACAGAACGGAGAGAAACTTAAGAAAGCAAGAAGCAGTGTTCCTGCAAGTGTTGCCACCGGCGCAGTCATTAACTGGCTGCCTTCGGCAAACTGTCCCTGGATAACCGTGATTGGCGCTGCCAAAAGAATTCCACCCTTTATAGAAGTCGGAACACTCCTTACAAACTGGTCGGCAAGTTTCGTAATTCCCATAAACAAGAATATAAACGCCACCAACAGCTGGACGGCAATCATCGCCTGTATCCTCTCCGGGCCCTTTTCAAATCCTTCTAAGAATGCCAGTGTAAACGGCAGCGTCGGTGTAATCCAGCCTGGTACTACCGGATCTCCCAGCCACCCATGCAGCATATACAAAATTACTTCCAAAATTACACAGCTCCATGCCAGTTCATATGGCAGCCCCAGATAATCTGTAAGGTAAGGGATGGAGCTAAGCGCCGTTGCCCCCAGGATCAGACCCTGGAAGAACTCCACATACTCTACGCGGTAATGCACTCCAGGTATTCTCCACTGAAAAGGTCCCAGCGGAATATATGGAAGTTCATTCTCTCTTCTACTTGTTTTTATACTCATACCAGAGCGTCCTCCTTATGAATTTATAGATATTCTCTATCAGAATAAATATTGCCATTTATTGTTTTTGTCTATCTTTTAACAAGAGAATGGCAAAAAAATTCCACCTGTACGGTTGCAATCCGATAACTCGTATACATGCGATTTATCGGATCGCATATGAGTGGTTGGCGGCTCGTCAGAGCATCCAACCGTACAGATGGAAATGTGAGAAATTATAATGCACTTTCTCCAAAAATCTTCTTATGCTGCATTACCAGATACAGGGAACTTGCAATCGCAAGACATGCAAATACTAATAACATAACCATCAAAGTGTATACCGCGCTTCCCTCGCCAGACGCCTTAGTCAGCTGACCGGCAACAACTGGAATTGTATAAGAAGCTGCGCCCATGAATGTATAATAGATACCTGTATTTCTTCCCTTCGGGCCTGGATTGAACATCTGTACGACGCCAAGGCCTGTCTGAAGCGCACCACCTGCTGCAAAGAAACCTAACAGAGCAATCGCAATATAGATGATTGCTACCTGATGGATAAACAACACGCCTGCAAGGGCAACTGCCGTCATAACAGAGTCAATCAAAAGAATCTTAAGTGGATTCCATTTTAACTTTGCCATCATAAATGCCCAGAAAAGTACTGCAAGGATAGATCCTACCGTATAGATAGATGTCATACCTGCCGCCTGCATCTCTGTCAGTCCACATACGGATAAACCGAATGATTTCGTATACTGCTGTGCGCCATACATAATAGCCATACATAAGAATGCATAGAACATAACCAGGAATTTGATAAACATATTTGGTTTTACGAGCATTCTGTCCTTTGCAGCCTGAATCTCTGCTGCAACCGCATCTTTACCTTTTCCTGTACCAGATGACGCCTCTTTTTTCTGATCGTCATATGCAAATGGAGCGATAACCGCAAGTACTACACATACTACAGACATAACCAGCGGAAGGATAATATTCATCTTCCAGTTACCGGCGTCTGCCATCTTAACTACAAAGAGCGGATATACCATACCGGATAAGGATACAAAGAACTTAATACCAATCAACGCTGCTCCCGGAGCTGCCGTATATGCTTCCTGTACTGCCGGGTAACCCGCAGCATCCCAGAATCCTGACGTTGCAACACCTGTCAGGAACGCACATACAAGAGCTACTGTCTGGTTACCTGTTACCATAAGGCCTGCAAAACAAATCACATACAGAGCTGCGCCGGCAATCATCATCTTCTTACGGCCTACACGGTCAGATACTTCTCCGCCGATCCAGACACTGATAAACTTACCCAGACCAACCGCTGCCACTGCTGAACTTACTGCTGCAAGGCCTGCTGCATACGCAGAAGAATCCGGAGTTCCCATATCAAATCCCCACTGTGTGGCAAAATTCACATTATTCTGTGACAAGATAATTGCCTGGATACCATGTGTCAGATAACACATATATACACAGATCATAGACCATACATATTTTTTTTCTTTCATTTTTTCATCCCTTTCGTTATTTGTAAGATACCAGAGTCAAAAGACCTTTTGACCCTAACATCTTTGTAATATAGCAGACCTATTTAGCTTGTTCGGCCTGGAACTTCTGATACTCTTCAAGAGGCATCTTCTTTCCTACAAATAACTCATAATTTACAGCCCCCTGCTGCTGAAGCATTCCAACTCCGCCGATTGCCTTACATCCTGCTTCCTCTGCCTCCAGGATCATCTTTGTCTTCTCCGGACTGTATACAGTATCGGCTACTACAAGGTCTTTGCGGAATAATGATTTATCTACAAGTGTCACATCCTGGTGTGGTTTCATTCCCATGATTGTTGCATTAACAAGGATATCGCAATTGTTAATCGCTTCTGCAAGCTTTTCTTTGTCAGCCAGATCATCAACAGTTACCACACACTCCGGGCACTTCTCGGCAAGTTTTTCTTTTGTTCCTTCTGCTCTGGCATAGAATTCATCTTTAATATTGAATATTTTCACTTCCTTAGCGCCATCTAAAGCAAGCTGTACATGAATAGCGGTTGCAGCGCCGCCTGCGCCTAATACAACAACTTTCTTGTCCTTTACCGGAACACCGTTCAGTTCCAGATTCTTTACAAATCCAACACCGTCTGTAATGTGGCCTGTTAATACACCGTCGTCATTTACAAATACATTACATGCACCGATGATCTCTGCCGCCGGAGATAATTTATCAACCAATTCAGCCGCAATATTCTTGCATGGCATAGTAAAGTTACCGCCGCGCATGTTAAGCAGCTTGATTGTCTCGATTGTCTGAGGCATCTGCTCTACATTTACATCGAATGCAAGATATGCATAGTCGAGACCATCATGCTGAAAACTAAAATTATACATTGCCGGTGACCCAGAATGTCCTACCGGTGTTCCAAATAATCCCATCAGACCTGTATGTCCTGAAATTCTTTTCTCCATCTCTATTTCTCCTTATAAATCACAATCTTAAATCTGCACTGCTGCTGAATATGCTTCTTTCGTTGCATCTAATGCGCGGCGTGCTCTTGTCGCATCTCCGACTACATATACTTCCTGTCCCATTTCCTCTAGCTGCTCTGCAAATGGATTGTAATTCCTGAATCCCATGGAAAGGATTACGGAATCGAATCCTCTTGCCTCATGCCTTGTTCCATCCGGTGACTCATACTCTACGCCATCATCATAGAACTTGCATACTTTCGCACTGGTAATCTCCTGAATCTTATATTCTTCAAAGTCTTTCATCAGATATTTGCGGTGTTCTGCAATCACATCAGCGCCTACAGTGTCACGGAACTCAATAACCGTCACATCATGCTTCTGCTCACCTAAGAATGCAGCCGTCTCGCATCCAACCATACCGCCGCCGACAACGAGAACCTTCTTGCCTGCCGCCCTCTTGCCTGACAACAGATCAGAACCATGGATAATTGCCGGATTATCGATTCCTTCGATTGGAAGAATCAATGTCTTAGAACCCGTTGCAACGATTACCGCATCTGGATTCTCAGCCTTCACGAATTCCAGATCAACTTCCTTATTCTTAACAATCTTCACGCCATCCTTCTCGCATCTTACGATGTAACTGCGGATCATATTGCTGATATCGCCTTTTCCCGGTGGATATGCAGCCAGTCTCATATTACCGCCTAATGTATCGCTTCCCTCATATAAGGTGACTTCATGGCCTCTCTCTGCACATAAGAATGCTGAAGTTAATCCGGCAACACCGCCTCCGATAACCATAACCTTCTTAGCTTTTTCAGCCTTTCCAAGACCTTCTGCATCATGTCCAAGGAACGGATTGGCCAGACAGCAGATCGGCTCGCCTTTGTACATATTAGCTACACACCCCTGAAGGCATGCAATACATGGAATCATATCTTCCAGTCTGTCTTCCTGCGCTTTTTTCGGCATATGCGGATCTGCCAATGACTGGCGTCCGAATGCTACCAAATCAGCGCGTCCCTGTTTTACCATCAGCTCTGCAAACTGTGGCTCTGTATAACGTCCAACCGTAATTACCGGAATCGTAACAGCCTTCTTGATCTCTGTCACAAGATCCGCTGAGAATCCGCCGTGGATTGTGGTAGGAGCCCACATATATTCGTCTTTGATATGTACGGCACGGGATACATGAAGCGCATCTACTCCGCACTCTTCCAGATATGCCGCGATTGCCGCGCTGTCATGTACATCCAGGCCGCCGAGTACTTCGTCAGCGCTGTTGATACGTGCAATCACTGCAACCTTATCCCCGACAGTTTTCTTTACTTCTTCTACAATTAAACGTGGAAAACGCATTCTGTTCTCGAAGTTCCCGCCGAACTCATCCAGACGTTTATTCGTTCTCGGTGACATAAAAGTACTTACCAGATAACCATGCGCCATATGGATTTCTACAGCATCAACACCTGCCTTCATTGCTCGCTCTGCTGCTTTTCCATAACCTTTGATTAACTCGTATACTTCTTCTGTCGTTACTTCTTCCGGGGTATCTCTGCCTGCTTCTGACGGAATCGCTGTCGCCGCCTTAATCGGCGCGCCTGCATTCTTCGCATTTCCCTCTGGTCCTGCATTCTGAAGCTGAATAGATACCTTTGCTCCCTCTGCATGACAGGCGTCACAGATTCTTTTTAAACTCTCAATACTGTCTTCATTATAAAGGCAGGGTTTTCTCGGACCACCCTTAGCGCCTTCATGTACAACAGTTGCTTCTACGGTAATCATTCCAAACTGTCCTTTTGCACGCTCTGCGTAATATGCAACGGACTGGTCGCTCCATGTGCCATCTGTATTGGCAAAATTATTCCCCATCGGAGGTACTACGAAACGATTCTTTACTGTCATGGAACCAATCTGAATCGGTGAAAACATTGTTTTGAATCTCATCATCTTTTCCTCTCTTTATTTATTTCTCTACCATCTCCGGCCATACTTCTTTTAATACTTTTTCAGTATTGTCATATGTATGTGCCGCAGCCTCTTTTAATCCTCTTCCCAGGATCTCATCAGAGATAACCTCTACGCCGATAACCTTTGGATCAATTCCTGCATCCTTAATCATCTTAACAAATCCTGCGGTATCCTTTGCACCGGTTCCAGGCGCAAGCCTGTCATGCATAGACTCATCTCTTAAGATTGTTTTCGCATATGGTCTCTCATATGCATCATTAATCTGGATGGAAATAACCTTCTTAGCGATTTCTTCCGTTAAGATATCATATGGCTGGTCTGCTCTTACCCAGTGCCATGTATCAAGGATAAGCATTGCATTGTCACATCCTGAACCTTTCACCACTTCCCATCCTTTCTTAAGATCCGGAATTCCACTGTATGGCATTGGTTCAACACCGATAATGTATTTGCCGGCTCTCTGGCAAAGCTCTTTTAATTTCTGTGCAGTATATTCAACGGAATAATTCTCCATCAATCCACAGTTGATATGGCCTACACCAAACAACTCACACATATGGAAGCACATCTGCTCTTTGTACTTCTGCTCGTAAGAACGATGCTCTTCTGCCCACTGAACGATATATTCAACCTCTGTTACTTTCATGCCATGCTTGTCAAGAATTGCCAGGATATCTTCATCATGAAGCCCTTCATTCAAAGCATCAACATAAGTCTCTGCACGAAGTCCGATCCCTTCGTATCCAGCCTCTTTTGCTGCAATAACACGATCTTCGAATTTGCACTGGTCTCCCAAAGTCCAGGAACTGATTGTAATAGGATTCATTTTTGACATAATTAGTTTCTCCTTCCGTTGTCTAAATTGAACATGTATTATCTTTTTTTCATGTTTCAATCATGTATTATTTACTATACTTAGATTATAGAACACTGTTAAAATAAAAACAAATTGTTAATATTGACTGAATCCATAGATTTTCTTTATGGTTCATGATAAAATATGTTCAGACAAATGATGAAAGGAGAATTCCTATGAATCTATATCATCTTAGGTATTTTGTAACATTGGCACATCTAGAACATTATACCAAGGCTGCTGAAATTCTGGCCATCACTCAGCCAAGCTTAAGCCATGCTATCTCCTCTCTCGAGAAAGAACTGGGAGTAAAATTATTTGAAAAAGATGGCCGCAACGTAGTCCTTACCAAGTGTGGACAGGCATTCCTGTCAGACGTTGAACAGTCACTCGATATGCTGGACTCCAGCGTCAACAAGCTGCAGATGACCGGAATGGGGGAAGGACGCATCGATATTGGTATGCTGCGCACGCTCAGCGATATCGTTCCCAGATTCGTGAAAGATTTTCTCGATATTAATCCGGCCAAGAACATTCAGTTCTATTTCCATACGTCCACAGGCCTGACGCCGGACATTATCCAAGGATTAAAAGACAGACGGTATGACATCGCTTTCTGCTCCAAGATGGAAAACGAGCCAACGATTGATTTCATTCCAATCGCTCATCAGGAACTGGTTCTCATTGTTCCTAAAGGACATGCTTTGGAGAATCATGATACCATCGATCTTAGCGAGACCCTGCCATACCCACAGATTATTTTTTCAAAACGCAGCGGATTAAGGCCTATTATCGACAAACTCTTTGAACAATGCGGCGGTATGCCCAAAGCCGAATACTCTCTGGAAGAAGACCAGGCAGTTGCCGGTCTTGTAAGCGCCGGATTTGGCATTGCAGTTGTTCCCCGGATGTCAATACTTGACTACATGCCTGTGAAAATAATTGAGATTGTGAAGCCGAATTGGGAAAGAACTTTCTATATGGCGACCCTTAAGAATGTATACCAGGCGCCTGTTGTACAGAATTTTAAAGCATTTGTAAAAGAAAAAACGAATTTGTAAGCACATTCAAATTAATTTTTGTACTCATAGATGAAAAGGCAATCCGGAACTGACCATCCCGCACAGACGGACAACACTTTGTCAGGCTGCGAAGCCCTTGGAGCGTCTGCTTTGGAGAAAAACAGATCCGGATTACCTTTATATACTAATATATATCTAATCTACTTCTTTCATATATTCCCCAGCCAGATCAAACCCATGATCCATCGGACCACTCCCGCGCCCAAGGTCAAGCATCGCTCCAAGCGCTCCTGAGAGATACGCTTTCGCCCGCTTTACCGAATCGTCCATGCCGAATCCTTTCGCAAGGTTCGACGCAATGGCGCTGGACAGGGTACAACCCGTCCCATGGGTATTGGGATTGTCAATCCGTTTCCCATAAAACCACTGGCATGTGCCGTCCTGGCGGCAGAGCAGGTCATTGGCGTCATTCAGGCTGTGCCCGCCCTTGCAGAGCACCGCACAGGAATATCTCCCGCTGATTTTTCTTGCCGCCGTGACCATATCTTCCTCCGTCCAAATCGTCCGCCCGGACAGAACCTCTGCCTCCAGAATATTCGGCGTCAGCATATCCGCAATAGGAAGCAGCTGCTCTTTCAGTATGGCAACAGCGTCATCACTGATTAGTTTCGCCCCGCTGGTCGCCACCATAACCGGGTCCACGACAATATTCTTTGCCTGATACTGTTTTAACTTCTCTGCAATCTCGACAATCAGCGGACCTGACGCCACCATCCCGATCTTGACCGCATCCGGAGGTATATCGGTAAAGATATTGTGAAGCTGTTCTCCCAAAAACTCCGGAAATACTTCCATAATTCCCGTTACCCCCGTCGTATTCTGTGCCGTCAGCGCCGTGATCGCGCTCATAGCATATACACCGTTGGCAATCATCGTCTTAATATCCGCCTGGATGCCCGCGCCTCCGCTGGAATCGCTTCCGGCAATCGTTAAGGCTGTTCTCATGATTCTCCTCCTATTGATTTTTCGCTAAATAATGACACTTAAAAGTGAAACTCAGTAAAATCCGTTAAATAAACATCAACCAGTTCTATAATCTCTTCCTGATCTTTCCCGCTGAATCTGTCATATACGCCTACCGTCCGAAATCCCGCATTGCAGGCTGTCTTCACAGCATAAAGCGCATCCTCAAATACATACGCCTCGTCTGTCCTACAGCCAAGCTCCCTTGCCGCCATCTGATAGATCAAAGGCTCCGTCTTACCTGCGCCAACTTCCGAACAGGTCAATATCTTTCGGAAATATCTGTCTATTCCGTGTCGATGAAACGCTGCCGTCACAAGTTCCCGGTCGCCGGATGTCGCAACAGCCATAGGAATCCCCTTCTCCCACAAGGTCTTAAGGAAATCAGCGGCTCCTGGCTTTAACTCTGCCTCATAGAAATAAAACTCCCTCACGATATCGAGCACGCCTCTTGCAATCTGTTCCGGTGTCTCTGAGGTCTGATATTTCCGAGCTATATATTGCGCCCCCTCTTCCACTGTCATCACGCCAAGGATATCGCCTAGCTCTTTCTCTGCCTCGATCCCCAGGCGCTTCAGATAACGAGTGGCAGCTACATCCCAGATTGCCATAGAATCCAGCAGCGTCCCGTCTACGTCAAAGATTGCCCCTTTCATTACCGGCTTCATCAGCTCTTCACCATCTCTTCTGTCAATCCTTTCAGCTCTTCTGCCGCCTTTCGGATATCCGTCTGGGCGAAGATGGCGCTGATGACGGCAATCCCACAGATGCCTGTCCCGGAAAGTTCCATGACATTATCCGCTCCGATCCCTCCGATTGCGATCACCGGTATCTTCACAGCCTTACAGATTGCCCGGAGAGTCTTAAGGCTTACGTCGTCAGCATCTGCTTTGGATCCAGTAGGAAACACCGCCCCCACACCAAGATAATCTGCTCCCATCTCCTCTGCAAGCAGCGCCTGTTCTACGTTCTGCGCCGACACGCCGATGATCTTATCCGGCCCTAATTTCCTGCGTACGTCTCCTGCCTCCATATCGCTCTGTCCCACATGAACACCGTCCGCATCCATCCGAACGGCAATCTCCACATTGTCATTGATCACAAAAGGAACCTGATACTTTCGACATAATTCCTTGATTTCCCTTGCCTCTTCAAGAAAATGCTCCTCATCCAGTTCCTTTTCCCGAAGCTGTACAAATGTTGCTCCACCCTCAAGCGCCTGTTCCACCTGATGATACAGTGTATCTCCATTCAGCCAGCTTCGGTCCGTTACTGCATATAATAGTAAATTTTCCTTACTGCACTTCATAAACAATTCCCCTATCTCTTCTCGTATTTCGCCCCATGATCAAACACATCCCCATCCATATGGCAGATTGCATCAATCAAGCGGTTCCGGTAAGTTGAATTACCGTCGCCTTCCTGCATACGCTCCCACGCAAGTTCTCCGGCAAGTCCCATGGCGCACACCGCCGCTGCCGCCGCTTCTAACTTATCATTGGGATTAGCTGCCAGGAATGCCGTCATCATACCAGAAAGCTGACAGCCTGTTCCTGTAATCTTTCCCATCTCCGCCCGGCCGTTTCGGATGACATAGCAGCCCTCTCCATCGCTTACCAGATCTATCGCCCCTGTAACTGCGATGATGCACCCCGCCTTCTTTGCAAAATCCTTCACAAACGCAACCGCACTGTCGAGATTCTCTTCCGTCACCGCATCCGCAACATCCGCATCCACTCCTTTGGTCGTCCCGCTTCCCAAAGCCAGAGTCTTAATCTCCGAGATATTGCCGCGGATCACATCAAAGCGTAATTCATCCATAAGCTTTACCGCCGTATTCGTCCGAAGCGCACTTGCTCCCGCTCCTACCGGATCAAGCAGCAATACATGATTTAACTCATTCGCTTTTCTTCCTGCCCGGAACATTCCCTCAATACTCCTCTGGTTCAACGTTCCGATATTGATATTCAGCCCGCCGCATATAGATGTAATATCCTCCACATCTTCCGGTTCATCAGACATAATCGGGCTGCCTCCGCAGGCAAGCAGGATGTTCGCGACATCATTGACCGTTACATAATTGGTGATATTGTGTACAAGCGGCGCCGTGGTTCTGACATTTCTGAAACAGTTTCCTAACATATTGCTTCCTCCTTTGCAAATATACATTTCCTGTAGTTCTTTGAACCTGATCTTACACAGGAGTGATCCTCAGAATTCCTGTCAAACCGGCCGGCGACGCTTCTTCCAAATGATTGCGATGGCATGCAGAAAATGCGTTACCGGCGCATTTCTCTGCATACAATGGTTACAAACAACCTCCCGCTGGCAGCTCATTTGCATACGATACAAAGAAGCGGATACACCAAGTACCGGCATATCCGCTGAATCTGCAAATCATATGTCCCTACGTTGGCATTATCCAAATCAGGTTTCATGGGTCGAGACGATACCAGTCTCCTCTCAGCCTGCTTTGGCAAGCTCCCCGTTTTTATTTATTCTTGTTACGTCATACTCACGAACGAAATTAATTGCTGTTTCCAATTATTCGCTGTGGTGTACGCAGTTACACGAAACATTTACCCGCGGCAAATATTAAGTGCAGCTTGTATATCATTATACACAAAAAATCAGATATTGCAATAAAAATGTTCTTTAAATATTTATTGCGTATTCATTCGCATCCTCAATAATGTCTTCTGGAAATCCCAAAACTTCTAATAATTTTATCGCATTTTGCTGTCTGCAGATTCCCGGATGAATCTTATAATCAAATATGATTTCCTTCCCGTCAGCCTTTTCGCAAAAGTAATAATTAGCGTACCGGCCATTTTTCAATAAACGAATCAATTCCAAATCATGGGATGCCACGAGCACCATACAGTTTCTTTTTTCCAGATATTTCAAAATCGAAGCTGACGCTGCTATCCGTTCCCGGGTATTAGTCCCTCGTAAGATCTCATCTATGACAGCGATCACGAATCTTCCTTCATTACTGGCATCAATAACTCTGCGCAGTGATTTTATTTCCCTGACAAAATAACTCTCACCTGCCAACAGGTCATCCCTAATCGCTATGGATGTGTATATATCTGCTTTTGATACCTCCGCCGTTCTTGCCGTACAAGTATGAATGCTCATTGCCAGTATTGCATTCATGGCAACTGCTTTGATAAAAGTAGACTTCCCCGATGCATTGGAACCTGTAATAATACAGTTTGTATCCAGACAAAAATCATTGCAGACAGGATGATCTAACAACGGATTGTATATCTCCCGATAAGCAATTCTTCTATCCTCACAAAATTGAGGAATGCAAAATAAAGGCACACTCTCCCGAAAAGAAGCGATTGAGATTGCCATATCCCATTCTCCAAGTGACTCATATAATTCGTATAATATCTTAAGATGAGACTTTAAACTCATAAGCAGACGATTATATAAGACAAAATCAAATAGAAATGCACCAGTTATATACATTGCGCACAATTCCATAAAATCTGCCGTATATTTTCTTTGATGCCTCCCGTTAATCAACGACATGGATCTTGTCAGCCTGTCAATGGTCTTCAGATTCTCTTTAAACGTACTAGATAATACTTTCTCTTTTTTTCTCGCAAATCCTTTGCTAATCTGCAGAATACTCTGTATTGATACAAGAAGATCCATGTTTATTTCATACTTATGTTTCATCAGAGCATAGACATTTATATTAATCAGAAAAACTATGCCCAAAAAGGCATAGGCATAACTGTGCCTCAAAAATATACCCAATACAATTGATGCAAACAATATGATTTGCAGAAAATAGTAAATCCAGATATTATCCAATTTGTAGCTGTCCAGATCATTTAAGAAAGCAGAAATGTAATAATTATTTTTTCGCTTGCCTATGCGCATCAGCCCTTGTTGTATCTCTATTCTGATACTTTCGTTATCTTTTACATATGTGATTTTTTCTTCCAGAGATTCCATTTTTGAATAACTAACTCCCGGATTTCTTAAGCACATATACAGATACTGCTCTCCTACTGACGAACAGCATATATTAATTCTTCCAAAGACCTGGTCCATATCAAGGTCGTTCCATGTGATATCATCGATACCGCCCGGATACTTCTCATTCTTCCTTTCTTTCCAGAACATCTTAATTTGATCAAAATCATATTCTTTCGGCTCTGGTTTTGTTCCAAATTGCTTTATAAGCATGGTATAAATATTATTCTTATTCAAATGCAGACTGTATAAACAGCTGACAGCTATTGCCAGAACTGCTCCCACTGCAAGGCATATTGTTTCCCACATCTTTTTCTCCCAAGATCTGTTTATTCGTCCGTTCGTATTCAATAAACTTAGCTACGAATATCTTTTGTTATAGAGTTCTGCATCATTCCATGGACTATCCATTTACCTTTTTTTGTTGAGCCTTTGTGTTCCAATATACCAGATTTTTTCATTTTATTTATATGATATCTTACGCCACCTATAGATATATTCAATAGTTCTGCAATTTCTTTAACTGATATTTCTGGCAGTTCTTTCATAATCTCAATAATCTTATCTGATGTTTCTTTGCCAGTTTCTTTGTTAGTTTCTTTGTTAGTTTCTTTGTTAGTCTCCTTACTGTTTATTATATCGACACTGTATGGTCCAACTTCCAGACTAGCGACATTTTCCATAGGAATTAGTATTTTAAATATATTATCCTCTATAAATACAGGCGTTCCACCTGAATATAGTTTCGTATATTTATTGGTATTCCTCATTCCAGAACCCAGTTCATCGGCATATCCTATTTCTCTGAAAACCTTTGAAATAGGCGGATTCTTCGGAAACGGCTCAAATCTATTAAGTTGTAGTTCTCCATGTCCGTGCGGTAAATTACTATTCTTGGTAAATACCCTATCCTTTTCAATCACAAACTGTGCCGTATAGGCACTTGAATAATCTCGATGAGCCAAAATATTCGATATAATTTCTCTCAAAATCTTATCTCTAGCGCTTACACTCTGATCGCCATCAAGTACAAAAATATCATTTAGATGCTTCTTGCCAAAATCCATCAGTCTTCTATAGCTGTCAATCAGATTTGTAATAATAACTTCTCTGTCATCATAACGATCCAGATTCTTCACTCTAAAAATAGCGTCTGTCTTATATTGTGGCAAAACTGACATAATTGTACTATCTTTACCGAATAATAATATAGCAGCAAGTGTAATTCCTTCTCTACCGGTATCTTGATCTGTAAGAATTAAACCTGAACTTCTAAGTATCTCTTCCTCCATCATATCAGTCCAGGCATGGTTATCTATTCTTGAAACAGCCAACCTTTTAGCTCTTTTTATCACATCAAAATCCAGGAAATCTAAACCAAGATTCGGATAAACCTTATTCACAAAAAAAGTACTTTGTTTTCTTGCATACATTTTGTATACTAACTCTGCATTATCTGTAATGTCTATATCACCCTCATAGGTTCTATCCCAAATTCGTCCATTTAACCGCCTAAGCTGGGTTCCTTCCGGAATCCTTATATAAATTATCTGCTTTCTATTGATTTCATATATTTCCGGAGTAAGATACATTGGCGGATTTATCTTGTTTGGATTATTGACCGATGTTGTAAAATCTTTTAGTATCTTATCAATCCTATCCGGATTGACACCCCGGATTTCCTTTGTCCCATCCACAATGCCAAGAAAAAGATGTCCACCATTCCTATTATTGAAAGAACAAACCGGCTCATACACATCCTTGTTCAAATCATTCTCGGATTTCTTGAATTCAACATCAATTTTCTCGCCTGTATTGATTAATTTTTTCAGTTCTTCTATCGTCATAGGGCACCTCACTAAAAAACTATCCTGCTATTTTTGCTTCCTTATGTTCATAATTGATGATTCCGCCAAAATCACAGTCTAATTCTTCGCATATTTTTTCCATAATGGATTAAGTATATCATAACACTACGTATGTTTCAAAAAACTTTCACTTAAATATTGACACTTTCACTTATACCGTCTACAATATTTTTACTACATATGTAAGATTTCAGGAGATATACTTATGAAAACATTACCTCAAATATCCGAAGCAGAATTCGAAGTTATGAAAATTGTATGGAAATATGCGCCGATCAATACCAATGAAATCACGGAAAAATTATTACAGACCACATCCTGGAGTCCCAAGACCATCCAGACTCTGATCAAACGTCTTGTGAACAAGGGCGCTCTTACTTACGAGAAGCAAAGCCGTGTATTCGTCTATACCCCGCTTGTTAAGGAAGATGAATATATCGGTCAGGAAAGCAGTTCCTTCCTGAAACGCTTCTATGGCGGGGACATCTCTGCCATGCTCTCGGCATACATCGAAAACGACCGCCTGTCTGATTCCGAGATTGACCACCTGCGTTCTCTTCTATCCAGAACAAAGACCAAAAAGGGAGGCTCACAGCATGACTGATTTTATGATACAATTTCTCCTATGCAACCTGTATTTAAGTGGTATCATCGGAATCCTTCTGCTGGTAAAACGTCTGTTCCAAAACATCCTGTCTGCCCGTATGCAGTATCATCTGTGGTTTCTGCTGCTCGGACTTCTCACAGTTCCTTTTCTCCCGTTGCGTCTACTGGGCTTGTCACATACATTCTCCTGCCTTGCCAGCCTCCTTCGCCGTTGCTCCCTTATGTCCTATGTAAAATATGACGCAGGCGAAGCAATGTCTGCTGCCCAATTCGGAAATATGGACTGGCTGAATGACTTTACACTTTCTGTAAACCTCAGCGCTTCTCCCACAACCGGAAGTATCTTACTGGGAATCTGGCTTGCAGGCATTCTTGTAATGTCTCTGCTCCTGCTGAAATCCTTCCATCGTTTCCAGAATCTAAAGCGGTCTGCCATGCCCCTCCGAAATTACCCACAAGATG
>CANSLW010000062.1 GCA_947647815.1 uncultured Dorea sp. | reverse complement strand
TGGTATATGGTATTATATGGATGCATCGGGTGCGCTATATTATACAGGGGTGACACCGATTATAGGAACAAGTTTATTGGGAAGTGATGAGAATACCGTTGTTGGCAAGATGGTAAATCAGTTTACAAATCACGGAAAACAATATCCTGCAGAAATCCTTGCAAATGGAGGAGCTCCAGATATCACAACTTTCTGTCGTATTATCTATCGTGAAGCTGTTGCTGAGGGTGTCAGGCCGGAAGTAGTGTTTGCACAGGCAATGTTGGAGACCGGATATTTACAATTCGGCGGAGATGTGAAGGCGGAACAGTTTAATTTCTCAGGATTAGGTGCGACTGGCGGCGGAACTACCGGAAATGGTTTTCCAGATGTGGAGACGGGAATAAGAGCTCAGGTTCAGCATCTGAAAGCATATGCATCTGACGAGCCGTTGAGGCAGGCATGTGTAGATGTCAGATTCAAATATGTTTCCAGAGGGAGTGCGCCTTATGTAGAATGGTTGGGAATCCAGGAGAATCCAACCGGAAAAGGCTGGGCCGGAGGGGCAGAGTATGGTTTTAATATGATAAAGAACTACATAAACCCGCTGTTGAAATAGGACAGATTAAAAAAGGAGTGGCATTTTGGATATTTTAATAAGATGCCATTCCTTTTTTGTCGAAATTTGACTATAAGAAATTCTTGAAAAGATTCACACTATACACTAGGATAATATATATAGTATCTATTCTGTAGATCACATCGATTACTTATCAGGCCAAATCGGTCAAAGTATCACATTCAACACAAATAATATAAAAATTTTGGCTATGCGATTGAAAATCCGTTTACTTCTATATATTTTCAATTACAAAGACAAAGACTCATCAGAAAGGAGTAAATGAATGTCATTTAGTACAGTTTTATCTGCTGCCATTCAGGGTCTTCATGTCGAGATGATCCAGGTGGAAGCAGATGTCAGTAATGGCTTGCCCATGTTTCATATGGTAGGCTATCTTTCTTCAGAGGTAAAAGAAGCTTCTGAACGGGTAAGAACGGCAATCCGCAATTCAGGAATCCAATTGCCTGCAAAGAAGATGGTAATTAATCTGGCTCCGGCAACAGTCCGGAAGAGAGGAGCCTCATTTGACCTTCCGATAGCTCTGGCGGTGCTGGCTTCTATGGGAATCTTCCCGGAAGAGAGTTTGAAAGATACGCTGGTTATCGGAGAACTAAGCCTGGATGGAAGCATCAAGGCAGTGTCAGGAGTCCTTCCGGTTGTGATGTGCGCCAGGGAAGAAGGATGCAAAAGGTGTATACTTCCGAGACAGAATATACAGGAGGGGATTTTAGTTCAGGGGATAGAAATTTTGGGTGCAGATAATCTCACAGAAATATGCCGCTGCCTGAATGGTGAGCAAGAACTGGAATCATTCGTTGGCGGAATACATCACTATTATGATAGAGGATGTGTACAACAGAATCAAAAAGAAGAAGTGTTAGATTATAGCGATATTCAGGGACAGGAAGCAGTAAAGCGTGCCACGGAGGTGGCAGTGGCAGGGGGCCATAATCTACTCTTTGTAGGTCCTCCGGGAAGCGGTAAATCTATGATAGCAAAAAGAGTGCCTACCATACTGCCGCCGCTGACTCAGGAGGAAAGCATAGAGATTACTAAGATATATAGTGTTCTTGGTATGATAGACAAAGAAAATCCACTGATGACGGGCAGGCCCTTTCGAAGTGTCCATCATACTGTGACGAAGGCGGCTTTGATTGGAGGTGGGATGATTCCGGTGCCAGGGGAAATTAGTCTGGCACATGGAGGAGTATTGTTTTTAGACGAATTGACTGAATTTCAGAAACCAGTTCTTGAAGTTCTGCGGCAGCCATTGGAAGAAGGGCAGATTCGGATTACAAGAAGCCAGGGGAATTTTGTATTTCCTGCAAATTTTATTCTGATTTGCGCGATGAATCCCTGTCCGTGCGGAAATTATCCGGATTTTAACAGATGTACTTGCACTCAGGCACAGATTCAGCAGTACCTTGGAAAGATCAGCCAGCCTTTCCTGGATAGAATAGATATCTGCGCAGAGGCGCCAAAGATCCAGTATGAGATGCTCGCAGGTGCAAAGAAACAGGAGAGTTCCGCTCGGATCAGGGAAAGAGTATGCAGGGCAAGGGAAATACAGAAAAAGAGATACGGACAAAAAAGAGTACTGACGAATTCTATGCTGAATGTCAATGAACTAAAGGAGTTCTGCAGGCTTGAGCGAAGAGAAGAAGCTCTGATGCGGCAGGCTTTTGCATCACTGGGACTTACGGCGCGGGCTTATCATAAGATTCTGAAAGTGGCAAGGACAATTGCGGATTTGGATGAGAGTGAGAAGATAGAAGAGAGTCACTTGAAAGAAGCAATCGGATACCGGACAATAGATAAAAAGTATTGGGGAAGATGAGGGGGCGAGAGACATGATATATGAATATTGGCTGGCATCGATTCCTCTCTTATCGGATTGTAAAAAGAGAAAGTTAAGAGAGGAATATGGTAATGGAAAAGCCGTATATTATATAGAAGAGATCCGATTAAGATTCTCAGGATTTCTGGAAGGGAAAGATGTTGAGGCAATTCTAAAGGCGAGGAAAAAAGATGTCAGGAAAGAGTGGAAGCAGTTAGAAGAAAAGAAAATCAGGTTTGTACCGTATTTTGCAGAAGAGTATCCAACAAGATTATTGCAGATAACAGATGCACCGTATGCGTTGTATGTAAAAGGAAGATTGCCGGATAAAGATGTTCTTTCTGTTGCGATCGTGGGCGCCAGAAAATGTACACCTTACGGAGAAGGAATTGCATTGGAATATGGAGAATATCTTGCAGAAAATGGGCTGCAGGTAATCAGTGGTATGGCAAGAGGTGTTGACGGGGCAGGCCAAAGAGGCGCATTAAATGGCGGGGGAATGACATATGGTATATTAGGGTGTGGAGTGGATATCTGTTATCCCAGAGAACATATCGGGCTATATATGGACATACAGGATAATGGAGGCGTGATATCCGAACAGCCTCCGGGCAGGCCGCCGCTGCCGGTATATTTTCCGCTAAGAAATCGGATCATCAGCGGATTATCAGATGTTATACTTGTAATGGAAGCAAGAGAGAAGAGCGGTTCTTTGATTACCGCAGATCTGGCATTGGAACAAGGGAAGGATGTGTATGCACTGCCGGGACCTGTGAACAGTCAGTTGAGCCAGGGATGCCACAGATTGATACGGCAGGGTGCAGGTATCCTTATTTCGCCAGAAGATTTGCTCGTGGAATTGGGAATCAGAAATCAGCAATCTGAACAAAAATCTGACAAAATAAAAAAAGTGCTTGAAAATCACGAAAATGTGGTGTATAGTTGTCTCGGTTTATTTCCCAAAGGAGTCAGTCAGTTAATAGAAGAAACAGGGTTTAGTGCCCAGGAAGTGTTAGAGCGATTGATTTCACTGGAAATGAAAGGATATATTCGAGAAATCTCGAAGAATTATTATATCAGAAACTAGTGTATTATTGGAGGAAGCAAGGTTATGGCACGTTATCTTGTAATCGTGGAATCACCTGCCAAGGTGAAGACAATTAAGAAGTTTTTAGGGAATAATTATGTGGTGACAGCATCGAACGGCCACGTAAGAGACCTGCCTAAAAGTCAGCTGGGAGTTGATGTGGAGCATGATTATGAGCCAAAATACATTACAATCCGGGGAAAAGGAGATATCCTTGCAGGACTTCGCAAAGAAGTAAAAAAGGCGGATAAAGTATATCTGGCAACTGACCCTGACCGTGAAGGAGAAGCAATATCCTGGCATCTGAGCAAGGCGCTAAAACTGGAGAATAAGAAGACATACCGGATTAGTTTCAATGAGATTACAAAGAATGCGGTGAAGGCATCACTTAAGAATGCCAGAGAGATTGATATGGATCTGGTAGATGCCCAACAGGCGCGAAGGATTCTGGACAGAGTTGTGGGCTACAGAATCAGTCCTTTGTTATGGGCGAAGGTAAAAAGAGGATTAAGCGCCGGAAGGGTACAGTCTGTGGCACTCCGGATTATCGCAGACAGGGAGGAAGAGATTAATGCATTCATTCCGGAAGAATACTGGACTCTGGATGCAAATCTAAAGGTAGAAGGTGAGAAGAAGCCGCTGACAGCAAAGTTCTACGGTACGGATAAAAAGAAGATGACAATCCACTCTAAAGAAGAACTGGATGAGATTCTGAAGGAGATAGATACTGCCAAGTACATGGTTGAAGATATCAGAAAAGGAGAACGGACAAAGAAAGCTCCGATTCCGTTTACCACAAGTACATTGCAGCAGGAGGCTTCTAAAGCGCTTAATTTTGCAACAGCAAAGACTATGAGGGTTGCCCAGCAGCTCTATGAAGGAATTGATATCAAAGGGAATGGGACAGTGGGGCTGATCACATATCTGCGTACGGACTCAACCAGAATATCAGAAGAAGCAGATGCAAATGTGAGGGAATATATTGCAGCAAACTATGGAAAAGAGTATGTTGCGGTAAGTGAAACAAGAAAAGGAGAAGGTAATAAGAATGTTCAGGACGCTCATGAAGCAATTCGGCCGACTGATGTAAGCCGTACTCCTGTGACTGTGAAGGAGTCCTTGACCAGAGATCAGTTCCGTCTGTATCAGCTTGTGTGGAAACGGTTTGTTGCCAGCAGGATGCAGTCAGCAAAGTATGAGACAACATCTGTAAGGATTGCGGCCGGACAATACAGGTTTACGGTAGCGGCATCGAAAATTGTGTTCGAAGGTTTCCGTTCAGTATATACAGAAGCGGAAGAAGAAAAAGAAGAGAGCAATGTACTGCTGAAAGGGCTGGATCAGGATTCTAGATTATCAAAAATAGATTTCGAGACAAAGCAGCATTTCACTCAGCCGCCGGCTCATTATACGGAAGCGGCTCTGGTGAAAACTTTAGAAGAGCTGGGAATCGGGCGTCCAAGTACCTATGCGCCGACGATTTCGACGATTATTGCCAGACGATATGTGGCAAAAGAGAATAAGAACCTGTATCTGACAGAGATAGGAGAAGTGGTCAATAACATCATGATGCAGTCTTTTCCGAGTATCGTGGATGTGAATTTTACTGCGAATATGGAGAGTCTGTTGGATGGTGTGGCAGAAGGAAAAGTAAACTGGAAGACAATTATAGAGAATTTCTATCCGGATCTTGAGGAAGCGGTTGAAAAGGCAGAAAAAGAGCAGGAGCAGGTGAAGATTGAGGATGAAGTGACTGATGTAATCTGTGACCAGTGCGGACGGAATATGGTAATCAAGTATGGTCCTCATGGACGGTTTCTTGCCTGTCCGGGATTCCCGGAATGCAGGAATACAAAGCCTTATCTTGAGAAGATTGGCGTGCCATGTCCGGTGTGTGGTAAGGATGTGGTGATTCGTAAGACCAAAAAAGGCAGGAAATACTATGGATGTGAAGATAATCCGGAATGTGAATTCATGTCCTGGCAGAAACCTTCTGTTAAGAAATGTCCAAGATGTGGAAGTTATATGGTTGAGAAAGGAAATAAGCTTCTCTGCAGTGATGGTCAATGCGGATATGTGGAAAGTAAAGAAAATAAAAAATAATTCAGCTAATCAAAGGTTTAGCATTTATATGGATAAATGATTATGAAAATAACTTTGAAATAAAAAAATAATTTGGAAATTCATTGTAAAAAAGTGAATTGTATGATAATATAACTTTCAAAGGATGGAGGTATGTCAATGAGTGTACAATTATTAGATAAGACCAGAAAGATCAATAAATTACTGCACAATAATAATTCAAGTAAGGTAGTATTTAATGATATCTGTGATGTACTTACTGAAATCTTGGATTCTAATGTGTTAGTAGTTAGTAAGAAAGGGAAGATACTGGGACAGAGCGAATGTAAAGAAGTACCATGTATCAGGGAACTGATTGAGCAGGAAGTAGGGCGTCATATTGATATGATGCTCAATGAGCGTCTGCTGAGTATATTATCAACGAAGGAGAATGTGAACTTACAGACACTTGGATTTTCAGAAGCAGCAGTGACGGGGTATCAGGCGATTATCACTCCGATTGATATTGCAGGTGAACGTCTGGGTACATTGTTCATCTATAAGAAAGGACAAATGTACGAGATTGATGACATTATACTGAGTGAATATGGCACTACAGTGGTAGGATTAGAGATGCTGCGGTCTGTAAATGAAGAGAGTGCAGAGGAGACCAGGAAAGAGCATATTGTTCAATCAGCAATTAGTACGCTTTCCTATTCGGAGCTGGAAGCAATCATCCACATATTCGAAGAACTGAACGGAACGGAAGGGATTCTGGTTGCCAGCAAGATTGCAGACAGAGTCGGGATTACCAGATCAGTGATTGTCAATGCACTCCGTAAGTTTGAGAGTGCAGGAGTTATTGAGTCGCGTTCTTCAGGAATGAAAGGAACCTATATAAAGGTTGTAAATGATTATGTGTTCACAGAATTAGAGCATATCAAGGCAGAGCGTATGAAATAAGTTTCATATGTGTGGCTAGATTAGTCATGTGAGGGTCGCTGATTCAGAAGGAAGAGGGTATTGGGGAACTGATACCCTCATTGTATGTAAAGGAGTGTTCTAAGGAGGGAGAAAGTCAAGACATATGTATGAAACATGTTCAGCAAAGATACGGATGTACTGTATGGTTCTTAAAGAAGGGCGTTTTGATGAAAAAGTTCATCATTGCAGTGTGATCTCGTATAATCCGGAAGAAGAATGCATATACTTAATAGCAGAGGATACGGAACTGACAGAGTTTTCACTGGATGGAAGTTATGAGTGTAGAATTAAAGTGTCGGAAGGCGAAGATACCTGCATGGGAGTTATCAAGGAGCGATATTGGAATAAGGCGGGAAGAATACTAAAATTCCGGATTAAGAATGGATTTTATAAAAATCTTGTAAACTAAATATAAAGTGTGTTGACAAAGTTAGAAGAGAGTGCTATTTTATATCTAGAGTTTCTTAGCACTCTCTTTTTATGAGTGCTAACAAAATAGATACAAATTGAAGGAGGCATAAACTATGAAATTAGTACCATTAGGAGACAGAGTAGTATTAAAACAGTTAGTTGCAGAAGAAACCACTAAGTCAGGGATTGTGATTCCTGGACAGTCTAAAGAGAAACCGCAGCAAGCAGAGGTTATTGCCGTAGGACCAGGCGGAACTGTAGATGGAAAAGAAATCCAGATGAATGTTGCAGTTGGACAGAAAGTAATTTATTCTAAGTATGCAGGAACTACAGTAGAGATTGAGGATGAAGAATTTATCATCGTAAAGCAGGATGACATTCTTGCAATTTGTGAGTAGAAGCAGGAGAGCATTGTCAGGGCATCAAATGGTATGCTCTGCAGGCGGATTTCATCCACTAAGATATGTGAATATGAAAACACAGATATTTTATAACTAATAACTAATAATCATAGATTTAGGAGGCATAAAAATCATGGCAAAGGAAATTAAATACGGTGCAGAAGCTAGAAGTGCATTGGAATCAGGAGTAAATCAGCTGGCAGATACTGTCAGGGTAACACTTGGACCAAAGGGACGCAACGTTGTTCTGGACAAATCATTTGGAGCACCATTGATTACAAATGACGGTGTGACAATCGCAAAAGAAATTGAGCTTGAAGATGCATTCGAGAATATGGGCGCACAGCTGATTAAGGAAGTCGCATCTAAGACAAACGATGTAGCCGGAGATGGAACAACAACAGCAACCGTACTTGCGCAGGCTATGGTACATGAAGGAATGAAGAACTTAGCAGCAGGAGCTAATCCAATCATCCTTCGTAAGGGAATGAAGAAAGCAACAGATGCAGCTGTAGAAGCTATCGCAAAGATGTCAAGTAAATTAAAAGATAAGGCTCAGATTGCAAGAGTTGCGGCTATCTCTGCCGGTGATGACGAAGTAGGCGAAATGGTTGCAGATGCTATGGAGAAGGTTTCTAACGACGGTGTTATTACAATCGAAGAATCCAAGACCATGAAGACAGAGCTTGACCTGGTAGAAGGTATGCAGTTCGACCGAGGATATGTATCTGCATATATGGCAACAGATATGGATAAGATGGAAGCTGTTCTGGAAGATCCATATATCCTGATTACAGATAAGAAGATTTCTAATATTCAGGATATCCTGCCTTTGTTAGAGCAGATTGTACAGTCCGGAGCAAGATTATTAATCATTGCTGAGGATGTAGAGGGTGAAGCGCTTACAACACTGATTGTTAATAAACTGCGTGGAACATTTAACGTTGCAGCAGTAAAAGCACCTGGATACGGTGACAGAAGAAAAGAGATGCTTAAGGATATTGCAATCCTGACAGGCGGCCAGGTTGTATCTGATGAACTTGGCATGGATTTAAAAGAGACGACCATGGATCAGTTAGGCCGCGCAAAATCTGTTAAGGTTCAGAAGGAAAATACAGTTATCGTTGACGGTATGGGTGATAAGAAAGAGATTGCTGATCGTGTTGCTCAGATTAAGATGCAGATTGAAGAGACTACCTCTGATTTTGATAAAGAGAAACTTCAGGAGAGACTTGCGAAACTTGCAGGCGGTGTTGCCGTAATCCGTGTTGGCGCTGCAACAGAGACAGAGATGAAAGAAGCAAAGCTTCGTATGGAAGATGCACTTGCAGCAACAAGGGCAGCAGTAGAAGAAGGAATAATCGCAGGCGGCGGTTCTGCATATATCCATGCGGCTAAAGAAGTTGCAGCTATTGCAGAGAATATGGACGGTGATGAGAAGACAGGGGCAAATGTAGTATTGAAAGCACTTGAGTCTCCATTATTCCACATTGCGGCTAATGCAGGACTGGAAGGATCTGTAATTATTAATAAAGTCAAAGAATCAGAACCAGGCGTAGGTTTTGACGCACTGACAGAGAATTATGTAGATATGGTAGAGGGTGGAATCCTTGATCCGGCGAAGGTTACAAGAAGTGCATTGCAGAATGCTACCAGCGTTGCATCAACATTGTTGACCACAGAATCTGTTGTTGCAAATATCAAGGAAGATGCTCCGGCAATGCCTGCAGGCGGTGCCCCGGGAATGGGAATGATGTAATAAGATATTAATTTTTAGAAAACTCCTCATATGAGGAGTTTTCTTTTTATACCAAAGTGTGCTACAATGAATATTGAGAATGTTACTGGACAGTAACGAATAAAATATACGGCCCATAAGGGTAATACTGTAAAGAATACGGAGGAGTAGAGGATGAATGACTACTATACAGAACAGTTGGTAAAAAAACAGACAGATATGAAGGATATGCTGATTAAAGCACTGTTGGTTGCGGCGACAATCGTTTCATTTTTGATTATATTGATGTTTCCAATTGGATTGATTCTGCCAGTCCTTATGATTGTCTTAGATGTGTTTATGTTCCGCAGGCTCAATGTGGAATTTGAATATTTGTTTGTAAATGGTGATTTGGACATTGACAAGATTATGAATAAGTCAAAGAGGAAGAAAGCATTTTCTGCTAATGTAGCTGATATGGAGATGCTGGCGCCTGCTGATGCTGTAGAACTGCGTCAGTATCAGAATGCAAAAACGGTAGATTTTACTTCCCGGACAGGACAGGGAAAAGTGTACGCACTGATTGTATCAGGGCATGGGGAGATTACAAAAGTTCTGTTTGAGCCAAACAATACAATTATTGAAGGATTCTATATGTTGGCGCCAAGAAAAGTAATTCGCTAAAAAGAGGTGAAAAGAAAGAAAAACCAGTTGACAAGTAGCAGCATAATTGGTTATGATAGCAGATAATATTTGTTTTCATATGTGCAATGAGCCTATATGGTTAGATTGTGATTAACATTTAATTCAAGAGAGAAAGTGAGGATGATAATCATGGGAAAGATTATTGGAGAAGGAATTACGTTCGATGATGTCCTGTTGGTGCCGGCTTATTCAGAAGTAGTTCCGAACCAGGTGGACTTGTCAACCTATTTGACAAAGAGTATCAGGCTGAATATACCGATGATGAGTGCGGGCATGGATACGGTTACAGAGCATCGTATGGCTATTGCTATGGCGCGCCAGGGGGGAATAGGTATCATTCATAAGAATATGTCGATTGAACAGCAGGCTGAAGAGGTGGACAAGGTAAAGCGTTCTGAGAATGGCGTTATTACGGATCCATTCTACCTGTCACCAGAGAATACTCTGGAGGATGCCAATAATCTGATGGGCAAATTCCGCATTTCCGGTGTTCCTATAACGGAGAATGGAAAGCTTGTTGGTATTATCACAAACCGTGATTTGAAGTTTGAAGAAGATTTCTCGAAGAAGATTAAGGAGTCTATGACTTCTGAGAATTTGATTACTGCCAGAGAAGGGATTACTCTGGAGGAAGCGAAGACAATTCTTGCAAAAGCCAGAAAGGAGAAGCTGCCGATTGTAGACGCCGAGTTTAACCTGAAGGGGCTTATCACAATCAAAGATATTGAGAAGCAAATTAAGTATCCGTTATCTGCCAAGGATTCACAGGGACGTCTGCTTTGCGGTGCAGCGATTGGTATTACAGCAAATTGTCTGGACAGAGCTAAGGAGCTTGTAGATGCAAAGGTCGATGTAGTTGTAATGGATTCTGCACATGGCCATTCAGCCAATGTTATTCGTACGGTGGATATGATTAAATCCAAATTCCCTGATCTTCAGGTTATCGCAGGTAATGTGGCAACCGGAGAAGCGGCAGAGGCGTTGATTAAGGCAGGTGTAGATGCCGTGAAGGTTGGAATCGGGCCGGGTTCTATCTGTACGACAAGAATTGTTGCGGGAATTGGCGTTCCGCAGATAACAGCAGTTATGGATTGCTATGAAGCGGCAGATAAGCATGGTATTCCGGTTATTGCAGACGGTGGAATCAAGTACTCTGGTGATATGACGAAAGCGATTGCAGCCGGAGCGAATGTATGCATGATGGGAAGCATTTTCGCAGGATGTGATGAAAGTCCGGGAACATTTGAACTGTTCCAGGGCAGAAAATACAAGGTCTATCGTGGTATGGGGTCTATCGCAGCGATGGAGAACGGAAGCAAAGACCGTTATTTCCAGTCAGATGCGAAGAAGCTTGTTCCAGAAGGAGTAGAAGGCCGTGTTGCTTATAAAGGAACGGTAGAAGATACGGTATTCCAGTTAATGGGAGGCCTTCGTTCCGGTATGGGATACTGCGGAACACGTACAATTGAAGAATTGAAGCAGAACGGAAAATTCGTGAAGATTTCTGCGGCGTCGTTAAAAGAAAGCCATCCTCATGACATACACATTACAAAAGAGGCACCAAATTATAGCGTAGATGAGTAAACATAGTAATTGAGGTTTAGTATGAAAAGTGATTTTGGAACAACAAAAAAGGGAGAACAAGTGTCATTGTACACAATGAAGAATGGGAGTGGCATGGAGATTGCAGTATCAGATTATGGTGCGGTTCTGGTAAAAGTTCTGATTACGGATAGAGAAGGACAGGTGCAGGATGTAGTACTTGGATATGAAGATGTAAGTGGATATGAGTCTGATACTTTGTATCTGGGGGCGACTCTCGGAAGAGTGGCGAACCGTATCAGAGGCGGTGAGTTTGAATTAAATGGAGTAAACTATACACTGACCAGGAATGATAATCAGAATACGCTTCATGGTGGAAGAGACTTCTTTAACAAGAGAATGTGGGAGGCAGAAGAAGTGGATGACAGCCACGTGACATTTCTGCTTCACAGTCCGGACGGCGATCAGGGATTCCCGGGAACGGTTGATATCCGTGTAACTTATACACTGACTGAAGAAAATGAGATAAAGATACATTACCATGCAGTTCCAGAGTCAGATACTCTTGTGAACCTTACGAATCATAGTTATTTCAACCTTTCAGGACATGCATCAGGTACAATTCTGGATCAGGAGGTTGTAATTTGTGCAGACGTCTATACAGAGGCAGATGCCCAGTCAATCCCGACCGGTGAGCTGATTCCTGTGGAAGGTACGCCGATGGATTTTCGTGCAGGTAAGACAGTAGGATCGGAGATAGAAGTGGATTATGAAGCATTACGGTTCGGAGGCGGTTATGACCATAACTGGGTATTAAACGGCAGCGGATACCGTCAGGCAGCATCTATGTATTCAAAGAAGACGGGAATCGGAATGAAAGTATTTACAGATCTTCCAGGCATGCAGTTCTACACCGGCAATTTTATTGATGGCAAGGAGGGAAAAGACGGGGTTCTCTATGAGAAGCGCCAGGGACTTTGCTTTGAATCCCAGTATTTCCCGGATGCAGTGCACAAGGAGAACTTTGAAGGTCCGATTGTGAGGGCAGGCGCAGTCTATGAGACTACCACGACGTATCGATTCTACACCGATTAAAAGATAGGTATAGATAAGTTTATAATCAAATTGGCTGAACAGCGTGTATTGCTGCCTGCCGCGTTGGCTTCAATCGATGCAGCCAACGCGGCGCTTTATTCCCGCGAGCAACGAGCCAAGTGACTGCTTGCAGGCATTTGGCGACTGCCGCGAGGGCCTACATACCCCGATGCTCTGCATCGTTGTATGCTTGATGCCATGTATGCTTGCATCGGGGTTGTTGACTTAGTTACATTGTATAGTAACAATATATTCTGTTCAGATTGTTCAGAGATTGCGTGTTAGTCCTGTCTTATGGAAGGATTAATATAAGAACTGTAAAAACGCGAAATAACTGCATTTTCTCTATCCGCAGAATATATTTTTCTGCAGGTCTGTATTTCCAGGGAATCGCTGGAGGAATCTAATACTTTTGTCTCAATTTCGGTTGGCGTAACCTCCGTTTTTGTTCCCCAGACAGTTGCTGTGAGGTTACCGTTTTCGAAGGTGACTTCTAGTTTGACGGGATAATCTTTGTTATTGCTAATCCTAAGATCCAGATCACCCCATGCTACTGCAGCATCCATGCCAGGTTCAGCGTAACTGGATACATAGGTATGGCACCATCGTTCAGGGATATCCATACCGGCATACAGTGCTGCTATAAAAAGTGTAGTGGAGACCTGACATATACCGCCGCCATATGCCTGTATTACCTTTTCGCCCTGTGTTGCATTTGCTTTTTGGAAACCTGTCTCGGCAGTCTGCTCCCCTACCGTGTCATTAAAAGAAAATTCATCTCCATTGCATAAAATTGCTCCGTTGCATTTCGACGCGGCGAGCTGTATATTGATGATTCTGCCGGCAGTACCTCCAACAGCGGTTGTCCATGTTGCAAGTTTGTCTGTAAATAAATGGTTTTTCATGTCCTGAGTTGTGATATCTGGCTCAGTATAGGTCAGATCTATGGAGACATGGCTGCCTTCTCTGGCTTCTTCAAGGATTTTTCTTGCGGCTTCTTTGTCAAAATCAAGCCCATTTATGGAATCTACAATCTGATATCCATTGACCGGATTTAGTGTGGCATTAACCGGATCACGGTGTATTTCTTGGTAGAGCTGGTCAATATCGACCGGATCCACTTTACTGTCGGTCATGGGACAAGTAATTACTGAATCATACTCCCCTGTTTTGAGATTGGATTCAATCTGTTTGATAAGAGCTGCTTCATCCACCGTGGAACCAGGGGTGCCCATGGTAAAAACCAGTTGTCCGTTTTCTTCCTGACAGGAAGTCTGGACGGCACTGTCAATATCCAAAAGGCCGCTGTCAGCTATTTCCTTATGAAGGGCATCGAAATCGTGTATGGCAGGCAGAGAATTCCTGTGTGAGCCAATAATAAAGTTCTTTAACCAGAGTCCCCCTCTTAACAGGAATCCCTGCTGCTCTGAAAGAAACGCTTCTTCTGCCAGAGACTGGCAGTCAAGTTCTAGCAGTTTCCCTATCATAAGATGATAATCTGTTCCTTCAGCTGTGACAGTAAGCGAGATATCATTTTGGCGGACTGCGAGATCATTTTCCAGAATATTGGCTGCTTCTTTAAGTGACATACCATCGAGAGAAATGCCGTTTATAGTTGTATTAGGCAATATACAATCGGGTTTTACCATTGCACATAGAGTCAGATACGCAATCGCTGATAGTAACACGGCAATGGAAGTGAAGAGAATAATACGTTTTTTTGGATAATTCTTTTTCTCCAATATCCTCACGTCCTTTCATAAATAACTACTTTATATTTTATCATTTTCATTGAATGGAATCAATCATATAGAGTTTTTCATAAATTTCTAAGGAACTTTTAACGAAAAATGAAATAAAATATGATAATATATAGATATAAAGTGGAGAAAACCTATGATGAAAAAGAAGAATAAAAAAGCAAGGAAAATTACAAGAGAAAAGAAGAATAAAATAATTCGGCGAAATACACGTATCGGACTGATAGCGCTGAGTATCCTGGTGGTACTTTTCGTGCTGGCAAGGATATTTAAGCCAGATTGGATTATGGATAAGTATTATGGACTGACCGGAGAGAAGATTGAGGCTGTTGAACCGGAGATAGACGTGGAATTGCTGACTATGAATCCTTATTCAAGGCCAGGGATACCTACGGAGAAGATTACAGGAATTGTGGTACATTATACGGCGAATCCAGGAGCAACAGCGATGGATAACAGAAATTATTTTGAAAGCCTGAAAGACGGACATGATACGGAGGTAAGCAGCAATTTTATCATAGGGCTGGAAGGTGAAATTATTCAATGTGTTCCTACCTGGGAGGTGGCATATGCATCGAACAGCCGCAACATTGATACGGTATCTATCGAATGCTGTCATCCGGACGAGACAGGCAAATTCAACGATGATACATACAAATCTATGGTACAGTTATGTGCCTGGCTGTGCATGAAATTTGAATTAGACGAAAATGCCGTAATCCGCAAAATCCTCCTCGAAGACAATCCCGATTTCTTCATAATAAT
>CANSLW010000061.1 GCA_947647815.1 uncultured Dorea sp. | reverse complement strand
GATTCAGGAATGTTGTAATGTGCGGCATTTTCAACGAGGACGTCTTGAAGAGATTCCTGAAGGGATTCCTCGTTCACCTGCGGATAGAAGAGATTCAGTCGTTCGGCAGTTCTGCAGAGTACCCATTTGTTCAGCCACAGCAGTTCGAAGAAGGAGATGGAGAGAATCAGCGCCATAAGGATTACAACCGCAGACTGCGTGCGTATCTTTGATTCTTTGAATCGTCTAATCACAGCGATACCCCTTTCCCCAGACGGTCTTGATTAATGCAGGATTCTTCGGATCTTTCTCAATCTTAAGACGAAGATTGCGGATATGGACCATAACCGTATTGCTGGCGCCATAATAATAAGGTTCTTCCCACACAGACTCGTAGAGATGCTGTGCGGAAAAGATCTGACGGCGGTGCTTCACCAGAAGGAGCAGCATGGCATATTCCGTGTCTGTCAGCTCCAGTAATGTGCCATCAGAGGACACTTCTTCCTTCTCTTCATCAATCGTAAGATGATGGAAGATAAGAGGTTCTTTTTTTGATATCATACCAAGTTGCCTGTCAGATTGCGAGGAGCGGCTATCGGCCGCAGGCAGTATCTTCGGCTCATCCTTTCCACGGTATACCTGGTAACGGCGGATCAGCGCCTTGGCGCGGCTTACGAGTTCATTATAGGAAAATGGCTTGGCAAGGTAGTCGTCACCCCCGCTTGAGAATCCCAGCGTCTTGTCGCTGTCTTTGGTGCGCGCGCTTAAGAACAGGATTGGGGCGTTGCTGCTCTTGCGGATTCGTGTACAGGTCTGGTATCCGTTGAGGCCCGGCATCATAATATCCAGGATGATCAGGTCGAAATCGGATGCGGATTTCTCTATCTGATGAAGGGCGCTTTGGCCGTCAGCGGCCTCCTCGATGTCATACCCTTCTCCTTCCAGTAAGATATGGATGATTTCCCGGATCTCCGGGTTGTCATCTACGATTAGAATGCGTGATTTTTTCATGCTGGTTTATACTTCCGTATTCTGTGGATTTTCTGTCTGTGTATCTGAACAGGCAGAATGGCTACAATGATGTACTGGTATTAGTATACCAATTTTTTGGAAATTCTTAGAAGTTCTTAAGAATTTTTAAGATTTATTTTTACCATTTCTTAAGGGTTACAGAGTAAAGTAACTGCGTGAAGGGAAGAATATATAAAATCTGTAATTGTTAGAATCTTTCAAAATTGTTAGTTTTTTGAAAGTTCATCGAAAGGAACATGAGGTATGATTATGGAAAACAAAGAGCAGCAGGAGGTATGTAAGATGAGCAGAATCAGTATTGTAATTCCATGTTTTAATGAAGAAGAGGCGTTGCCGGTATATTATCGCGAGATGTGCAAGGTGATGAATGAGATGCCAGGCGAAGAATTCGAACTGATCTTCGTGGACGACGGCTCTTCGGACAGAACTCTTCCTATATTGAAAGAAATGAATGAATCGGACAGGCGCTGCCGGTATCTGTCATTTTCCAGGAATTTCGGGAAAGAAGCGGCGATCTATGCGGGACTTAAGAATGCGGCGGGAGATTATGTGGCGACCATGGATGTGGACCTGCAGGACCCGCCGGGACTTCTGCCGGAGATGTACAGAATCCTTAGGGAGGAAGATTATGACAGTGTGGCAACCAGGCGTTCTACCCGGGCGGGGGAGCCAAGGATACGCTCCTTTTTGTCAGAGAGCTTTTATAAATTCATCAACCGCATTTCCAAGACGGAGATTGTGAATGGCGCCAGGGATTACCGACTGATGAAGCGCAAGATGGTGGATGCGGTGTTAGGAATGAGCGAATATAACCGTTTCTCCAAGGGAATCTTCGAGTGGGTGGGGTTTAGGACCAAATGGCTGGAATTCCAGAATGTGGGACGCTGTGCAGGGCAGACCAAGTGGTCGGTTCGCAAATTATTCACCTATTCGCTGGAAGGTATCACAGGATTCTCAGTGGCGCCCTTGTCTCTGGCTTCGATTGTCGGGGTATGCTTCTGCGTGATTTCTTTTCTTATGATTCTGGTAATTGTCGTGCGGACGCTGATCTGGGGTGACTCGGTGTCTGGATGGCCGTCATTGGCATGTATTATATTCATGGTGAGCGGAATCCAGCTCTTCTGCACGGGAATTGTAGGGGAATATCTGTCGAAGACTTATCTTGAGACGAAGCACAGGCCAATCTTTATTCTGAAGGATTCCAGTGATGAGAGGAAGGGAGACAGGCATGAGGCGGCTTCTATATAGACGGACACAGAACCGGCAGGAGAAGATTCCAAAGCAGATTGGTCATGAAAAGCGAAATAGACGAGGGTATCTGTATAAGTGTCCATATGGCGTGCAGAGGATTGCCGTATATAGTTTTCTGTGTATCTTTAGTATAGGGTTTTGCTATCTGTTTTGTCTCCGTTCTGGCGTATTTGGCGCAAAGGTAGACTGGATCAGCCAGCATAGTGTGCTGCCAGATTATTTCCGGCAGCAGTTTTATGATACAGGGAATCTGTTCCCGGAATTTGCGGCGAATATCGGAGGCGGGCAGAATATCTATAATTTTGCTTATTATGGATTGTATAATCCGGTACTTTTGCCGTCTTACCTGCTTCCTTTTGTGAAAATGTCCGACTATATGATGGCTGCCCAACTGCTTTGCCTGATTGCTTCGGTGATTCTGATGTATGAGTGGTTAAGGAAAAGAGGATTTCAGAGGGGCATCTGTATTGGTATGGCGGTATATTTTCTGCTTGCAGGGCCAATGATCTTCCATTCTTATAATCAGATTATGTTCGTCAATTACATGCCGTTTCTTATGATGGGATTGATGGGAGTGGACCGGTATTTTGAAAATGGTAAGAAGACACTTAGTGTCAGCATTTTCCTCATGATCATGACCAGTTTCTACTTCAGTATTGGCGGGATGCTGGTGTTGGCAGTGTATGGAGTTCACCGGTATCTCATGGTCTGTGATGAACGAGGCGAGAGGATATCGTGCAGAGGATTTCTTACAGAAGGAATCAGATTCTCAATACCTTTCGTACTGGCAGTGTTGATGAGCGGGATTCTGTTAGTGCCTACGGCATTGGCGCTGACAGGGCGGGGAGGAAGCGGTACGGGATTAAGTCCGGCTGATTTGCTGATTCCGCAGATTTCCATGGACAGATTCTGCTATTCCCCATATGGGATTGGCATGACGACGCTTGGGGTAACGGCCCTGACCGCCATGTTGTTTGGACGAAAGATGCATGAGAGAGTGCTGGCACTCAGTTGCGAGGCTGTACTGACGATTCCGGTGTTCGCATATCTGCTGAATGGTGGATTATATATACGGGACAAAGTAATGATTCCATTTCTTCCGCTTTTGTGTTATGTGCTGGCATGTTATCTTGAATCGCTGGGAAAATCAGAGAATAGTGCAGACAATAGAGCAGATTGTAGGAGATGGGGAAAGTTTATCAGACTGTGTCCTTATATGATGACGATTGGACTGATCTATGTAAGCCGCGGACATGGGGGCGTAGGAGACTACTGGAAACCTCTGATCTTAGACGGTTTCGTGATGCTGATTGTTTGTTGCATTTATACATTTTATCAGATGAGGTCTTTCTCTTCATCAACAGGCGCATTCTGGAATCGAAATGCCCAAACGGGCATGTTTCTTCTGGTTCCGGCTATTATGATGCTTGTAGTATTCGATTCTGTATGTCACGAACAGACGGACAGGGCGGTCAGAAAGGATTTCTATGAAGAAGTAACAGACCCGGCTGTCGGGGAATTGATTACAGAAGTGACGGCAAAGGAAGAAGGTTATTACCGGACGGAGCAATTGGGGAATGATACGGAGAATGCAGCGAATCTGAACCGGATCTGGAGTATGGACCAATATTCTTCCTCTATCTATTCTTCCTCTTATCATGAGGGATATTACAAGTTCCGGGAGGAGACATTTCAGTTGGAAGAACCGTTTCGGAACTTTCTGATGCAGTCTGCGGTACATAATCCGGTGTATCAGCGGTTTATGGGCGTGAAGTATGTAGTATCAAAAGAAGACGTTCCAGGATATGAGCTTGTGGAGAAGGGGGAGGACAAGCATAGTAAAGGCGGCGGATATGGTGACGAAAGTAAGAATGGATGGAGGGTGTATCAGAACAATCAGGTCTCACCGGCTGCCTATGGGACAGACAAGGTGATTACGGAAGATACGTATCAGAAACTGGAATATCCCTATAACCAGTTAGCGCTGCTTGCATATGCGGTGGTGAAGGATACCGGGGCAAAAGGGGTACGAAAGACGGAAGGGGAAGAGGAGATAAAAAAGATAGAAAAATCAGACTATGTAACGCCTGTAAAACTGGATTTACCAGAAACAGTCAGATCGGATACCAATCAGAAGGCCCGTTTTGCACTGCCTGTACCACAGGCGGAAGAGAAGGGAGAGAGAGTATTATTTCTCCGGTTCCGGGTAACGAATCTGGAGCCGGAAAAAGATGTTGCCGTCTGGCTGGAGGGGACACGCAATAAGCTGACGGCAAAGAATCATTTCTACTATAATGCGAATACAGAATTCACATATACGGTCTCTTTGAAACAAGATCAGGATTCTGTAGAAATCATCTTCGGGAAGGGAGAGTATGAGATTGCAGATGTGGAAGCCTTTGTGAGCGTACTTCCGGGTAGCGGGGGTGGAAGCAAAGATCAGTTATATCAGTCAGAATTCCTGATGGATAAGAAAAAAACGAAGGGGAATTGCATTGCCGGAACGATTGATGTAAAAGAGCCGGGATATTTTATCACTACGATTCCCTACGACGAAAATTTTGAGATACTGGCAGATGGAAGAGAAGTGAAAGGCGAAGAAGTAAATACAGCGTTTCTTGGATTCAGAATAGATGCCGGGGAGCATGAAATCAGGATCGTATATCATGCGCCCGGACTGCAGGCGGGAAAAGTCATGTCGGTTGCGGGGATTGCCTTGTTCCTATTTGTTATTCTTGCGGGCAATAAGCCGGGCGGCTGCCTGCATGCATTTGGCAGCTGCCGTGAGAGTCAAAGAAGATCTCCTTCCACTCCCCGGGCTTCAATGTCTCATCCAGAATGATGTCATCAATAGAAATGCGCTTCAAAGCGACCACACAGCACCGGACGGCTTTCATCATCCTGCGGATCTGCCGCTTCCGGCCTTCGGTGATTGTGATGGTTCCCATAACGACCGGATGGCCGGGGCGGTTCTGTCCGAAAGATGCCTTAAGTTCCGGATGGAGTGCAGGCAGAATCTCAGATAGCACAGAAGTCCCCGTAACAGTAATCTGGCAGGGCAATGTAGGTATATCGGAGCCGTTCAGCAGAATGCCGTTTTGAAGTTTCTCAAGTTTTTCGTGATCTAATTCGCCAAGGGCGGTGAACTCGTAGGTCTTTTCCTTATGATAATCTGGATGGGTCATTCGCTGGTTCCATTTCCCGTCATCCGTAATGATCAGGAGTCCTTCCGTCTCGCGGTCAAGCCGTCCGACAGGAGAGAGCCGGTTATTATCAAGTTCCTTAAAATAGTCCATGACTGTGGGGAAGCGGTCGTCTCGGCGGGCGGTCACGCAACCGAAAGGTTTGTTGAACATATAATAATGATATGCCGGAATACAGGAATTCTGCCGTTTTGTTGAAATATTGAATTTATCTTGCATGGTTCCTCCAATTTGCGGAAAATATTATCAATTACACAGTCAGCCGACGATCATAATGGTAGCGCCAAGAACGACAAGCACGACGCCGGTAGCGCGGTTCAATGTGATGGCGCTTGCTTTGTTAGCGAACAGGGCGGCAATCCTTGCCCACAGAAGTGTTGATAATACGCAGAAAATGAGACACCACAAATCCGGCATCCCGCCTATGGCGAAATGACTTGCCGCTCCGGTAAATGCGGTGAATGCCATGATAAATACGCTGGTTCCCACGGCAGTCTTCAATTCATATCCAAGAACACTGGTGAGGATCAGAAGCATCATCATGCCGCCGCCTGCGCCGATGAATCCGCAGATAAAACCAATCATCACTCCGCAGACAACAGACTGGATGAATCTCTTGCGGGGGTCCACGGACGCCATCGCCTCTTTGGTAGTCATCACCGGTTTTACGATAAATTTGACGCCTAAGAGGAAGGTCATGAATACGGAGAAGCTTCCCATGGTCTGGTTAGGCACAAGGCTTGCAATCCAGCTTCCAAACAGGGTAAAACACAGGACGGAGATCATCATGACGATTCCGTTCTTCACGTCAAGATTCTTATTCTTTCCGTAAGTGTAGGCGCTGACAGCGCTGGCAAGAACATCACTGGCAAGGGCGATTCCTACCGCGTTATATGCCGGCATGTGAAGAAATGTAATCAGCATGGGGCTGATGACTGCCGCGGCGCTCATTCCGGCAAATCCGGTTCCTAAGCCTGCGCCGATTCCGGCGATAAAGCATACGATAAATTCTGTAAGCATTCTTAAGATTCCTCCTGATAATTTTTTATATTCTGGTACATTCTCTCGAAGAGACTGGCAATCTGCTCATACTCGTCAGCAGTAAAATCCCGGAATAGGACAGAGCCAAAGAATTTCTGTGCATCCTGTCCGTCACGAATCATATTATTGGCAGCCGGACAGAGCTCTAAGTGTATTGTCTTACGGTTGTGTGCAGATTTCCTCTTCGTCAGACAGCCCTTCTCCACCAGGGTGTTGACTGCCAGTGAGACATGGGACTTGGTAAGATGCCGGATCTCAACAATCTCTGATGCAGTAGTAAATTGCGGATTATTGGCAAGAAAGAGGAGAATGTCCAATTCCATGCGGGTGAGGCAGTATTTCTTGCAGACAGGTTCCATGCAGTCTGTATATAAAGATTTGATATGTGCCTGATAGGTCCAGAATTGCGAGATCATCTTCACACCTCCAATACATAGTTCTATTTTGAACTATTTTAGACGCAAAAAGAAAGATTGTCAAGAGGAGATTGAGTTTTGTATTTTAAAGGTATACAATAGTTTTGGCAATTGAGTAAATCAGAAGGCGGGTCAGACAATATGCGTGAAAAGAAACGAATCCTAATTGCGGATGACGAACCAGGAATCATTCAGTTATTGAAGGATTACTTTGAGATACAGGATTATCAGGTGATAGAAGCGAAGAATGGATTAGAGGTACTAGGGCAGCTGAACAGAGAGCCGGATCTTATCATTCTTGACGTCAATATGCCGATGCTTGACGGTTTCGAGGTGTGTGAAAGAATCCGAACCCATGTCTCCTGCCCGATTCTGTTCCTGTCGGCGAAGATAGAAGAAGCAGACAGAATCAAGGGATTGATGTTAGGCGGAGATGACTATATCCTGAAACCATTCAGTATCGACGAGCTGGGAGCGAGAGTTGCGGCGCATCTTAGAAGAGAAGAGAGGAAGAAGACGGACGGTGCGGTGCGGGTATTCGACCGTCTGGCAATTCACTATGGAGACCGGTGCGTGTACTACGAGGAACGGCCTCTGAATCTGACGAAGACGGAGTATGGGATTGTGGAGATATTATCGCTAAATGCCGGACAAGTATTCAGTAAGGAACAGCTGTATGAGAAAGCCCGGGGATTTGACGGGAGTGCAGACAGCAGCATCGTCATGGAACATATACGGAGAATACGGAGCAAGATTGGGAAATATACGAAACACACATATATAGAGACTGTATGGGGAGTGGGATACCGATGGATTGGTTAGAGGAAAAACTGGAAGAATTGCAGAAGTATATCAGGAATCTGTCTTTTCGTAAGGCGATGGTTGCATATATTCTGGTTCTGGCAGCAGTTGTATTCGGATTGTCCTATTTTACGATGATGTTCTGCTGGCAGCTGGAACTGGCAGAGTGGACGCAATATGAGCGGGCGGATCTTCTGGGAATTATTTACAAGAAAGGGCCTCTGTGGGGATTCGGATATCATTTTGCGGCAGAGACGAACGGTTTCAAGATATTGTTTCTGGATCTTGTGAGGGTGTGGTGCCCGTTCATCTATGCGTTTGCAGGGATGATGGTGACAATCTGCATCTTTTATCAGAAACGTCTGGCAAAGCCCCTTTCTCTCCTTGAGAACAGTGTGGAGAGAATCCGGAGAAATGATCTTGATTTTCATATCAGTTATGAGAGTGAGGACGAACTGGGCAGTCTCTGTGACTCTGTGGAGGACATGCGCCTGGAACTGGTCCGCGGAAAAGAAGAGATGCTAAGGCTCGTGGAGCGGCAGAAGGAGCTGAACGCTGCATTTGCTCATGATCTTCGTACACCTCTTACGGTGCTTCGGGGATATACGGATTTCCTGGCACGTTATATGCCGGAAGGGAAGATCAGCGAGGAGAAGATGCAGGATACGCTGGCGCTGATGTCTGACCATCTGAGAAGGCTTGAGGATTACAGCCGTACCATGAAGGGAATCCGCAGCATAGACGAGGTGCCGTTTTCTCCGGAATGGATGGAGCTTGGGAGCATTGAGAAGAAGATAGGGGAAGTGGTTTTTGCGTTGAACCAGGTTGGGGACGTCAGGATACATTATCGTGGGTGTGATGGGAATCATATGGAATATTCATCGGGCATCAGGATAGAAGCGGATGACAGCATTATTATGGAAGTCCTGGAAAATGTACTCTCGAATGCCATCCGCTATGCCGGACAAGAGATTGAGGTGATGTCAGATTACGATGCGGAGAAGAGAGAGTTTATGCTGACTGTCCGGGATGACGGACGCGGCTTTTCGAAAGAGCAGCTGGATCATGCGTTAAAGCCTTATCATAAAGAATATGAAGGCAAAGAGACGGATGAACATTTTGGAATTGGACTGCACATCTGCAGAGAATTCTGCCGGAAGCACGGCGGAACATTGAATGTGGCGAACAGTATCAGAGGAGGGGCGGTGGTTACGGCATCTTTTGGAGAAAATTCAATTTATCCTTAGTGATTCTTAATTTTTTGTAGAGAAAATATAGAGATTTACACCTTATGATATATGTATCAATTGAGAAAATCCTATTGCTGAAATGCAGGAATATAATACAGGAAACAGACAGAAAGGATGAGGCGTATGTCTACTACAATCAAAATCAGGAATCTGAATCAATACTATGGAAAGAAACAGGCGTTATGCGACGTCAATCTTACGATCGAGACCGGTATGTTCGGCCTTCTGGGGAGAAATGGAGCAGGGAAGACGACGTTGATGAAGGTAATTGCGACGTTGCTGCCAGTCTCAGAAGGCGAAGTATCCGTGTGCGGAAGAAATGTCCAGCGGGCGAAGGAGATCCGAAAGATGGTAGGGTATCTACCGCAGGAATTCTCCATGTATCCCTATATGACAGTGTACGAAGCGATGGATTATCTGGGTGTATTATCAGGACTTAATAAGGATATGAGAAAGCAGCGGATCCCAAAGCTCCTTAAGAAAGTAAATCTGCAGGATGATAAGAGAAAGAAGGTAAAGGCATTGTCTGGCGGGATGAAGCGGCGGCTTGGAATCGCGCAGGCAATCCTTCATAATCCCAGAGTACTGATTGTAGACGAACCCACTGCGGGACTGGACCCGGAGGAAAGGGTGCGTTTTCGTAATCTGCTGTGTGAGATTGCGGAAGAGAGAATAGTCATTCTGTCCACTCATATTGTGGGAGACATCGAGGCGACCTGTGAAGATATAGCTGTACTGGACGAGGGAAGCGTCATCTATCAGGGAACGGTGACGGATCTCATTTCCATGACGGAAGGGAAAGTATATTCTGCTGAGATCAGTAAGAGAGAATTAGAGATTCTTAAGAAGGATTATATTGTGACCAGCATGCTCACCCTGGGTAATAACGTGATGGCCAGGTTCCTGGCTGAAGAGAAGCCGTTTGCATCGGCAAAGCTCTGTGAAGCAGGGGTAGAAGATGCATATATGTATCTGATGCACACAGAGAGGGGTGAATTGTAATGCCGGTATTATTACAGTTATTCATAAAAGAATGTAAGCAGACCGCAAGAAGCCTGATCTACTGGGCGATTGTACTGATATTAATCTTCGATTTTACTTCTCAGCTTGGGGATATGGAGATTGACCGGAAACCCGAGCCGGGACAGGCGGAATATGGCATGAAGCAGTGTGACGATCCGGAAATTATTATGAGAAGCGCGTTGGGACAGTTGACGGAAGAGTACTACCGGGAAAGTTATACAACATATCCCATCGGTTTCTATAAGAATGTGACGCTGAATGAAAAAGATGACCAGAAGATTGGGGAGATTCTGAGAGAAGCAGCAGGAATTGCAAGCCGGGAAGAAGCCGGGAAGGTGATGGAAGAGTGGTATTCGGCTTCAAATACCGCAAGTGCAGACAGATTTGCCGCAGAGGGGATAACAGATATAGAATATATAGCCGACACAGCAGATATAACAGATACAGAGAATATGGTAAATATAGAAGATTTTTCTGGCGGAGAAGGGCCAATATATCAGGAATCGTTAAAGGTTGAACCTGTAAAAGGACTGACTTATGAGAGGTTTGCAGAATTAATGGATCAGGTAGATAAGATCTTAGGCGGAGGATCTCATTATAACAAAGAATATCGTGAACATGATGCCGAGATACCTATGACCTACGAGGACGCATTGGAAGAATATAATACCCTGATTGAGAAAGACCGCCTGACCGGAGGGTATGCAAGGTTGTTCTCTGATTATATGGTCATCTTCTTAGGGATCCTGCCGGTATTCTTATCGGTCACACGAGGACTGCGCGACCGGCGTGCATCGATGCAGGAATTGATCTACACCAGGAGATGCTCATCTTTCACGATTATAGCCAGCCGCTACCTGGCGATGATTGTGATGCTTACGCTTCCTGTTTTAATCATATCCATTAATCCGTTATCGCAGTGTATCAGTTATGCGCAGACAGCAGGAATTAAGGCAGATCCGTTTGCATTTGTGAAATATATCATCGGATGGCAGCTTCCGACAATCATGATAGTGACTGCAGTTGGGATGTTCCTGACAGAACTTACGGATACTGCAGTGGCAGTTCTGGTACAGGGTGCATGGTGGTTCATTACGGTATTCGCCGGAATCGGAAGCCTGGACGGAGGAGCCTACGGGTGGACTTTGGTCCCGAGACATAATACGGAGATGAACTGGCAGGGATTCCATGACGGCTTCGCCCAGCTTGCGGCAAACAGGGCGGTATATGCAGGCGCTGCGCTGCTTCTTATGGCGTTTACCGCATGGATCTATTCAGAGAAAAGGAAAGGAAGGTTGCAGATTCGTGGAAAGATACTGGCAAATCGAAAAAATAAATCTTAAGTATCATATACCGGTACATGTTCTAGTATGTGTCCTGATGCTTCTGGTTTCGCCGCTTCTGATGGGGGTGGCGAATCTGGAAGCGCAGGATACGGCGAAAGTGTTAGAGATGTATGTCGCATTGATTGGAATCGTGCTGCTGCCTCCGGTGTTCCTGCCTGAGCAGGATCACGATATCCGGGATCTGATCGGTACAAAATATATGAACAGCTCTGTGGTCTACCTGATGCGCATCCTGGGAAATGTACTGCTGCTGGCACTGCTGCTTGGACTGTATATCGGGATATTGGCGCATAACCGGTGTGAGTTCCCGGCGGGGAAGTATTTCTTCGGTACGATCTCGGAGATGTTGTTCATGGGAGGAATGGGGATGTTCTTCTACGGGCTGTGCGACAATCTGGTAATCGGGTATATGGCGCCGATCGTCTATTATATCACAGCGATGGGGAGCAAGGATCAATACCTGAAGATGTTTTATCCGTTTTCCATGACAGGCGGAAGTTACAGCGAGAAGATCTGGATGGCAGCGGGGGCGGTGATACTCGTAAGTGCGGGAGTGTGGCTGCGGTGTAGGAGACGCAGATGCCTGAATGGGTGAAGGTTGAGAATTCGGATGTGATGATTGTCCGGATATTTATATCTATGCAGGTATCCCCATCCGGACTTGTAATACAGGGTTCGGATGGGGACGCATATATCAGCTGTCATGTGTTTGAAGAAATTCTTTGATCTTTTCCAGTGTATCTGAATCAGTATATATATTTATTTGTTCTGCCTCTTTTTCAGATGTGATGTCTGCAACGCCGTTATATGTGGCGTCTATTGGATAATAAGTGTCTCTTCCTTCCAATATATCAGCTCCAAAAAGATTTCCACTGATGGATTGGATAAACTCTTCGTCTTCAATGATATATTCTTCTTCCATACCTGGTTCATCAAACCGCCAGATATCAATTCTGTTAATCGTGATATCTTCAAAAGACAGCGGGAGTTTCTCAGGAAGATGATCTTCAAGATATGCTATTGTCTTTTGAAAAGACGGATAGATATAATAAGACTCCCCAAATCCACAGCTGACAACCTCTTCATACGGATAATTCCGGCTATAAGACTCGCCGGTATCACAGCTTATAGATAGTCTTGCTAACGGAATTGTTGTCTTTGCAGTATTATAATCAAATTTTGAGAAATCTTCCAGATAGGCTTGGAACAAGCCGGCGTAGTCTTCTCTTTCCAGCATTCTCAGATCCAGATATCCCGTAAAGTGGCAGAGACTTACGTCTGTTACGGTTGACCAGTCCCCGGTATACAGAGAATAATGAGCTTTGCGGTACTCTTCTGTATCAAATACCTGCTGCATCAGCCTGTCCTTTAGCTCAAGGTCAAGCACATAGCTGCGTTGTTTTTCTCTTCCGTTTTTTAATCTGTAGCGAATGGCAAAGTATGTATATTTTGAACGGATGTCTTCTCCAGGAGATTCTTCATAATTCTTGTCATTTTCCTCCACCGCATCCTCCAGGATATCCAGTACGCTGTCTTTTACAGTACCTGTAACACCGGTACGTTCTGTTCCCCAGAAAGTACCGTCATACGAATAATCTCCGTCGATAAGAATGGAGTCCGTCTCCTCTTTGGAAGGAAGATATGCATCATAACCAAAGACGTCCCTCCAGAACACCCCAACAAGGAGAAGTGCGGCGGCTATAGACAGGAGCAATTGTCTTTTACAGGCGAGAAGTCCCCGTATATCAAACCGGTAGATACATTCAATGATACCATGTGTAAGAAAACCTCCGATTATGATTCCTGCAATAATCCATCCTTTGACAGCGCTGAAAGTTGCAGTATAAAGATAAAGACCTGCATATATAGATGCCGGAATTACAAGCATCATCCGCAGTATGGGACGAATCTTTGGAAATGCAATCGCTTTTCCTGCAGTTTCCGACGGTCTTTTGTCAAACAGAACAAATACCAGTGTTCCTATCACCACAATCCATATGCAGGCGGCAGTGAATGCCGTGTTGTGTGCTTCCCATGTCCATGTCCGCTGGTCTATAAGAAGATTTGCGGCAAGAGATACAGGTGAAGCATAGGTGAAAGCTGTTCCCCATTCTGCATTCGTCTGATAAGTCTTGAAAAATATGGATGCCAGAGCAGGGAAAAGATTGCGGAAAATCAAGGGCATATATGCTGTCAGCATGCCAAACATTATAATTCCCACGAATGTCTGGCCAGTCAGAATCATGGCGAGCGCCATAGTCACATAACAAGCTGCAAAAACTACAAGGCAGCAGAGGAATGTCAGGAATGTATTGCTTCTAAAGGTTTCAGTGTAATATCCGGAAACGGAAGCAATTACGCATTGGGCGCATAATAACAGGGCAAGAAAGACCGCAAATATCAGCAGATCGTTTGTCATAATAATATGCAGGTGTCTTTTTCTTTTCACCGGCAGAGAATGATAAAAATCAGTCTTTTGCTTCGAATGCAGATAACGCAGCCCGCTGATTGCTAAAAGTACTGAGACAAGCATGGTAAAAATGCCTGTCGGCATTCCCGGTTCGGACAATCTGGTAACGGCTTTAAGCTTATCGGCTTCTTCATGGAACGTTCCGCATATATTCTGTGCGGATATTAAAAACCGGACCGCATGTATAAAGAAGAGAAATCCTGTCAGCAGTATCATCCCGATGCGGTGTTTTATATTCTCTATACGCAGACTATAAGATGAGATTTTTGATGTCATATCCTGCCACCTCCGTTTCACTTATGAATATTTCTTCTAACGACAACGGCAGAGCTTCCAGGTAGACCGGTTTTAAAAGCTCTGTTTTCTTTAAAATTTCTTCTTTATCACCTCGCACTGTCATGGATACCAGACGTCCTCTCTGCTCGAACTTTATTACTTCAAAAAGTTCATGGAAGGAAGGAGATGTTCCGTCTGGCAGCACGCACTGGATCTTATGAAGGTCACATTTCAGATCTGTAAGATCTCTTGAGAGAAGCACGCCTCCCTTGTGCAGAAGTCCTATATGGTCACAGATGTCTTCTAGTTCTCTTAAATTATGTGACGCTATTACCAGAGTCAGGCTGCGTTCATCCATTTCTTTTGCAAAAATACTTTTGATTCCCTGACGCATAACCGGATCTAAGCCGTCAAATGTCTCATCACAGAACAGATAAGGTACATTTGCACATAATCCTAGGATGATAGAAAGCTGTTTTTTCATTCCTTTTGAATAAGTCTGGATCTTCCGTCCCTTCTCAAGTCCGAACCGCACAAGAAGGTTGGTATATCTCTGACAGTCAAATCCGGGATAATATTTTTTGTAAAACTTTTCCATATCCTGAGCGGTTGCGTTGGGATAGAAAAACTGTTCGTCTGAGATATAAAAGAACAGCTTCTTAGCTTCCGGATTGTCCCACACGTTTTTCCCTTCTATGAAGATCATCCCCTCATCCGGCTTAAGCACTCCTGCAATCATCCGAAGCAGTGTACTCTTTCCGGCGCCGTTTGTCCCCAGCATGCCGAACACATTCCGGGATTGGATTGTAAGGCTTAGCTGTTTTACTGCTTCAATATTGTCAAATCTTTTGCTGACTTGTTTGATTTCTATCATGGTATCACCTCCTCTGTTGTCTTGGTAGTGTCAAATTACTACCTTGTTTTATTGTTCTAAACCTTGATTTTATG
>CANSLW010000060.1 GCA_947647815.1 uncultured Dorea sp. | reverse complement strand
ATCATGTTGCGGAGACTACAATTTCGGTCGTACAGCTTCCAAGCGACGAGATGAAAGGAAGGATTATCGGACGTGAAGGGCGTAATATCCGTACATTGGAGACGATGACGGGTGTTGAGCTGATTATTGATGATACACCGGAAGCGGTGGTGTTATCGGGATTTGATCCGATAAGACGGGAAGTTGCGAGGATTGCGCTGGAGAAATTGATTGTTGACGGACGTATTCATCCGGCAAGAATTGAGGAGATGGTAGAAAAAGCGCAGAAAGAAGTAGATGCCATGATTCGAGAAGAAGGAGAGGCAGCGGCTCTTGAAGTAGGAGTTCACGGAATACATCCTGAACTAATCAGACTTCTTGGACGTATGAAATTCCGGACAAGTTATGGACAGAATGCATTGAAGCATTCTATAGAAGTTGCACAGCTTGCCGGGCTTTTGGCAGGCGAGATTGGCCTGGACGTCAGAATAGCCAAACGTGCCGGACTTTTGCACGATGTCGGCAAATCTATTGATCATGATGTAGAAGGTTCACATATTCAGATTGGCGTAGATCTTTGTAGGAAATATAAAGAATCTGCGACAGTTATTAATGCAGTGGAAGCACATCATGGCGATGTAGAACCAGAAAGTCTGATTGCCTGTGTTGTGCAGGCGGCTGACACAATATCGGCCGCAAGACCAGGTGCAAGAAGAGAGACATTAGAGACATACACAAACAGGTTAAAACAGTTAGAGGACATCACCAATCAATTTAAAGGTGTGGACAAATCTTTTGCGATTCAAGCGGGTAGAGAGATTCGGGTTATGGTAGTTCCAGAGCAGGTATCTGATGCAGACATGGTATTAATGGCCAGAGATATTGCAAAGCAGATTGAGTATGAGTTGGAATATCCAGGGCAGATTAAAGTAAATGTAATACGTGAGTCACGCGTTACAGATTATGCCAAGTAGGAGATAAATAGTAGAAGGACCGGTCATTCGACTGGTCCTTTTTCTGTTTGTGGCTAGATTGTTTATATTAGGAATGGCAATGGATTTTAATCATATAGAAGAATTTTTGAACGAAAATGCTGGATTTACAGGGAATTCGGCAGTAATTGCTCAATTTTACTGCTGACATGCAATAATTTTTCCAACATGCTGTCAAAATTATTGGTATTCCGATAAAAACTTATAGGACCAGTTACACCAATTGCAGCAATTGGAATAGTGCTGCTGGCATTATTATATATAGGGACGGCGATGCAGCCGATGCCAACAGCATATTCTTCTACATCTGTGCTATACTTTTGATGTTTAATATTCTCAAATTCTTTTTTTAACTTCTCTGAATCGATAATTGTATATGGCGTGTTGCGGCGGAAAACTTTTTCAGCACGTTTTAAAAATGTTTCCTGCTTCTGTGGAGGAAGTAATGCAGTAAGAAGTTTGCCGGAAGCGCTTACATTAATCGGAAGCTTCTCACCTAATTCTGAGATATAGGTAATCACAGAACGCGGGAGGCATTGCTCAATGGTACACACATAATTTTCTGATAGTATACATAGCTGGCTTGCCTGGTTGGAGGTCCTGGTCAGATCCTCCATAAATGGACGCGCTAGTTTTATCAAATCGTTTTCCGAGAAAGCAATACTGGAAAATTGGGATAATTTATAGCCAAGTTTAAAATAATTTGGATAAAAAGGCGCCTCAACAATGTAATTATATTTTTGCATACAACCTATAATCCGGTATAGGGAAGAGACGGGAATATCGAGTTGTTCGGCAATAGTTTTTAGAGTTTTTGGCTCGGGGGATGAGGCAAAAAGGTCTAAAATCTGCAAAGTTCGTTCAGCAGCAGGAGGGAATCCTGATGATGTGTTTTTATTTTCCATATAAATAAAGTTCCTTTCTTTCATTTGATAACATGGTAATACGGAACATATTCGACCAATTATGACAATATAAAATATTTTATATTAATATAACAAAAGTAAATCAGAAAAGCAACCCAAAAGGCAAAAACAATATTCCCATATATGGGAATATACATTACATATATGAAAAAATATTGACATAATAAAATGAGCATTGTACAATATATATGTGCAATGAAGAGAAAAAACATACATGTTGCACAAATCCTAATAGCAATAAATAAGACAGGCCTGTGCTTATTTGGGGTTGCAAAGAAATACAAAGAAATAAGGAGGATTGATTAATGAAAAAGAAAATCGTAAGCATATTGCTTTGTACTGCAATGGTAGCGTCCATGGCAGTTGGATGTGGCGGATCTGGTGATTCCGGCAGTTCTGACGGTGGTTCAGATGCTAAGACAGAAGATGATGCTGGCGGCGGCGATGACGCAGCTGCAGATGATGGAAGTACTGTAGGTAAGAACACATTCGTAGACGGCGGAACAGAGATGGCGCTTTGGACATTCCAGGAATTACATGTAGGTTTCTATACAGAACTGGCTGATAAGTGGAATGAAGCAAATCCGGATAAGGCGATCAATCTTACCGTTACAACTGGTGAGTCACGTACGATGCAGAGTAAGATGCTTATGGCATGTCAGTCAAATGGTGAAGGCGCACCTGATATCTGTGATATTGAGATTGGTAACTATGCATCATTCGTAGCAGGCGATTATCTGCTTCCTCTGAATGATGTGGTTGAGCCATATAAAGATGATATCGTTATGAGCCGTGTTGAGATGTACGGTGATGGCGACAACTGGTATGGAATTGACTTCCATCTGGGAGCATCTGTTACATATTATAACATGGATGTTATGAACGAAGCTGAAGTTGATCCTGCAAGTATCGTTACTTGGGATGACTATGTAGAAGCTGGTAAGGTTGTTCTTGAAAAGACTGGCAAACCAATGTGTGCAGTTGAGACAAGCGACTATTTCCTTCCACAGTTGATGATGCTGGAAAAAGATGCACAGTATGTTGACGAAGATGGAAATCCGAACATCAACACCAAAGAACACGCAGAAGTTATTGAATATATCAGAGATATGATTGAACTGGGTATCTGCGAGATTGCTCCAGGCGGCGGCGTACATACAGAAGAGTGGTACGGACATCTGAATAGCGGTGATGTTGCTTCTATCTCTATGCCATTATGGTATATGGGACGTTTCACAGATTACTGTCCAGACTTAAAGGGTAAGATGGCAATCTATGAAGTTCCTGTATGGAATGAAGGCGATACACGTGAAGTACTTCAGGGTGGAACAGGTACATCCGTTCTTAAGTATTCAGAGAATGCAGATTTAGCAAAGGAATTCCTTGCATTTGCTAAGCTGTCAGAAGACGGTAACAAATATGAGTGGAATATTCTTGGATTTGACCCGATCAGAACTTCTCTCTGGGAAGATCCTGAGATTACAGAGAATGCAGATAACAAGTTCCTTTCCTACTTCCAGACTAATCCGTTTGATATCTTGAAGAAGAACGGTACAGATCTTACAGCTCCAAATATCTCTGGCGGATATGCTGCAACAGCAGCGGTATTGTTCTCAACAACATATGCGAATGCATTTGAGTTGGATACAGAGACACCGGCTGAAGAACTTCTGGAGATGGAACAGGCTTCAATTGTATACGATAATGAATAAGTATTAAGAAGTAATAAAACTGTAGGTAATGGGAGGGCGTATTTAATATTTATTTAAATACGCCCTTTTGATTTAAATTGATTTAAGATGATTTATCTAATCTGGAAAGATATGGAGGAGAGGTAATGGAGAAAAAGAGTGTATTTAAAAAATTTGTATATTCTCAGAAAGTAGCTCCTTATGTATTTGTACTCCCGTTTGTTCTTACGTTTCTCATCTTTTTTGCTTATCCGGTAGGAAGTACCTTTGTGATGAGTTTCCAGAAGGTGGCGGCTGAGAACACAGCGTTTGTGGGGTTAAAAAATTATAAGACACTGTTGAATCCGATATTTTATAAGGCGTTAAAGAACAGTGCGTTATATATGGTGCTTTCTTGTGCCATTATGATACCGGTGCCTATGGTATTGGCTGCGATGCTGAATAATAAAAATATGAGATGTAAAGGGTTCTTCAGAAGTGCAATGTTTGTTCCGGCACTGACTTCAGTCGTTGTCGCTGGTGTTGTATTCCGTATGATGTTTGGTGAATTAGATGGTTCTTTCGCTAATCAGGTTATTTCTTTATTCGGAAAGGATCCTATCATATGGCTGAGAAAACCTGTTACGGTATGGATTGTATTCTTGCTGTTATGTATGTGGAGATGGACAGGTGTCAACATGATGTATTATCTGTCCGGTTTACAGCAGATACCTGGCGATCTCTATGAATCAGCAGATATTGACGGTGCAACCGGATGGCAGAAGATGCGCTACATCACATTGCCTCTTCTAAAGCCAACCACAGTATATGTATTGACGATTTCTATTTTTGCCGGTATGGCGATGTTCTCAGAATCCTTCCTGTTATTTAACGGAAGTACGAACCCGAATAACGTAGGTACAACAGTTGTTGTTTACTTATATCGTATGGGTATTGAACAGAATAACTATGGATTGGCAAGTGCAATCGGCGTGATCTTACTTATCATCGTTATGATTATTAATGTCATCCAGCTGGCAATAAACGGAACATTCAAGAAAGGGGAGTAAGTTATGGATATGAAGAAAAAATCAACGGTTCAGTCCGTGCTGCTTTTTGTATTTTATTTAATTGTTATAATCATAACATTGCTTCCGCTGGCATTGCTGGCTGTATCTTCTCTGCGTCCGGGTTCTGAACTGATGCGTAATGGATTGAACTTCAATCTGGACTGGGCTGCGGCAAATCTCAATAACTACAAGTTGTTGTTCAGCGGACAGAATTCTTATTTTGTATGGTATAAGAACAGTCTGGTTATTACAGTAGTTCAGCTTGTACTGGCATTGTTCTTGAGCGCATGTGTAGGATATGCATTTGCAATGTATGAATTCAGATTCAAGAATCTGCTGTTTATGTGTGTATTGCTTGTTATGATGGTTCCTACAGAGATTATCCTGCTTCCATTGTATAAACTGACCATTGGTATGGGATTATCAGACAGTATATGGGGTATTATCCTGCCATATATGGTTGTGCCTATGTTGATCTTTTTCTTCCGACAATATTTGTCGGGAATACCGAAGGATTTCCTGGATGCTGCCCGAGTTGACGGATGTACAGAGTACGGTATCTTCTTTAGAATTATGATTCCGCTTATGAAGCCATCTTTTGCAGCGATGGGTATCTATCAGGGTATGCAGAGCTGGAATAACTTCTTGTGGCCGATGATTGTAGTACGTTCTGCTGATAAGGTTACACTTCCTGTAGGTTTGCAGAGTTTGATGTCACCTTATGGAAATAACTATGACATATTGATTGCAGGTGCATGTTTTGCGATTATCCCGATATTGATTTTATTTATATGTTTCCAGTCTTACTTTATTGAAGGTATGACAGCCGGCGGTGTAAAGGGATAGGCGAAAGATATTTCTTGAAGTTGATAGAGAATGAATATGGAGGCGGTTAGAAATGCGCAGTGGAAAGATATTTGACGGATTATCAAAGATGGGGGATATGTTTATACTGAATCTTATATATGTAATCAGCTGTATTCCGATCATAACAATCGGTGCATCGACAACCGCACTGTATTATACAACGCTTAAGATGGCGGAGAATAAAGAATCCTATGTCTGGCGTGATTATTGGAATGCTTTTAAACAGAATTTCAGACAGGCAACGGTTATATGGATCATAGAGTTTGCGGCCTGTGCGGTCGTAGTGCTGGATCTTATGATAGCCGGCGGCTTAAGTACACAACTGGGAACAGTGATAGCAATTACGGTAGTTGTGATAGCGATATTTCTGGTTTTACTTGGATTATATGTATTTCCGTTGCTTGCCAGGTTTGAAAATACGGTTATAAAGACAATGAAAAATGCTGTGTTGATAGCGATTCGGCATCTGCCTTCCACCATTTTGATTGCATTGATTCATGGATTGCCGTTGTTGGTCGCATTTGTATCGATTGCAGCATTTGTAAAAGGGTTCGTAGTTATTATGCTGTTTGTGGCGTCACCGCTTGCATATCTGGAATCCAAATTATTTGTCAAAGTGTTCTATCGTTATTACCCTAAGACACAATGTGTGGAAGCTTCAAGCTGATGATGTACTCCCGGGGATTCTCCGGGAGTAATCAATAACCCCGATGCAAGCATACGAGGCATCAAACAGGCAACGATGCAGAGCATCGGGGTTATGACCCTCGCGGCAGTCGCCAAATGCCTGCAAGCAGTCACTTGGCTTGTTGCCTGCGGGAATTAATGAATTTAAGGAGGTATGTTATATGGCGAAGCAAGCAAAATTGATAGTTGATAAAGCGTTTAAGATCGGAGAGGTAGATAAGAGGATCTATGGTTCGTTTATTGAACATCTTGGCCGTGCTGTATATGACGGGCTGTATCAGCCGGGGAATCCAATGTCCGATGAAGATGGATTCCGGAAAGATGTAATAGATATGGTGAAAGAACTGGATGTTCCAATTATCAGATATCCGGGAGGAAATTTTGTTTCTGACTTTGTATGGGAGGACAGTGTGGGACCAGTAGAGAACAGGCCGGGGAGGCTTGATCTGGCTTGGAGAACACTGGAACCAAACGAAATAGGCGTAAATGAATTCGCAAAGTGGATTAAGAAAGTAGATTCCGAGATGATGATGGCTGTGAACCTCGGAACGAGGGGAATTGCTGATGCGTGTAATCTTCTGGAATACTGCAATCATCCAAAGGGAACCAAATACAGTGATATGCGAATCTCTCATGGCGTAAAAGAACCCCATAACATTAAGGTGTGGTGTCTTGGAAACGAGATGGATGGACCATGGCAGCTTGGACATAAGACTATGGAAGAGTATGGAAGGTTAGCGGAGGAGACTGCAAAGGCTATGAAGCTGATCGATCCGTCAATCGAACTGGTATCTTGCGGAAGTTCTAATCTTGAGATGCCGACATTTGGCAGATGGGAGTCAAAGACATTAGAGTGTACTTACGATCATGTGGATTATGTTTCTCTTCATCAGTACTATGGGAATGAAGCGAATGACACGGCTGATTTCCTGGCAAAATCTGATGATATGGATGAATTCATTCGTTCTGTAATCTCAATCTGCGATTATGTAAAAGCGAAAAAACGTGGAAAGAAGAACATTAATTTAAGTTTTGACGAGTGGAATGTCTGGTTCCATTCAAAAGAACAGGAGTTAGATATTACAGAGAATTCACCATGGCAGAATGCGCCGGCGCTTCTGGAAGATATCTATACATTTGAGGATGCGCTTTTGGTAGGCCTTATGTTGATTACACTCATGAAGCATGCAGACAGAGTGAAGATGGCTTGCCTTGCGCAGCTTGTGAATGTCATTGCGCCAATTATGACTGAACAAGGCGGCGGAGCAGCATGGAAGCAGACAATCTTCTATCCGTTTATGCATGCGTCAAAGTATGGACGCGGCGTTGTCCTGCAGCCGGTTCTTGACAGTCCGGTTCATGATACCTCACAGCATGAGAATGTTACGGATGTAGAGAGTATTGCAGTGTACAATGAAGAAAAGGATGAATTGACTGTATTTGCAGTAAATCGTAATCTTAATGAAGATATTGAATTAGTATCGGATGTCAGAGGTTTTGAGGGATATAAGATTCTGAAACATATCGTCCTGGAGAACGATGATATGAAGATCTGCAATGCCGCTGGCAAAGAAGTTGTATGTGCAAAAGAGACAGACCGTTCAAAACTGGATGGAGGCCGTATGACAAGTGTACTGAATAAAGCTTCCTGGAATGTAATCTGTCTGGGAAGATAATGAAAGTAAATACAAAAGGAGACTATAATTATGTTACTGAACATGAAGGAAATTCTGAAAGCAGCGAATGAACACAACTTTGCAATACCCGCATTTAATATCGGTACGGGACAAATTCTTAATGGTGTAATGGATACTTGTGAAAGATTAAATGCGCCGGTGATTCTTGCAATTCATCCCAATGAGCTTGCATTTCAGGGAGAGAGTTTTATAAAGATGTGTATTGACAGAGCAAATAAGTCTAAACTTCCTGTTTGTATCCATTTGGACCACAGTGACTGGGACCCGATTGTGAAAGCAATCCGTGCAGGATTTACTTCTGTTATGATTGATGCGTCTTCTAAACCGTTTGAAGAAAATGTGGCAATTACCAAGAAAGTATGTGAATTGGCACATCCACTTGGAGTATCTGTGGAAGGTGAGCTCGGAACTATAGGAACTACAGATGGCGATACAGAAGGCGGCACAGATTCTATTATTTATACGAATCCAGACGATGCGGTACGCTTCGTAGAAGAGACAGGATGCGATGCATTAGCGATTGCGATTGGTACTGCACATGGAATCTATCCAGAGGGAATGAAACCAGAACTTCGGCAGGACCTTTTATCTGAGATTAAGAGCAGAGTATCGGTTCCGCTTGTTTTACATGGAGGTTCCGGAAATGCTGATTCTGAGATTGCAGAAGCAGTAAAGCGAGGTATTAATAAGATTAACATCTCATCTGATATTAAGGATGCTCTCTATCAAAGACTACGAATTACTCTGCAGGACCCGAAGATTAGAGAACCATTTGATTTATATCCAGATAGTGTCAAGGCAATGAATGAGGTCGTTGAACAGAAGATCAAGCTGTTCCAGGATGACGATAAGGCAAAATACTATACATTATTAGGTTAAGTCTATATCCCGGCAGGATGTCTCGTATTCAGGAGCCTGTCGGGATATATTTGTTGAATCTAGGAGGAATGTGGTATGTATAGAGACCGGTATAAGGAATATCTGGAATCAATTCCAGATATAATCCGTCTGTGTAAAAATACAGGAAATAGATCGGTACTGGCTTATGCCAGTAATCTGGATGTACTGGTAAAGTGGGATAGCGAGAGGTTTAACCGGCTCATTGAGCGATATCTTAATGTGGAGCCTTCTTTTAGAGAAGGGGAAGAGATTGCAAGTGTTCAAGATTTGGTGCGTATCTTAAGTTATTTTGCCATTCATGGAATGGGTGGAGAAGTCGATATTACCTCACATGAGGTTATAGATGTGCTGGCAGAATGTTTTGAGGCAGAATATGGTTTGGGTGGAACTTGTGCCCAGGGGGCGGCTGCGTTAGGAAGTGTAGGAGTTCCGATATTAGTACATATTACTGATTGTTCCAGAGAAGTGATTGACCATATGTCTAACAGAGGAATCGAAAGTATAGAGGACGGCGTGGTAGTGCCTGTTGAGACTTGTGTATCACAAGAGGAAGCTTTACAGCATTTTATCGTACAGTTTACGAAAGATGATGTGCTTAAGATATTCGGAAAAGAGTATAAGGTAAAATTGTCTAATCGGCTGATCATGGGATATGATGAAGTCCATAAGGTATTGCCGGTAAGAGAAGAGTTTCTGGAATATTGTGAAAAGAATGCAGATAAGATGTATTCCTATGATATTTCGGGTTTTAATGCAATCATAGACCAGGATGTAATGCAGGAGAGGTTAGAACGCCTTGTCAGACATTATCAGACTGTAAAGTTATGCAATCCGGCTTGTAAGATTTATTTTGAAAGTGCGCACTTTATCAATAATAAGATACGAGAGTATACGTATCAGATGTTGTCTGATGTAATTGATATTATGGGGATGAATGAAGAAGAATTGACAGATCTTACTGAGAGCAGAGGGTATAAAGTAGATAAAGACAATCTTGCATCAGTTCTGGAAGGCCTGGAAAAATTGTCAAAAGTATATCCGGTACATGGTTTTGTTGTACATAGTAAAGATTATTCTCTTTACTTTGGAAAAGATATGCCGGATATAGACCTGGAGAAGGGGCTGACGCTTGGTAACCTGATCTCTGGAACCAGGGCGAGGACGGGAAGATATGGAAGTTTAGCAGATTGTGAAGAGACATTGAGTTTTTCTTTAAGTGAAACAGGTCTTGCATTTGCAGAACAGTTAGAAAAGCTGAAACTGGCATATAAGGTTGTACTGGTTCCATCAAGATATTTGGAGAAGCCGGTAACCACTATAGGATTAGGGGATTCTTTTGTGGCTGGTATGCAGCTATGTTTTATGAGATAAAGATGTATATAGGACTGCCTGTTCTGTTGTCTACATAAAAATCAAAGAAGGAGTAAGTGAAAGACATGCATAATTTTGAGTATTTTACACCTACTAAGGTGGTATTTGGAAAAGAAACAGAAAAAGAAACCGGGAGACTGGTAAAGGAACAGAATTGTAAAAAGGTACTGTTACATTATGGTGGTAATAGTGCAAAGAAATCTGGATTATTAGACAGAGTATGTAAGTCTTTGGAGGAAGAGGGGATTGATTATGTAGCCCTTGGAGGGGTTGTTCCGAATCCACATCTTTCTCTGGTAAGAGAAGGAATTGAGTTATGTAAAAAAGAAGGTGTTGATTTTATCCTTGCAGTTGGCGGAGGAAGTGTTATAGATTCGGCAAAAGCTATTGGATATGGAGCTGCCAATGAAGGGGATGTATGGGATTTCTATGATGACAAGCGTGAACCAGAGGCATGTCTTCCAATAGGAACCATACTTACAATTGCAGCGGCGGGGAGTGAGATGAGTAACTCTTCTGTTATCACAAATGAAGACGGATGGCTGAAACGAGGCTATAATAATGATGTATGCCGTTGTAAATTTGCAATTATGAATCCGGAGCTTACTTATACACTGCCAGCTTATCAGACTCAGTGCGGATGCGTGGATATACTGATGCATACAATGGAGCGTTATCTGAACCACGGAGAGAATATGGAGATGACAGATGGTATCAGCGAAGCATTGATGCGTACAGTGATTAAAAATGCTAAGATTCTAAAAGACAATCCTGAGAATTATGAGGCGCGGGCTGAAGTAATGTGGGCAGGAAGTCTTTCGCATAATGGACTCACAGGCTGTGGAACAGATGGCGGGGACTGGGCGTCCCATCAGATTGAACATGAACTTGGCGGAATGTTCGATGTTGCCCATGGCGCCGGACTTGCTGCTGTGTGGGGAAGCTGGGCAAGATATGTTTATAAAGACAGTATAGATCGGTTTGTAAAATTTGCTGAGAATGTGATGCAGATTCCGCATGCGGAAGATAAGGAGCAGATGGCGCTGGCTGGAATCGCTGCGATGGAAGAATTTTACCATGCAGTAGATATGCCGGTATCTATTAAAGAGCTTGGCGTTGAAGTGTCAGATGAGCAGATTGAAGAATTAGCTGAGAAATGTACCTTCTTTGGAAGACGTACAGTCGGATGTGTGAAGGCTCTTGGGAAAGAAGATATTATAGAGATTTATAAGGCTGCGCGGTAACAGATATTGCTTTTAAAATGAGACAGGGAATAGTATTCTCTGTCTTTTTTTAAAAAAACTTTTCGATATGAGGAAAGTATGATATAACAAAATAGATAAGCATGAGTATTAAGATTGGAAGAAAGGCGGAAGATATAAAATGAGCGACGAGGTCAGACGTATAAAAAGAGAATTGGCGTATAAGGGGACGATTCTGGATGTATATAAGGATTATATGGAATTCGGGAATGGAAATACAGCGGAGTGGGATTTTATTCATCATGACGGTGCGGCAGCCGTTGTACCGGTCATGGAAGATGGAAGAATCCTGATGGTCAGCCAGTATCGTAATGCATTGGAGCGGACAACGCTGGAGATTCCGGCAGGGAAGCTGGATGATCCTTGCGAACCGGGACTTCAGTGTGCGCAAAGGGAGTTGGAAGAGGAGACGGGATACCGGTCTGAGAATCTGGAATGGCTGCTTACACTGCGTACAACGGTGGCATTCTGTAATGAGCGGATTGAAATCTATGTGGCAAAAGAATTAGTACCATCTCAACAGCATCTGGACGAAGATGAATTTGTGGATGTAAAAGCATTTTCCGTAGAGGAACTTAAGGAAATGATTTTTACAGGTAAGATCGAAGACTCTAAGACCATTGCGGCAATTCTTGCTTATGAATCCAGATATCTAAAATGATGAATAAATAAAAATACCCGGCATATAATGAAGTATCTTGACACGAGGAGGAATCATTGTGGGGATACAGGAGAGCAAGAAATTCTTGGCCTTATTTTGTATGCTGGGTTTTATTATCGGAATTATTTATGCCAATCTGATGTCGAAAGATTATATTGCCGCCATGGGGATTTTTAATGAATTTTTCCTGAGTCAGTATAGTCAGGCGGAAATTGATATGGCAGAATACCTATGGTATGTTGTGCGAATCCGGGTTATGCCGGCTGTACTGATTGCGGCATTGGGATGTACCAGGCTTAGAAAAGGAGTTGTTGCGCTGTTTCTGATATGGACAGGCTTCTGCGGTGGGATGATTATGACAGCTGCAGTTTTAAAAATGGGTCTTAAAGGATTGGTTCTATGCCTGATTGCACTTATACCACATCTAATATTCTATACGGCAGGGTATCTGATACTCTTATGGTATCTGTTCACATACCCTGAGTCGCGGTGGAATCTCTCTAAGATGATTAGTATGGGGCTGTTTATTATTGTCGGAATCTTGTTAGAATGTTATGTTAATCCAATTATCATGGAATTATTTATTAAAACACTCTGAACATTCATCAGTCTTCCTGCCGCAATCCGCACACATAATTGGCAGTATTGAGATTTGATAAAATTATGCAGGGCAGGGCATATGGACTGGAGTCTGCCAGGGTCGATGATGTACTGCCAGAAGCCTTCTGCGAACAATTCCAATGCGTTATCTACGCAGGTAGAACCATAGAATCGGATGAAAGTATTGGACTCAGAAGTATAGATGGCAGAGAATTCATCGGTGTAGGATGGAAAACCAACATAATAATCGAACCAGTGGCCAATCTCATGGATTGGAGATTCATAGGCGGCGTCCTGTCTTGATTCTATTAATATACGTTGTTCGTCAAAGTTTGTCGTTGCCATAACTCGGCCATATTGTCCGGAATAATAGGTCTGGTCAATATTCATATCTGTAACGTAGATTGACCATCCGTCTTTCGTGAATGCATTATGCAGATTGTCTGGAATAAGAGAAAGCTGCTGATTCACGATATCCACAAAGATGTCATTTACATTCCCGTCTTTTTGACATTGAATATAAGAGATTGTATCATCAATGTATGCTAAAGTATCTGCGTTGGGACTATTGACCTCCCTTACAGATACTTTTGCAGCTATTGGTAAGGTGGATGAAGAGTTCTTTTGTATATAGATTCTCTGGCAGCCGGTAGTGCAGAGGATTATCATTATAAAAGTCATAAAAAATGTTATTGTCCGCTTCATAATAAAAAATATCTCCTTACATTTTTATCCGATCAATATTTTAATCTATTTTTTCAGCTATGTCCAGAAATATCTCTTTTTCATTTCTTTTTATGTAAATAATATTGCAGGTACATTAAACAGAATAAAAATATACAAATTTGGCTGGCAAGTAATCCCCAGAGATACCCCATGATTCCGAAGACTGGAATAAAAAGAAATACACTTATAATTCGGATTCCAAGACTGACAGAATTAATACAGAAGGATAAAGTTGTCTTGCCGATTCCGTTGATCATGCTGATTAGTGTATTATTGGTGTATAGAAATGGACACATCCAGGCAAGAGTAATGATATAATCACCTGCTGCCTGACTGTGGAATAAGACAGTGCCAATCCATTTGCCAAAACATAATAAACTTACACAACAGATGCTGCCAAGAAAGATGCAGGAATAGGAGACTTTTTTCACTAACTCAGATAATTCCCGTCGATTATCCAGAGCCTGTATTTCGGCTACCGTAGGGAGCAGCATAGTAGATACAGAGTTTGTGATGGCAGAAGGGAAAAGAATGCAAGGCAGAGCCATACCTGTCAATACCCCATAGGTACTCAGAGATTCTGACAGAGACATTCCATGTGTCTGTAATTTTACCGGAATAGATATTGCTTCGATACTCTGTAAAAGGTTTAACAGAATCCGGCTTGCCGTCAGTGGTATAGACAGAGAGAGTAATTCCCTGGCATATTTCCCATATCTTCTAATATGCATTTGTGACAGATCATCAAAACGTCTGCGGCCAAGCAGGGCACGTAGGGAAAATAATGCCGCAATGATCTCTCCTGCAACCATTCCGGCAACAGCAATAGTAATACCAAAACGGATTCCATGTCTGATTCCATATAAATAGAGTAGATAGACGCTTAAGATCCGGGATATTTGCTCAATAAACTGAGAACAGGCAGGAATGCCTGTTTTTTTTAGGCCAAAATAATATCCACAGATGCAGCTGTGGATGGCTGCAAAGGGAAAAGCATAAGAAAGGATGATGAGCAGATCTGCACATCGCGGTTCTTGTAAAAAATATTTGGATACTGGAACGGCGTATTTCTGTAATACAAGTGTGACAAAAACAGAAGTCGTTGTAGAGATAAGCAGGCTGGTGTATAGTAATTCTTTTGATTCCTTCTGCCTTCCTTGTGTTATGCGGGCGGCAACACAGCGGGACAAGGCAAGTTCGATGCCTGCCGAGGTAAGTGAAAAGCAAAGCGCATAGATGGGAAATACTAATTGATGCAGACCTACACCTTCTTCTCCAAAGGTGTGGCTTAAGAAAATCCGGTAAAAGAATCCCATAAAGCGGGTAGCAAATCCGGTTAGTGTTAAGATAAAAGTTCCTTTGATAATAGTATGTTTTCGTGACATATAGAGCTCCTGAATGATGTCATATTATTAAAACATATTCTAAGGCAGGACTTGACAGAACAAAAAAGCAGTGCTATTCTACTTATGGAAAATATCCTAGTGATTTACTAGGGATTAAAAGAAGGTGGTTATTTGAAACTTTCGACCAAAGGAAGATATGGTCTTCGGGCAATGATAGATCTGGCCCGGTACAGTGAGAAAGAGCCGGTTTCCATCAGCAGTATTGCTGCAAGACAGGATATCTCGGAGCGCTATCTGGAACAACTGATGGGACTTCTTAAGAAAGCAGGACTTGTATGTAGTATCCGTGGCGCAACAGGCGGATATGTTCTGGCAAAGTTAAAGGCGGCATTTCCAAGACTGCCGGTCATACTGCTGGCGGACAGCC
>CANSLW010000059.1 GCA_947647815.1 uncultured Dorea sp. | reverse complement strand
TGTCATTTATCAAGTATGCAAGAGACAAGGATGAATTGAAAAAGGTATTGGATGCGGACGAATCTTTCCGCCATTTGGGGAGAGAAGAAGTGGATGTATTAAATGCCTGTGTAGGTGCGAAGATAGCAGTCAAAGAAGGTGAGGAGGCGATTGATGTGTGTTTGGCCATACAACAAATGAATGAGGAAGCAGCTCAGCAAGAAAGAATTTCTACACTGTTCGCTAACATTAAAAATCTTATGGAAAAAATGGGATGGTCTGCGGAACAGTCTATGGATGTATTGAGTGTTTCCGACAGTGACCGAAAGGCACTTTGGCAGTTGCTTAAATAAAATGCAGAATGAACCGGGCAGTATCAATCAAACAGATACTGCCCGGTTTTTCTATACCATCGTATGCAAATAAGCTGCCAGTGGCAGGTTATTTGGATTGTTGCTTGCGGAGATGAAGCGTGCTATATGCGTGCTATTATATAACTATAATATATAAAGAAAATCCTTATTATACGGACGAATAATAGAAAATGAAAAATATATCAAATAGTACTTGAAATGTGCCTTTGAGCGTGCTATTATATAAATATAATAAAATACACACAATAAAGCACGCAATAAAACGAGAAAACACGCAAATGAAAGTCTTATGAATGCAGGATTATTCCAGAGTCTGAGACTACATGATGCAAAGAGACAGTAGATGATGAAGAATCAGGAAAATAATGTGGAGGAGAAGAAAATGGCAAGAGAATTTATTGTACCAGGACAGATTATCACAGGAGCAGGCGCGCTTAATATGGCGGAGGGCGCACTTAAGCAGTTTGGAAAGAAGGCAATGATCGTAACAGATCAGGTAATGATTGATCTGGGAAATTGTGCAAAGGTAGAGACAGCGCTTAAGAATCAGGGGATTGAATATACCATTTACTCAGAGATTGCAGGAGAGCCTACGGATATTATGATTGAAAATGGCCTTAAGAAGTACAGGGAGGAGTCTTGCGAATTCCTTGTGGCGCTTGGCGGCGGAAGCCCTATTGATTCTATGAAAGCGATTGGATCGCTTGTGAAAAACGGCGGAAATATCTCTGACTATATGGGGAAAGTCATTGAAACAGAGATGCCCCCGATGGTGGCGATTCCCACAACTGCAGGAACAGGATCCGAGGCGACACAGTTTACGATTATCACTGACACGAAGAAAGATATTAAGATGTTACTGAAAGGTAAGTCGCTGATGCCGACACTTGCAATCAGCGATCCGCAGTTTACGATGACGGCGCCTCCGAAGATCACGGCGGCAACCGGACTTGACGCGCTCTGCCATGCTGTAGAGGCATATACATCGAGACAGGCGCAGACGTTATCGGATACATTTGCACTTTCAGCAGTAAAACGTATTTTCAAGTACCTGCCTGCTGCATTTCATGACGGAAAGAATGAGGAGGCAAGAATTGAGATGGCTGTAGCCGCTCTCGAGGCAGGAATTGCGTTTAACAATGCATCGGTGACATTGATTCACGGAATGAGCCGCCCAATCGGCGCTTTATTCCATGTAGCGCATGGGCTTTCCAATGCGATGCTGATGAAAGAGTGCTTAAGTTTTGCGCTTAGCGGAGCATATGACAGGTTTGGAGAGCTTGGAAGAAGTATTGGCGTTGCGGCAGCAGAGGATTCTGATCAGGAGGCAAGTGAGAAGTTCCTGGCAGCAGTTATTGCGCTGACAGAAGAATTAGAGACGCCGACTCTCGAACAGTTTGGAATTGATAAAGAAGCCTTTTTCAATGTGATTGAGAAGATGGCATATGACGCAATGGACAGCGGAAGCCCTCAGAATACAAAAAGAGAGATTTCACAGGCAGACGTAGAGCAGATGTATCGGAATCTCTGGTAAAAGGTGCAAAATGATGATGCTGACGAAAAAACAATCGAAACAAAGATTATTGATGATGATATTCGGCGCATTTGCTATATTCTTTACAGGATATCCGCATGTGTGGTCAATCTACCAGCCTTATGTAATGGAGCAGGCAGGGTGGACGCAGGGACAGGCTTCCATGTGCTTCTATCTGGCTCTCAGTACGTTTGTATTTGGAAATATTATAGGCGGAAGAATACAGGATAAGCATAATCCGAGGATTGTGATGATTATCGGAGGAGGAATATTCGCGGCAGGGATTCTTTTGTCTGCTTTCCTGATTGTTCCGTCGCCGATACCGATTTATCTGACTTATGGAGTGATGCAGGGATTTGGACAGGGGATGATCTACACCACGATTATCTCGACTGCACAGAAATGGTTTCCGGGACGGACAGGATTCGCATCAGGAGTTGTAGTAACGGCGAACGGGTTATGTGGATTTTTCCTGGCGCCGGTCAGCAGGCAGCTCTTAGAGAGCTATGGGCCAAAGTATACATTTTTAGCAATAGGAATTGTGATTGCAGTTTCATGGATTTTATGCAGTGTCTTCTTCTGTGTCCCGGATCAGGAATGGAGACAAAGGGTGGAGGCTGAACTGGCATCAGCAGAATCTGCGTCGGCCGTCTCTGCCGGAAAACAGTATACTTCCGGAGAAATGATGCGGACAAAGAGTTTTTACCTGCTGCTTGCTACGATGTTGTTTGGACTGATATCTTATTTTATGTTATCACCGGTATCCCAGACTTATCAGATTGAGCTGGGCATTCCTGCATCGGTTGCGGTAAGCGCTGTTATGCTGGGCTCTGTTATGAATGCAGGAACAAGACTTGTTCTTCCTACGTTGTCAGATAAGGCGGGAAGGATTATATGTATCAAAGGCGTCCTGATTGTATCGGTTATAGCGATGTTTGTCTTAAGTATATTCCGTTCGTATGCAGTAACGGCTGCAATTATTGTAATGTATGGATGCTATGGCGGCATTATGGGAAGTTTCCCGTCTTTTACGAGTTCCGTATTTGGAATCGAACATTCCGGAGAGAATTACGGGTTTGTTATGTTTGGAATCGTAATAGCTACCTTTGGAGCGCCGGTGATTACCAGTCTGATCACTGAAAAAGGATATGGAATGCAGATGGTATTTGCAGTCGGCGTCGTATTTGCAGCCGTGGCATTTGTATGTCTGCAATTATTAAGCAGGGAACTAAAAAACATGAATAAAGATAAGGAGGAGAAGACAAATGGCATTAGTAACAATGAAAGCCTTGCTGGAGCAGGCAAGTAGCAAGAACAGAGGGATCGGCGCCTTCAGCGTAGGGAATATGGAGATGGTAAAAGGAGCCGTGAAGGCGGCGGAGGAACTGGATACGCCGATTATCCTGCAGATTGCGGAAGTACGGTTAAATCATTCGCCTCTTGCGCTTATGGGTCCAATGATGGTGCAGGCGGCAAAGGAGGCAAAGGTAGATATAGCGGTGCACTTAGACCATGGCCTTACTATGGAGGTTGTGAAGAAAGCGCTTAAGCTTGGATTCACATCCGTGATGTTCGATAGTTCTACATATTCTTTTGAAGAAAATATTGCACGTACAAAACAGGTAGTGGATCTGGCAAAATCTTACGGAGCAACGGTTGAGGCGGAATTGGGATTAGTCGGCGGCAGCGAAGACGGAAGCTGTGACCATGGAATCAAGTGTACCAATCCGGAAGATGCCAGAACATTCTGCGAGCAGACAGGAATCGATGCGTTGGCAGTGGCGATCGGCAATGCCCATGGCAATTATCCGGTAGCGCCGACGCTGGCATTCGACGTGTTGGAAGAGATTCAGAAAAAGACGAATGTTCCGTTGGTTCTCCATGGCGGAAGCGGTATTACGGATGAGGATTTCAGGAAAGCAATCTCACTGGGAATCGTGAAGGTGAATATTGCAACCGCAAGCTTTAACAGGCTGACAAAGAGGGCAGAAGAATATATGCACTCGGAAGGAGCACATAATTATTTCGCACTGAACGAGGCGATGGTGCAGGGAACATATGAGAATGTAAAACATCATATCGAAGTATTTAACATGTAATTTGTTATAAATATTCCAGGAAGTGCCGTATCAAAAACGATACGGTACTTTTTGTATGATAAACTAAAACAGATGCTTCCAGAGCCTTTGGTTCCCTTGCTGTAAGAGAAAAAAGGGATCCCCGAAGAGATTATGAAATTTTACTCGGATATAACTGACTCGGATGTATCCGAGCAAAAATTGACTTCATTTGTTCCGTATGCTATACTTGAACTGTGGTATCTTGATGCCATTGCATGCAAATAAGCCAGTGGCAGGTTATTTGTATACAAAAGTTTATGTGGATTGTGATGAAGAGGGGAATAAAGAATGAAGTTTTTCGGAAGAGTGGAGCAAAGAAAAAAACTCCATCGGATTTTAGAAAAAGACCATCAGATGGTATCCTTAATCTATGGACGGAGACGTGTTGGGAAGAGTGAACTGATTAAGAAAGTATTAAAAGAATCTGATATTTCAAGTATCTATTATGAATGCAAACAGACAACAGAATTAAATAACGTTGAAAGTGTATCCCTGCTGATTTCAGAAAAGTTTGGACTGCCAAGGCTTGCATTTGAAAGTATGGAGGCAGTTCTTGATTTTTTATTTCAAAAAGCTGAGCAGGAACGGCTGATCCTTGTTTTGGATGAGTATTCTTATCTTCGTGATTGCGTGACAGGAATGGATAGCGTTCTGCAATCATTGATTGATAAATATAGTGACAGCTCTTTCATGAAATTGATTCTATGCGGTTCCTTTGTGGATATCATGAAGTCGCTTCTTTATAATGAGAACCCGTTATATGGACGTGTGGATCTGACAATTAATCTTAAGCCAATGGATTATTATGAATCGGCGCTTTTTTATCCGGATTTTTCTCCTGAGGATAAAGTACGGTTATATAGTGTGTTCGGTGGGATTCCTTATTTTAATAAACTGATTGATCCAGGCCTGACGGTGAGAGAGAATATTATGGAGCTGATCGCTTCTCCAGGTGCGAGATTGGAAAATGAGGTTTCCATGTATCTGAAGTCGGAGATATCCAGAATTGTCAATGCGAACGAGGTGTTTGAAGCATTGGCGCGTGGTTTTTCCAGATATAGTGACATACTTTCTCAATCGCATGTATCCAGCGGACCTGCAATGGTGGATGTCCTTGACAAATTAATCCGTATGGAGGTTGTGGAAAAGCAGGCGCCGATTAATGATGAGAACAATAGAAAGAAGATGGGGTATTATATTCTGGATTCTTTATCACTCTTTTACTATCGTTATATTTTCCGCTATTCTTCCCAGCTTAGTGTGATGGAACCAGAAGTGTTTTATGACCGTTATATTAAGGTTGATTTTGAAACGGAGTATGTGCCGCGCGCCTTTGAAACAATATGTAAACAGTATTTGATTCGTCAAAATCGGCAGGGGCTTATGGAAGAACCTTTTGAAAAAATAGGAAAATATTATTATGATGATCCGGTTCAAAGAAAAAATGGCGAGTTTGATATTGTCACTCAGGATTCAAAGGGATATATCTTTTATGAAGCCAAATTTCGAAAGGAACCTGTTTCGGCAAAGTTGATTAACGACGAGATTACGCAGGTAAAATCAGCAGGACTGGATTGTTATAAATACGGATTCCTGAGTAAATCCGGGTTTGACGCAGAACCGGCCGAATGTTTGATCCTTATTACTTTGGAGGAAATGTATGCAAGATAGCATTCTGCCCGTATTTTGAAAAATGGCGCACGTTTTTGTACAAACTATAGCAGGCAAAGCCTGCAGAGTTACTTGGTTGTTTTGTTTTCCTTGAACAGATGTGGAGCAAAGAATTCAATAAAAAAAGCGAGGAAAATCTATGAGAAAAAAACAGAATTTTCAATGGGAGAGCATATCATTAGGCACTTGTTATTACCCGGAGCATTGGGACAGGAGCCTGTGGGAAGAGGATCTGATACGGATGCAGGCAGCTGGAATCAAGACGATCCGGATCGGTGAGTTTGCGTGGAGTAAAGTGGAACCCCGAGAAGGAGAATTTACTTACGGATTTTTTGATGAATTCATGGAGGTAGTAGGCAAGACGGATATGAAAGTAATCTTTGGAACGCCTACTGCCACGCCGCCTGCATGGCTGACGGAGAAATATCCGGAAGTGCTGAACTGCCGTATGGACGGGATAAAATATCGTCATGGCATGCGCAGGCATTATAATTATAATTCACCGGTATACCAGGAACTCAGCAGACGAATTGTAGAAAAATTTGCAAGCCATTATGCGGGACATCCTAATGTGATCGGATGGCAGATCGACAATGAGATTAACTGTGAAGTAGATGTGTTTTACTCGGAAAGCGACACTGCTGCGTTCCGTACATATCTTAAGGAGAAATACGGGACACTTGATAGGTTAAATCAAGAACTGGGGTTGATATTCTGGAATCAGGAATATACGGCATGGGAGGAGATCTATGTGCCGCGCACAACTATTCATGATTCTTCGAATCCCCATTTGACGTTAGAGTATATCAGATTCATCTCGGAGAGTGCGATTGCATTCTGCAGGATGCAGAGCGATATTATCAGAAAATATATGAAACCGGGAGATTTTGTCACGACGAACGGTATGTTTGACCATCTTGATAATCATAAGATGATGGACGAAGCGCTGGATGTGTATACATATGATTCCTATCCTAATTTTGCATATTGTCTTGCAGAGGACCCGGTTCATAATACAGATCTGAATGACAGAAAGTGGAGCAATCACTTGTCCAGGGTGCGTTCTGTCTGCCCGCATTTTGGAATTATGGAACAGCAATCCGGAGCAAATGGATGGAATACCCGGATGGAAGCGCCGGCTCCTAAGCCGGGACAGATGACGCTATGGGCAATGCAGAGTATCGCTCATGGAGCTGATTATATCAGTTTCTTCCGTTGGCGTACCTGTACGGTTGGAACAGAGATATACTGGCATGGCATACTGGATTACGACAATCGAGATAACCGGAAGCTTAAGGAAGTCAGTGAAATACATAATCGTGTACATGCAATCAGAGATCTGGCGGGCGCAAAGTATCGGGCGAGCTTCGGTGTTCTGGAGGATTATGATAATCTGTGGGATGCAGACGTGGACGTATGGCATAAGAGGGTGGAGAAGATAAGCAAGAAAGAGATATTCGCAGCGTCCCAGTTGAATCATACTCCGATGGATTATGTGCTGCTGTCTGACAGTACGGAATATGAAGATCTGAAGGAATATCCGGTTCTTTTTTATCCCCATGGAATTATCCTGACCAGGAAGAGGGCAATGCTCCTTAGAATGTATGTGGAAGAAGGAGGGTGCCTCATTATCGGAGCCCGGACCGGGCAGAAAGAAGAACATGGCAGATGTGTGATGAATCCAATGCCGGGAATGCTTGCAGAGCTGACAGGCACGACGGTTGAAGAGTTTACTTTTGTAGGGGCTTTAGACGGGACTGTATGTATGGAATGGAATGATCTGCAGCTTGATACGGGGATTTTTAACGATATATTAGAGGCAGACAAAGAAGATGTGAAAGTACTGGCACGATATACTTCTAATTATTATGAAGGAAAACCGGCGCTTATGGAGCATACGGTAGGGATGGGAAGGGTACTTCACTTTGGAGGAACATTTACCAGAGATACCGTGCGTGCTTTGCTGAATTATGCAGGTGTCTTATCACCTTATGAAAAGCAGATTGAGCTTCCGGCGGAGTGTGAATTATGTGTCAGAGAGAAAGAAGGAGAAGAATATTTCTTTATCCTGAATTATTCATCAAAGGAGCAGGAAATCCGTCTGAAAAAAGAGATGACAGACATTGACTGCGGAGGAAATGTAAGCGGAAGAGTGATGCTGAAAGGATATGAAACAAAAGTTTACAAGGGCATGACTGAATAAAGTGAGAGAGGAGCATATACGATGAATACGGAGCAGATATGTAACCATATCATTCATCTGATTCATATGCCGATACATGTTTATGATGAAGAAGGGACACAGGCGGCGGTCTATATAGATCATGGAGAGCAGCAGGATGTAATTGAGTGTGACAATGGACTTCTAAGACAGCTTTTGGAAAAAGGACGGGAGGATTATCCGGTATTTTATCTGGAAGCCCGGCAGATTATCTATGGTATTGTCAAAGGCGGCGGTCATGTCTATATAGCAGGGCCTTGCTGCCTTAGCCGCGCCGAAACAGAGGCAGCGCATTATCTGATGAAAACACATCATATGGATTCACAGAAACCTTATAAGATATTCCGTACATCTCTGGATATATTCTGCGAGATGATCATGATGCTCTACGAAACGGTTACCGGGAGAATGATTTCAAAAGAGGAATTATTGCAAAAGAATTTTTGCGATGAGGAACTGTTAGGCTCCATGTATAAGAAACTGCATAAAGTGTTCTATGATCTGCAGGAAAGCTCCGCTGTTCATAATCCTTACAGCCAGGAACTCAGGGAACAAGAGGCAATTCGAAAAGGCGATGTCGAAGCGTTAGTCAGAAGTTTTGATGAATCTTTTGTAGGAAAGTATGGAACTCTGGCCTCAGATCCTCTACGTGACGCAAAGAATCTGATTATCGTCGTAATTACGCTTGCAAGCCGTTCTGCGATTGCAGGGGGAGTATTGCCGGAGATTGCTTTTTCTATGTCAGATGCATTTATCCAGCATACGGAAGAGATGAAGGATATTGCAGAGGTATGGGTTTTCGGACGGCAGGCAGAGATTGAATATTGCAGGGCGGTGCATGATCTGACATTTAAGGCCAGGCAGAATCCGCTGGTCGTCCGTTGCAAAGGAGTGATTGTAAGTCAGCTTCATTCGAAACTATCTGTAAAGGAGATAGCCAGTCAGCTTGAAATTACGCCAGGATATCTCTCTCATCTGTTTCTTCAGGAAGAAGGGATCAAACTTACGGATTATATCATCCGAGAGAAGATAGAGGCTTCGAAAAAGGAACTGATTTATACAGAGAAATCGTTGGATGGGGTGGCGTATTCTTTTGGATTTGTTTCGCAGAGTCATTTTGGACAGGCGTTTAAGAAATGGACAGGTATGACGCCGAAACTATACAGGGAAAATTATGGAATTAGGCAGAAGTTACAAGCAGATTGTGAGTAGTGCACAAAAATCGGTGGATAATTTTGTGTATTGTGTGGAAAATGAAAGGTAAAAGCTGAAATATGATACAGCGCCGCTTTTTATGATATAAGCAGGCGCTGTTTTCTTTTATATTTATAGAAAAAGAAATACAAAAATGAAAGTAGAAAGGAATGATATTATGTATGTAAAAGGTGTCAATTTAGGAAACTGGCTGGTTCTGGAAAAATGGATGAGTCCGGCGCTTTTTGATGGTACGACCGCTGAGGATGAATATTATCTCCCGACACAGCTTTCCCCGGAAGTGTATGAGGCTCGTATCAAGGTTCACCGCAGTGAGTATATCTCTGAGCGTGATTTTGCGACAATCAGGCGTATCGGACTGAATACCGTCCGTATTCCGGTTCCGTATTTTATCTTTGGAGACCGCCCGCCATTTATCGGATGTATCGAAGAATTGGATAAGGCGTTTGGATGGGCGGAAAAATATGACATCAAGATATTAATTGATCTGCACACGGCGCCTTTGAGCCAGAATGGTTTCGATAACGGAGGCATATGCGGTGTCTGCAAGTGGAGCCAGACTCCGAAAGAGGTTGAGTTTGTGTTGAATGTACTTGAGAAACTGGCAAAACGTTACGGACAGCGAAAAGGGCTGTTTGGAATTACTCCGATCAATGAGCCGATTACGGAAGAAATGTGGAATACTATGGATGTTCCGGGACGTTATCCGGCGGTAGATAAGGAGATGGCAGAAGGCAGCGCTCCGAATACTCTGGAGTTCTTACGTGATTTCTATGATAAAGCGTATGATTTGATCCGGCCGAACATGAAAGAAGACGCATATGTAGTATTCCATGATGGTTTCGAGTTAAAGGCATGGAAAGAATTTATTACCCAGTCTAAATACCAGAATGTCATGCTTGATACGCATCAGTACCTGATGGTTGCAGAAGCACTGGGATGTGAGCAGACATTGGAAGGTTATGTCTCATATATTCAGAAGAATTATGAGAAAGATATTGCGGAAGTACAGGAATATGTTCCAATTATCTGTGGAGAATGGTGTCTGTTTAATTCCTGTGCCGTAGGCGTGGATACAAAAGGTGGGCAGAGCGTTCTGAATGGTATGGATTTTGCAGAGAATGAAGCAGGCATGACGGCAGATGCAAAAAAAGAGCTCTACGAACAGATTGCCAAAGCGCAGCTGGCGGCATGGCAGAAAGGTTCCGGATATTTTTATTGGAATTATAAGTTGTTATTAGATACAGTGAATGAGCCGCACTGGAGAGGATGGGACTGCTGGGATCTGAGTAAAAGTGTAGATATGGGCTGGTTTCCGTCTGAGGTATAAGGTTGGTATAAGAAAAGGAGTGATATAGAATGGATACTAATAAAGAAAAAGTTCAGGACCCTAATGTAAAGCTTTCGATTTTAGAACGTATAGCATATGGTTTGGGTGATTACTCGGGAAATCTGGTCTATTCTTCTATTTCAGCATTTTTGCTGGTATATTATATCAGTGTGTTAAAGGTAGATCCGGGCGTTGCAGCTTCTATTATGGCAGTTTCCAAGATTTTTGACGGTGTATCGGATCTGATCATGGGACGTATCGTTGATAAGACGCACAGTAAATGGGGAAAAGCACGGCCATGGATTCTGCGGATGTGTTTCCCATTAGGAATCTGTACGGTACTTATGTTCTCAGTTCCGGGAAGTCTGGCAGGCTCCGCGCAGATTGCGTATATGTTCCTTACCTATAATCTGGTATCTACGGTATTTTATACAGGTTTAAATGTACCATATGCTTCTCTTCAGGGACTAATGACTACAAATCAGTATGAGAGAGGGCTGCTTGGTAATTTCCGTATGCTTCTGGCTACCTTTGGCACTATGACGGTTAACACTGTCGTTCTTAAGATGTGTGCTTTCTTCGGCGGTGGAGATCAATACAGCCAGAAGGGATGGACACTTTCTTTTATCTGTCTGATGCTTGTATTTATTGTACTGAATCTTGTCACATTTTTCTTCTGTAAAGAGCGTGTAGTAGATTCTGAGACAGAAGGGGGAACAGCTGAGGCTGTAAAAGGACCTTCGATTGCCGAATGCCTGAAGAGTCTGGTTGTGAATAAGTATTGGCTGTTGATGGTGGTGTTCTTGTTCAGTTTGTATTTTATGATGTCAACATTTTTCGGAAGCGCTTATTACTTTGCGCAGTATGTGCTTGGAGATGAAGGAGCGTATACAATCACTGCAAACTCCCTGTCCATGGCGCAGATGGGTATGATGTTTGTTACTCCGTTTATCATGAAAAAGATTGGAAAGCGTTGGACGGGTATGATTGGTATGGTTGTTGCCGCGGTCGCATTCCTTCTGACATCTCTCGCCGGGCAGAATGTTACGCTGGTTGTTGCCTGCAACGTATTAAAGGGCGCTGCATTTGGATGCGGTGCAGCAACGATGTTTGGATTGCTTCAGGATTCTATTACATATGGACAGTGGCTGACTGGTGTTCAGGCAATCGGTATGGGAAATGCGGCGTCTTCTTTCTGTATGAAGATAGGCTCTGGTATCGGAACAGCTGCGTTAGGATGGATCTTAGGAGCCGGTGGATTTAATACGGACCCGACCAGTGCATCGGCGATTGCTTCTATTAATGTATCCTGTATCTGGGTACCGCTGATTACATGTGCGATTGGCGCAGTCTGTCTGTTCTTATTTGATCTGGATAAGCATTATGATAAGGCAGTTGCAGACCTGGCAGAAGGTAAATGGAAGGGCAGTAAGTAGTAAGGAATAAAAAGAAGGCTGTGAAAAACAGTGTCTCGCTCACTCTGTTTTTCACAGCCTCTCTTTTTTGGGAATAATAGTTCTATTACTCTCGTCCCTCTGGCAGAGGTTTGATAATCTTTTTATAAATGTTCACCAGACAGCATGCAGATACGGTCAGGGACATGGCTTCCGCAATAGGAAATGACCACCAGACCACATTCAATCCGCCAATCTTCGCAAGAATGTATGCCGCGGGGACCAATACCACCAACTGACGCATGATAGATACAATCATGCTGTATACTGCTTTTCCCAATGCCTGGAAGATGGTTCCAGAGATGATGCAGAACCATGCAAACAGGAAATGTGTGCCAATGATTCTAAGGGCAAGGCGGCCAATTGCCATCATTTCCTCTGAAGCATCGAACATCCGCAGCAGGACATGTGGAATGAACTCGAAACAAGTAAAACCGAACAGCATCAGGCCAAAGGCGATTCCCATGCTGATCTTGATTGTCTTAATCATACGTTTTCTCTGCTTTGCTCCATAACTGTAAGCGATAATTGGAGTAATTCCATTGTTTAATCCAAAGACCGGCATAAAGAAGAAGCTCTGGAGTTTGAAGTAGACGCCGAAAACAGCTGTTGCCGTAGAGGAAAAATCAATAAGGATTTTGTTCATACAGTAGGTCATAATAGAGCCGATAGACTGCATTATAATAGAAGGAATGCCTACCATATAGATATTTCCGATTAAGAATCCGCTTGGGCGGAAGCCTTTCAGCGACAAATCTATCTCGTGATTATATTTTATGTTGCAGACAAATGCAACAACCGCGCCTACGTGCTGACCGATGACTGTCGCAAGTGCTGCGCCTGCGACACCCATCTTGGGTAATCCGAATAATCCGAAGATAAGGATTGGATCCAGGATAATGTTGGTGATGGCGCCGGAAAGCTGCGAGATCATGCTGAAAACTGTCTTGCCTGTAGAAGTCAGAAGCCGTTCAAAGAGAAATTGCCCGAATATTCCCAAAGAAAATATCATAACGATGCTCAGATACTGAACACCCATGTCAAAGATTTCCGAAGAACTTCCTTTTAACTGGCTTGTATAAAATGGTTTTACTACTGTAAAGCCTAATATTAAAAAGAGAAGGTAACTCATAATATAGAGAAATCCGCCGTTTAATGCCGTGTTATTAGCCTTTTTAAAATCCTTTTCACCAAGAGATTTTGAAAGGAGTGCATTGACCCCGACACCGGTACCTGCCCCGACTGCGATAATAAGCGTCTGCAAAGGAAATGCCAGGGATACAGCTGTCAGCGCATTCTCTGAAACTCTTGCCACAAAGATGCTGTCCACGACATTATACAGTGCCTGCACCAGCATGGAGATCATCATCGGAAATGACATATTCCATACCAGCTTATTCACCGGCATAGTGCCCATTTTGTTTTCTGCAATGTTATCTGTGTTTTTATTGTTCATCTTATCCCTCCTTTGTCAAATTCATTTTTACAACATTCCTATTATAGTCTTACCAGAGCAGGAAAGTCAACACAGAAGTTATGAAGTTGTAGGAAGAGAAGGCTTTTGAGAGTGCTTTACCGAATAATCGAGTATTGACACAGTGTCAAAAAGCTAGTATAATGCAATTAGTGACATGGTGTCAGAATAGATTTGCAAAGGAGAAGTATACGATGCCAAAGGGATCGCCAGAACGGACACAGGCAAGAAAAGATGAGATTATTGCTGCCTGTGAACAATTGTATCAGACCATGAGTTTTAAGGAGATTACCCTGAAAGAGATTGGGAAGGTAACTTCTTTTACAAGGACGTCCATCTATAATTATTTTCATACGAAGGAAGAGATCTTCCTTGCATTGCTGAAAAAAGAATATGAGCTGTGGGTGGAAGAACTTGAATCGGTTATGGCTGAGAATGTAGGGCTTGACAGAGAGGTTTTTGCAGATAAGATTGCCTTAAGCCTGGAACACAGGACGCAGCTTCTTAAGATTATGTCTATGAATATGTACGATATGGAAGCAAACAGCCGGATGGAGAACCTCGTAGAATTCAAAAGAGTCTATGGTCAGTCTCTGCGGACTTTTGATGGTCTGGTTTCAAGATATTTCCCTGCTATGGATGAAGAAGAACGACAGGGGTTTCTCTATCAGTTTTTCCCGTTTGTCTATGGTATCTATCCTTATACGGCGGTAACGGATAAGCAGAGAAAGGCGATGGAGGAAGCAGGTGTGGAGTTTTCCTATATGTCGGTCTATGAGATGACACGGAATTGTCTGATGCGGCTTTTGCCGGATGAATAAGAGCAGACAGTAATATAATATCGTATCACAGGAGGAAAACGAGATGAGCAAGACATTAGTAGCATATTTCAGTGCAAGCGGAATAACAAAAGGTGTGGCTGAGAATCTGGCACAGGCTGCCGGGGCTGACTTGTATGAGATTAAGCCGGCAGTGCCTTACACGAAAGAGGATCTTGACTGGATGGATCAGAATTCTCGCAGCAGCGTGGAGATGAAAGACAAGAAAGGGCGTCCGGCCATGGCGGATATGGATGCGGATATTGCGCAGTATGATACCGTCTTCCTGGGTTTCCCTAATATGGAGCAAGGTTTTAATAGTGTATCGTGTGCATAGCGTTTGAAAATAGAGGGAAATAAGAACTGTATACACAAATAGAAGGTAAATTGTATATGGTGTTGAGATAGACAGAAAGGAAGAAGGGAGCATATATAGTATGAGAAAAAGAGTATTTTCACTGTTCCTAGTGGGAGCCTTAGCAGCAGGTCTGTTAGCAGGATGTGGTTCAAATTCAAAGGAGCAGGAGAGCGATCCAGTGGTTCAGTCTGAACAGACTACAGGTGAAAAGGAGTCGGAGGAAGAGAGCGACGCATCAGGAGAAATAGATGTAGAAGATACTACTATGGAAGAAATTGAAAGCGATGAGGCAGATGGAAAAACCATCGTAGTGTATTTTTCAGCAACAGGAAATACAGAGCAGGTTGCGGCTGTGATAGCAGAGGCTACAGGTGGAGAATTGTTTGAACTGGAACCAGTAGAGCCGTATACCGATGCAGATCTGGACTGGACAGATGAGAATAGCCGTGTAGGAAGAGAACATGATGATCCGGAGCAGAGAGAGGTCGAACTGGTCTTCACAGCAGTAGATGGCTGGGAGGACGCGTCTACAGTGTATATAGGTTATCCTGTGTGGTGGGGGATCGCCGCATGGCCAGTGAATGGCTTTGTTAAGGCAAATGACTTTACGGGAAAAACAGTACTCCCTTTCTGCACCTCTTCATCGTCAGGATTAGGAGAGAGCGGAGAACTGCTGGCGGAACTGGCAGGAAGCGGGGAATGGAAAGAGGGTATG
>CANSLW010000058.1 GCA_947647815.1 uncultured Dorea sp. | reverse complement strand
GTCCGGATTAAGAAGAGGAGAGCGATTATGAGATGGAATCAGTTTCGTCTGACAACGACGACAGAGGCGGAGGATATCGTCAGCAGCATGCTGATGGACTTGGGAATTCAGGGAGTACAGATTGAGGACAAGGTGCCCCTTACGAAAGAAGATAAAGAGCAGATGTTTGTTGACATCCTGCCGGATATCCCAGAGGATGACGGGAAGGCTTACCTGACTTTCTACCTGGAGGAAGAAGAGGACAAGGGTACGGTTCTTATGCAGGTAAGAAAAGAACTGGAAGAGATGCGAACCTATCTGAATGTAGGGGAATGCACAATTGAAGAGTCGCAGACAGAGGATGTGGACTGGGTGAATAACTGGAAACAGTATTTTCATCAGTTTTACATCGATGATATCCTGGTGATTCCTTCCTGGGAGAAGGTAGAAGCCAAGGATGAAGATAAGCTGGTTATCCATATTGATCCGGGAACTGCGTTTGGGACAGGGATGCATGAGACGACACAGTTGTGTATCCGCCAGTTGAAGAAATATGTGGCAAAAGGAGCGCGGATTCTGGACGTGGGATGCGGAAGCGGTATTCTCGGAATGCTTGCATTGAAATTCGGCGCAGGGTATTCGGTGGGAACGGACTTAGATCCTTGTGCGATTGACGCAACCCATGAGAATATGGAGGTCAATGATATTCCAAGGGAGCAGTATGAGGTAATGATCGGCAACATCATCGATGACAAGGCAGTGCAGGATCAGGTCGGATATGAGAGATATGATATCGTGGCGGCAAATATTCTGGCAGATGTCCTGATTCCCTTAACACCGGTGATTGTCCATCAGATGAAGAAGGGCGGAATCTATATAACCAGCGGAATTATCGATGATAAGGAAGATGTTGTGGTAGAAGCGGTGAAGGCGGCAGGATTAGAGGTACTGGAAGTGAACCACCAGGGCGAATGGGTATCGGTAACAGCGAGGAAGAATTGATGCAGCATTTTTTTGTAACGCCTTCCCAGGTAAAGGAAGGCAGAATCTATGTGGAAGGTTCCGACGTGAACCATATGAAGAACGTGCTTCGGATGCGTTGCGGCGAGGAACTGATGATCAGCGACGGCAATAATCAGAAGTACCGGTGCGCCGTGGAAAGTTATGAAGAGGACCAGGCAGTTCTCAAGATTCTGGAAGAACAGCCGATAGATACGGAATTGTCTTCCCGGATCTATCTGTTTCAGGGACTGCCGAAGCAGGATAAGATGGAACTGATTGTGCAGAAAGCTGTGGAACTGGGGGTATATCAGATTGTACCGGTTTGTACCAGGCGTTCAGTTGTGAAGTTTGATGAGAAAAAAGCTGTGAAGAAGGTAGAACGCTGGCAGCAGATTGCCAGGAGTGCGGCGAAGCAGGCGGGACGTGGGTATATTCCTGAGGTGGCGCCGGTGATGTCTTACCGGGAGGCGGTTTTGTGTGCGGAGGAACTGGATGTGATTCTGATTCCTTACGAACTGGCAGAAGGTATGGAGGAGACGAAGAAAGTTATAGAAGCGATTCGTCCGGGACAGACGGTTGCCATATTTATCGGACCGGAGGGTGGATTTGAGAGAGAAGAAGTTGAGGCGGCGCTTGATTATGGAGCAAAGGCAATTACTCTGGGAAGACGGATCTTGCGAACCGAGACTGCGGGGCTGACTGCATTGTCTATCTTGATGTTCCATCTGGAGGGGTAGTTACATATTCTGGTAATAAGAAAATAAAAAATCAGGAAGTGGAATCAATGAGAGAAGTATATTTAGACAACTCTGCGACAACGAAAGCCTACGAGGACGTCGGTGAGATTGTGAAGAAGGTCATGTGCGAAGATTACGGCAATCCTTCCTCTATGCATGCCAAAGGTGTCGCGGCGGAGAAGTATATAAAAGAAGCGAAAGAGACATTTGCGAAGCTTTTGAAGGTAAAAGACAAGGAGATTTTCTTCACATCCGGAGGAACAGAGAGTGACAATCTGGCTCTTCGGGGAGCGGCGCATGCCAATTGGCGCGCCGGGAAGCACCTGATCACATCTGCGATCGAGCATCCCGCCATTATCAATACTATGCGCCATCTGGAGGAGGAAGGCTTCCGTGTGACCTATCTTCCGGTGGACCGATACGGGCGGGTGAACCTGGATGCGCTTAAGGAAGCTCTGTGTGAAGATACGATTCTGGTATCGATCATGTATGTGAATAACGAAGTTGGTTCTGTGCAGCCGATTCAGGAGGCGGCAGGTATCGTGAAAGCATATAATAAGAACATTTTGTTCCATGTGGATGCGGTGCAGGGATTCGGCAAATACCGGATCTATCCGAAGAAATTAAAGGTTGATCTCTGTTCTGTCAGCGGACATAAGATTCATGGTCCCAAGGGGACGGGAGTACTGTACATCAGTGAGAATGTGAAGATCAAACCGATCGTGTATGGCGGGGAGCAGCAGAAGAATATCCGTTCCGGGACGGAAAATGTTCCGGGGATTGCGGGGATTTCCATGGCAGCGAAGATGATCTATCAGGATCTGGATGTGAAAGTAGCGAAGATGCGTAAGCTGAAGCAGCGTTTTATCGAGGGCGTCAGTCAGATGGAAGACACGACCATTCATGGACTCTATGATGAGACGTCCGCGCCGCATATTATCAGTGTGGGCTTTGCGGGAATTCGCAGCGAGGTGTTGCTGCATGCCCTGGAGGAAAAAGGAATCTATGTATCCTCCGGTTCGGCATGCGCTTCCAATCATCCCCAGGTCAGCGGTGTGCTGAAGGGTATCGGTGCAAGACAGGAATTCCTGGATGCGACTTTAAGGTTCAGTATGTCAGAGTTTACAACGCCTGAGGAGATTGACTATACATTGGATACCCTCTATAATATAGTACCAAACCTTCGGAAATATACCAGACATTGAGAGAGTTCTTAGATTAATAAGGAGAAGCGAAGAAGATGAGATATCATACTTTTTTAATAAAATACGGTGAAATAGGAATCAAAGGAAAGAACCGCTATCTGTTTGAGGATGCGCTCGTCAGACAGGTGCGGTTCGCACTGAAGGACGTAGACGGCGAATTCGACGTCTATAAGTCACAGGCAAGAATTTATGTGGATTGTGGTGAGGATTATGATTATGATGATGCGGTGGAGCATCTGGCCCGTGTATTTGGGATTGTAGGAATCTGTCCGGTTGTCCGTATGGAGGACCGTGGATTCGAACAATTGAAAAAGGACGTGGTTGCCTATATGGACGAGGCATATCCGGATAAGAACCTGACTTTCAAGGTGGAGTCCAGACGTGCAAGGAAATCTTACCCTAAGAATTCTATGGAGATTAACTGTGACCTAGGGGAGGCAATCCTTAACGCGTTTCCAGAGACAAAGGTGGACGTGCACCATCCGGACGTCATGCTGAATGTTGAGGTGCGAAGAGAGATCTATGTCTATTCCCAGATTATTCCGGGAGCAGGCGGGATGCCGGTGGGGACCAATGGCAAGGCTATGCTTCTGTTATCCGGAGGAATCGACAGCCCGGTAGCCGGGTATATGATTTCCAAACGGGGAGTCGGTATTGAGGCAACCTATTTCCATGCACCGCCGTATACCAGTGAACGGGCGAAGGAGAAGGTGGTGGATTTAGCAAGGATCGTATCCAGATATGCAGGGCCGATTAAGCTGCACGTGGTGAATTTTACGGATATCCAGTTGTATATCTATGACCAGTGCCCGCACGATGAACTGACGATTATCATGCGGCGATATATGATGCGTATTGCAGAGCATTTTGCGAGAAAGGACGGATGCCTTGGACTGATTACTGGTGAGAGCATCGGACAGGTAGCGAGCCAGACCATGCAGAGTCTTGCCGCAACGAATGATGTCTGCACGCTTCCGGTGTACAGGCCTGTCATAGGATATGACAAGCAGGAGATCGTGAATATTGCAGAGAAGATCGAGACTTATGAGACTTCTATTCAGCCGTTTGAAGACTGCTGTACCATCTTTGTGGCAAAGCATCCGGTGACAAAGCCGAATGTAGAAGTGATTCGAAGGTCGGAAGAGAAATTAAGTGAGAAGATAGATGAGCTGATGAAGACGGCATTAGAGACGGTGGAGATTATTGAAGTGAGATAAAATTGGTTCAAAAAGGGCAGGTCCTGTTAAGAAACCTGCCCTTGTATCCTGAAACTAATGTCCCAATATGTTCTTACTCACAGATATAAGCTTTAAGCGCTTCAAGAATAGTGTCAATCTCACCTGTATCTGCATGGATATTCAGGTCAATCGGTTTAGAAAGATCTAAGCTGAAAATACCCATGATAGATTTAGCGTCGATGACATATCTGCCGGATACCAGATCAAAATCATGATCAAATTTGGTGATATCATTTACAAAAGACTTTACCTTATCAATAGAATTCAAAGAAATCTGTACTGTTTTCATTGGACTATACCTCCTTGTTCATTTCCTGTTCTATACTTATCTTAAGAGGTAGTGAGAGAAAAGTCAAGGAACAATTTGCCAAAGATATAAAGTTTTATACTGAAAAAAGTGTGGCAGTCTGTATAAAACTAGAATTGTGGAAGCACGAGGTGCGGAACAATCTGTAGTATTATAGATTATAGAAAGGAAACGCTGAAGATATGAAAAAAGCAGCATTACATAATCTTGGATGTAAAGTGAATGCCTATGAGACGGAAGCTATGCAGGAACAATTGAGCCGGCATGGTTATGAGATTGTATCGTTTCAGGAGAAGGCAGACGTCTATATTATCAATACTTGTACGGTGACGAATATGGCAGACCGTAAGTCAAGGCAGATGCTGCATCGTGCCAGAAAGATGAATCCGGAGGCAGTTATTGTGGCATGTGGCTGCTATGTTCAGGCAAAAGGGAAAAATGCAGATGAATGTGCGGATATCATAATAGGGAATAATCGCAAGAAAGACTTAATCGATATACTGGAAGCGTATGAAAAAACTGTATCTGGGACAGATAAGATTCTAGAAGAGAACCGGGATGAAGTAAAAGCGACAGGGAAGATGAGTGGAAAAAGTATTTGCCAGGAATTGCTAGATATCAACCACACAGCAGAATATGAGGATCTGTATCTTACTCAGACAGCGGAGCATACCCGTGCATATGTGAAGGTTCAGGACGGCTGCAATCAATTCTGCACTTACTGTATTATTCCTTATGTGAGGGGAAGGGTCAGAAGCCGCAGGCGTGACAGCATCATCAGCGAAGTGGCCAGACTGTCTGATAACGGCTATAAAGAGATTGTGCTGACAGGAATTCATCTGAGTTCATATGGCATTGATTCAGGAGACAGTCTGCTGGGGCTTATCCAGGCAGTTCATGAGATTACGGGAATTGAGAGAATCCGTCTGGGTTCACTTGAACCGAGGATTATCACGGAAGAATTTACCGGTGCGATTGCGAAACTTCCAAAGATATGCCCCCATTTCCACTTGTCTTTGCAGAGTGGCTGTGACGCTACATTAAAGCGCATGAACCGTCGTTATACTGCGGAAGAATATTATGAAAAATGTCTGATTTTGCGGAAGTATTTTGATTATCCTGCATTGACGACTGATGTAATTGTGGGATTCCCTGGAGAGACGGAAGAAGAGTTTGTACAGTCAAAGGCATTTATAGATAAAGTGGGTTTCTACGAGACCCATATATTCAAGTATTCGAAACGCGCAGGAACAAAAGCAGCGGCTATGCCGGACCAGGTTCCAGAAGAGATAAAGACTGTACGAAGTAATGAGCTGCTAAAACTTGGGCAGAAAAAGCAGACAGCATATGAAGAAGCATTGATTGGGACTAGTAAAGAGGTCCTGATCGAAGAAGAAATCTGGCATGATGGAGAAAAATACCAGATTGGACATACCAGGGAATATGTTAAGATTGGACAGAAAATGAGTGAAAATAAGGTAAATCAGATAGTAAATGTAGAAATTGAGAGTCGTTCACAAATAATTCATTGAATTTTCTCTGGCAATGGGTTAGAATAACAATGAAGTATTTTTGGAGGACGTGAGTATATGAGAGATTTAAGCAGCACACAGTTTTTTCAGGTAGAAAGCGGTCCGCAGATTCAGGCAAAAGATATACTTGAGATTGTGTACGAGGCATTGAGTGAGAAAGGATATAATCCGGTGAACCAGATTGTTGGATATATTATGTCAGGAGATCCGACGTATATCACAAGTTACAATGGCGCGAGAAGTCTCATCATGAAGATGGAGAGGGACGAGCTGGTTGAAGAGATGCTTAAGACGTATATTGAGCACAATGGATGGATATAATCTGTTATGAGGATCATGGGACTGGATTACGGCTCTAAGACCGTAGGAGTAGCAATTAGTGATCCTCTGGGAATTACTGCCCAGGGGATAGAGACAATCTGTCGTAAGGACGAGAACAAATTACGTAAGACCTGTGCACGGATCGAGGCATTGATCGAGGAATATCAGGTGGGGCTGATTGTTCTTGGACTTCCGAAGCACATGAACAATGATATTGGGGATCGGGCGGAATTATCCATTGAGTTTGGAAAGATGCTGAGCCGGCGGACCGGCCTTGAGGTCGTGATGTGGGACGAGCGTCTGACCACTGTAGAAGCGGAACGGACTTTGATCGAGAGTAAAGTTAGACGAGAAGACCGCAAGCAATATATAGATACGGTTGCGGCAGTTTTTATATTGCAGGGATATCTGGATGCCGCGGCATACAAAAAAGAGGACACGGACAGATAGTCTTTACCAGACAGCATCTGACGGCTGTCCGCCTGACCAGGCATGCATGGCAGAATTAGTCTTAAGGAGTGTATATGGAGAAGATAAGATTCAGGTCAGAAGAAATTCAGGGCGATGTGGATTTTTTTGTGTTAGAGCAGACGAAAGTGAATGGTATATCCTATATTCTGGTTACAGATTCGGAAGAGGAAGATGCAGAATGTCTGATTCTTAAGGATATATCCGAAGAATCATCATCGGACAGTATCTATGAGATTGTGGAAGATGATGTCGAACTTATGGCAATATCGAAAGTATTTGAAGAGCTGCTTGAGGATATTGAGATTGAAAGGTAATATACTATGTCCATCAGTAAAGAGAATTTTAAAAAAATGCTGAAAGAAAAGGGTCTAAAGGTAACCAATCAGAGGTTGCTTGTATTAGAAGTACTTGCAGATCATCGAGATAAGCATATGACTGCAGAAGACATTTATGAACTGGTAAAGGAAGACTACCCGGAGATCGGACTGGCAACTATTTACCGGACAGTGCAATTGTTACGTGAAATGCAATTAGTGGACCGGATTAATCTTGATGATGGCTGTCTGCGCTATGAGATCAGCGATTTGTTTGACGGGGAAACAAAGCATCATCATCATCATCTGATATGTAAGACATGTGGAAAGGTAGTTCCGTTTGAAGAGGACCTCTTGGATGAATTAGAGCGCCTGGTTGAGCAGGAGACGGGATTTAAAGTGTCGGACCACGAATTAAAGTTCTACGGACAATGCGAAGAGTGTTTAATGAAACAGTAGCAGTACACTAGGAACGGAGACGCACGTGGAGGTGTAAATTTGAAAAAAGAGAACAACGGAAAATTGCGAATCATTCCGCTTGGAGGATTAGAGAAGATCGGAATGAATATTACTGCCTTCGAATATGAAGACAGTATTATTGTCGTGGATTGTGGACTGGCATTCCCAGAAGATGATATGTTAGGTATCGATCTGGTAATTCCAGATATCACTTATCTGAAAGACAACATACAGAAAGTAAAAGGATTTGTAATCACACATGGACATGAAGATCATATCGGGGCATTGTCCTATGTATTAAGAGAGATGAATCTCCCAATTTATGCAACGAAGCTTACGATGGGAATTATCGAGAGAAAACTGACTGAGCACAATCTGCTTCGCAGTACGAGAAGGAAAGTAGTCAAGCATGGACAGTCCATTAACCTTGGACAGTTTAGGATTGAATTTATCAAAACAAATCATAGCATACAGGATGCGGCAGCGCTGGCAATTTATTCTCCTGCAGGGATTGTAGTGCATACGGGTGACTTCAAAGTGGATTATACACCGGTATTTGGTGATGCCATAGATTTGCAGCGTTTTGCGGAGATTGGGAAGAAAGGTGTGCTGGCGCTGATGTCAGACAGTACTAATGCGGAGAGAAAGGGATTCACTCAGTCAGAACGTACGGTAGGAATTGCCTTTGACCATATTTTTGCAGAGCATCAGAATACAAGGATTATTATTGCGACTTTTGCATCTAATGTAGACCGCGTGCAGCAGATTATCAACTCAGCATGCAAGTATGACCGGAAGGTTGTTGTGGAAGGACGTAGTATGGTGAATATCATTCAGGTTGCCCAGGAACTGGGATATCTGAATATACCAGATAAGACGTTAATCGAGATTGACCAGCTTAAGAATTATCCGCCGGAGAAGACTGTGCTGATTACGACAGGAAGCCAGGGAGAATCTATGGCGGCATTGTCTCGTATGGCGGCGGATATTCATAAGAAAGTAACGATTATGCCGGGTGATACGGTTATCTTTAGTTCGAATCCGATTCCGGGTAATGAGAAGTCGGTTTCCAGAGTGATCAACGAATTATCGGCAAAGGGAGCGAATGTAATATTTTCAGACGCGCATGTATCAGGACATGCCTGTCAGGAGGAGCTCAAGCTGATTTATTCGCTGGTAAAGCCTAAGTATGCTATTCCGGTACATGGAGAATACCGGCATCTGAAAGCGAATGCGGGTATTGCGACAACGCTTGGAATTCCAAAGGAGAATGTATTCATCCTTCAATCAGGGGATGTGTTAGAATTATGTTCAAAAGAAGCTAAGGTTGTAGACAAGGTTCATACAGGGGAGATTCTTGTAGACGGGCTTGGTGTAGGTGATGTGGGGAATATCGTCCTTCGTGACAGACAGCATCTGGCAGAAGACGGTATTTTGATTGTAGTCCTTACTTTGGAGAAAGGCAGCAACCAGCTGCTTGCCGGACCAGATATCGTATCCCGCGGATTTGTCTATGTGAGGGAATCAGAAGGCCTGATGGAAGAGGCAAGAAATATAGTGACAGACGCTGTGGAAGACTGTCTGATGCATCAGCGCAATGCAGACTGGAGCAAGATTAAGATGGTAATCAGAGATACCATGAATGAATTTATCTGGAAGAGGACAAAAAGAAAACCAATGGTACTTCCGATTATAATGGATGTGTAGGATTTAATCAGAGCTGTCAGGAAATGTTATATGAAAAGCATTTTCTGACAGCTCTTTCATTGGTAAAGTATTTGGAAGGAACTGTAGGTAACAGGACTTGAAGGTTACCATATAATACAGCATATATTTTGACTTTAAGCCTTGATAGTGGTATATTAATAATGTAGGATATGCGAATATAATATTTTTATAATAAAAATGTGTTGCGTTAAGGTAAATGTTTTATGAAGAAGAGAAAAGAAAGAGTAAAACAGAGAAAATTTGTGTTAATTGTTCCGGTTATTATTGTTTTTTGCATTTTAGGAACAGTGGTTTTGGGCATCTCGCGGAAGATATCACAGGAGATGTCCGAATCGGCAATCAGTAATCTAAGTGAAAGTCTTGATCTGATTAGTAATACGATAGAGACTATTTTAGAAAGGGAAGCGGAGTTCCAGACAATAATCTCCATGGAGATTGCAGATGCAGAGGATCCGGAAGAGTTTGTACGTGCCTATGACCGGAATGATACGATGGTAAAAGTATCCTTGATATTATCCGGAGAGACAGAAGGAATCTCTAATTCAGGAGAAAGCTTTACAGAAGGTGACCTGGATTTTACAGAAGGAAAGCGGGTGAATGATTTTCCGTTGTCCAGATCTTATGTGAATAGTATGGGAACCTGGGCTTACACGATGAAGTGTCCGGTCATAAGAGATTCAGAAGAGATTGCAACTCTTTATATAGAATATCTTTATGATGCGTTAGATGATGCGCTGCCAGAACGTTTCTATAATAAAGAGGCGAAACTCTATCTCATGGATGCGGCGAGTGAGAGGCTGGTATTAAAGCCTAAGGGGATTGGAGAACGCGATGCAGGGCATATGACTCTGAATGATTTCTATTATGCTAATAAGATTAATGAAGATTATATTCAGAAGAATGTTGCAGAAAGCATAAAGAGCGGAAGAGATGTTATGTTCTACCATAATATACAAAATGAAAATTCTCTGATCTATATGTGGTCTGTTAATGATGGGGCGGCATATCTAATCGGGTATGTGCCGGTACAGGCGATACAGAGGGAAGGAAATGCAGTCAATCAGAATATATTTATCGTGGTAGCCGTTACGGTGGCGGCATTTTTTGGCTGCTGTATCCTTTATTTACTCTATGAGAGGCAGCAGGATAAAATACGCAGAGAACGGGAAGCGGAGAGAGAGATTCATAATAAACAGTTAACAGAAGCATTACAGGCGGCGCAGATTGCGAATAATTCGAAGACTACATTTCTTTCGAATATGTCTCACGATATCCGGACGCCGATGAATGCTATATTAGGATTTGCCACATTACTGGCGAAAGATGTTGATAATCCGGAGAAGGTTCGGGAGTACACGAAGAAAATTACTGCATCCGGGCAGCATTTGTTAAGTTTGATTAATGATGTCCTGGATATATCCAAGATTGAGAGTGGGAAGGTTGTACTTACAATCGGAGAATTTGCACTGAATGATATGATTTCCTCCATTGACGCAATTATCCGCCCTGCGGCGAAGGCAAAAGAACAGACGCTTGATATTGCAATTACTGGGATTAAACATGAGAGGTTGATTGGTGACGAGACAAGAATCAACCAGATTTTGATTAATCTGCTGTCCAATGCAGTGAAATATACACAGGAGGGAGGCAGCATCTGGTTCCGTATTATTGGCCTTCAGCAGCATTCCAGTCAGTATGAGCATATACGTATTGAAGTAGAGGACAATGGGTACGGGATGACCCAGGAGTATCTTGAGACTATTTTTGATGCATTTACAAGAGCAGAGAACAGCACGACGAACAAGGTTCAGGGAACCGGGCTTGGAATGGCGATTACGAAGAATATCGTAGAACTTATGGGAGGAACCATAGAAGTTGTCAGTGAAGTAGGACTTGGAAGTATCTTTATTGTTAATTTGGAGCTTCGTATACCAGAAGAGGAAGCAGATGAGGAATTCTGGGAACAAAAGGGCATTTCCCGGATACTCGTGGTGGATGATGAAGCAGAGATTTGTGAGACTGTAAAGTTTCTTATGGAAGATACCAGAGTTCAGGTTGATGTTGCTTATGGAGGAGAAGAGGCAGTACAGCAAAGAAAAAATGCCTGCAAAGATGGGCGGGATTATCAAGTGATTCTGTTAGATTTAAAGATGCCGGATATGGATGGTATTGAAACAGCAAGAAGACTTAGGGAGATTGCATCGGAACATATTCCGATCCTGCTTCTGTCATCATACGACTGGGAGGAGGTAGAAGAAGACGCAATTCAGGCCGGTATTGACGGATTCCTGACAAAACCTTTCTTTGTATCTGCTTTTAAAGAGAAAATCTACGAACTTATAAAGGAGCATGAATGGGATGAGCCGGCCTCAGCGGAGATGGAAGGGAATCATTTGGCAGGACGCCATTTCCTTGTGGCAGAGGATAATGAGATTAATGCAGAGATTTTATCAGAGCTTTTGGATATTGAGGAGGCGACCTGTGAGATTATGGAAAATGGACAGCTGGCATGGGAACGTTTTTCTCAGACAGAGCCAGGAACCTTTGACGCGATTCTGATGGATGTTCAGATGCCGGTTATGAATGGTTATGAGACGGCAAGGGCAATCCGGTCACTGGAGCGTGATGATGCCAAACTGATACCGATTATCGCAATGACAGCAAATGCATTTGCAGAGGATGTCAAAGATGCCATGGATGCGGGGATGGATGCCCATATTGCGAAACCGATAGATATGGAATTGCTGAAGAATACGCTGAATCTGTATCTGAGATAGATTATAACAGGATAGAAACTGCGGTGTGCAGTTTTTATAAAGGTTGTAGTGTTAAAAAGGAGAATGGTATGAAAAGTAATAAGAAAAAATCAGCGGCAGTTATAATGGCGGGAGTAATGGCACTTATGGCTGTTTCCTGCGGGCAGAAGAATAATGTGCCTGGAGAGAATCTGATTGCGGATGAAAAGAGCAGCAGGAAGGCAATTGAATTATTTGTACCGATGGAGAGATCCAAACCAGATGCTGAGAATGTGGCAAGGACAGCGTTTGACAATACAATTATCATGGCGGAAGAAGAGTTGGGACTGACAGTGGCGTATAATACTTATACGGCAGCAGACTATCAGGAGAAATCTTATGATGATGTGGCGATTGACCGGATCAGAAGTGGCATGGATGATTTCTATCTGGTTAATCCAGATGTTCTTCAGAAGATGGGAGAGGAAGACCTGCTGGAAGATCTGTCTGATCTGGAATGTGCAAAGAATCTGAGAGAGGTTGTTAAGACGGCGAACACGGTAAACGGGAAACTGGTAGGCATACCGCAGGAAGTAGTGGTCTATGGATTGTTTGTGAATAAGGATATGTTTGATCAGTATAAGCTTAAACTGCCGAACACACCGGATGAATTCAAGGAGTGCTGCAGAGTATTTAAGGAAAATGGAATTGAGACGCCGATTGGAGCGAATCGCTGGTGGCTTGAGACATTTGTCTTTGCACAGGCATTTGCAGATCTCTATAACGGAGATAATATGGAAACAGAGCTTGAAGCGCTGAATAGCGGAGAGCGCAAATACAGCGACTATATGCGTAAAGGCTTCGAATATCTGAAAGAATTGATTGACTTAGGATATATTGATGCCGAAACAGCGCTTACCTATGAGGCGATTGAAGGAGAAGGGGCAGACTTTATGGCGCAGAAGACGCCGATTGTCATGGCGTACTGGAGCGCGGCTAATGCAGATACGGCTTATGGGAAGCCAGATTTTAATATGCAGGTAATTGGATTCCCAAGTGACCGGGGACAGATGCCGGTAATGTCTATGACGGGTATGTCAATCCAGAAGGATTCAGAGAATCTAGAGGATACGCGGAACATTCTGGAGGTTATTCTCTCTGATGAAGCGCTCAAGATGTATGCTGAAACGAATAAGGTAATATCACCGTCTAAGAATGTTGAAGTGGAATGTATCCCGGCGCTGAAGCCTCTGAATGACGCAGTGAATGAAGGAAGATATGTTCTTGCCAGTAATGCAGGCCTGAAGGTGGAGCAGTGGGGGAATACCTGCCTGATCGTACGCAAATTAATGGAGGGAGCTTCCGTAGATGAATGTATGGCAGAATTCGACAGGCTGCAGGAGGAAACATTGAAATAGAAAATTACAAAGAGTATACTAGAAAGAGGTTGTTTTCTATGGTAATGGACGAAAGAATAACTACGTACATCCGGTCATTGGAAAATCCGGAGAATCCTTTCCTTGAGCAGATTGAAGAAGAGGCATTAGTTGCGCATGTACCTATAATTCGTAAGGAGACCCAGAGTTTTTTGAAGGTACTTCTTATGATAAAAAGACCGTCCTATATACTTGAAGTAGGGACGGCCATTGGTTTTTCTGCACTTCTGATGAGCGAGTATATGCCGGATGACGGACATATCACAACGATAGAAAATTACGAGAAGAGAATCCCGATTGCACAGGAGAATTTTAAACGTGCGGGGAAGGAAGAGCAGATTACGCTGATTGAAGGGGATGCTCTCGATGTTATGAAGAGACTTGAGGGAATGTATGATTTTATCTTTATGGATGCCGCGAAGGGGCAGTATATCCATTATCTGCCGGAGGCAGTGCGCCTGCTTGCAAACGGAGGAGTCCTGATATCAGACAATGTGCTGCAGGATGGAGATGTAATAGAATCCCGGTTCGCTGTGGAACGGCGTAACCGGACGATTCACAGCCGTATGCGGGAATATCTCTATGAATTGAAGCATCATGAACAGTTACAGACATCCATTCTGCCATTGGGAGATGGAGTGGCTGTCAGTGTAAAGACAAGCAACAGATGCTCTGCTTATGGCGTTGAATTGTGATGAATGGAATAAGAGATAACAAGAGAGGGAGATTCTGTATGGATGACAGAGATATGGAATATAAGAATAAGAAGAGGCCGGAATTACTGATTCCGGCAAGCAGCCTGGAAGTATTGAAGACGGCGGTTGTATTTGGCGCAGATGCGGTCTATATTGGGGGAGAAGCATTTGGACTGCGGGCAAAAGCGAAGAATTTTTCTAAAGAAGATATGAAGGCAGGGATTGATTTTGCCCATGAGCATGGAGTAAGAGTACATGTGACAGTGAATATTCTTGCCCATAACGACGATCTTGACGGAGTAAGAGAATACCTGTACGAGTTAAGAGAGATGGGACCGGACGCTCTGATTATTGCAGATCCGGCTATCTTCGAACTGGCGAAGGAGATCTGTCCTGAGATTGACCGGCATATCAGCACCCAGGCGAATAATACGAATTATGGGACATACCAGTTCTGGTGGAGATTAGGAGCAAAACGGGTGGTTTCTGCAAGGGAGTTATCTCTAAAAGAGATTAAAGAGATCAGGGAGCGGATTCCCAGGGATATGGAGATTGAGAGCTTCATTCACGGGGCAATGTGTATCTCTTATTCCGGAAGATGCCTGTTGAGTAATTATTTTACCGGGAGAGACGCCAACCAGGGCGCATGCACTCATCCGTGCCGGTGGAAATATTCTATCGTGGAAGAGACCAGACCCGGCGAGTATATGCCAGTCTATGAAAATGAGCGGGGAACCTTTATCTTTAATTCTAAGGATTTGTGCATGATTGAGCATATACCCGAGATGATTGACGCAGGGATTGACAGTTTTAAGATTGAGGGGCGTATGAAGACGGCGCTCTATGTGGCAACGGTGGCAAGGACCTATCGTAAAGCGATTGATGATTACCTGGAAGATCCAGAGAAGTATAGAGTCAATATGCCATGGTATTTGGATCAGATTTCTAATTGTACCTACCGTCAGTTTACGACAGGATTTTATTTTGGCAAGCCGGATGAGACAAGCCAGATCTATGACAATAACACCTATGTAAAAGAGTATACCTATCTTGGAATCATCGGGGATGAGAGAGAGGGGATGTACCGTATTGAACAGAGGAATAAATTCTCTGTAGGCGAGCTGATTGAGATTATGAAGCCGGACGGCAGAAATATCGAAGTAACTATCCAAAAGATTGTGGATGAAGAAGGAACGGAGCAGGAAAGTGCGCCGCATCCGAAACAGGTACTGTATGTGGATCTGGGATGTAAGGCAGACCGGTATGATATCTTAAGACGGGCTGAACCGTAGAAATATTTATATGGAAAAGCACAAAAAGCGTAAGATTCACATAGACTAATATCAAATACGCTTAGAGGTGCTTCTCTTGAAATCATTTCCCCAACCCCTCACA
>CANSLW010000057.1 GCA_947647815.1 uncultured Dorea sp. | reverse complement strand
GAACGGGGAAGATAACCGGGACGGGAGCGACTATAACTGTACCTGGAACTGCGGGGTCGAAGGCCCGTCCAGGAAGATGAAGATCAGGCAGATACCCCCCGGATGATCATCAGGTTGTCATATTCAGGAACCAGTGGAATAGCGGTAATCTCATCTACGGAAGGGGAGAATTCCACATAAGTTTCGTCAATCATAACGAAGATTCCGCGTTCTCGGCACAGCTTCACCATTACCTGTAATTCCATCTGTGTGAGGGCAGAAGAAGTGGGATTATTGGGATTACACAGAATCAGGAAATCAGCATCATTATCAAGGGCATTGTCAAGACTGGTTATATCCAGTCGGAAATCGTTGGATTCATCCAGGTAGTAATGGGAGATTCGTCCGCCGGTGAGGGACAGTTCTCTCTCGTATTCCGAATAAGTAGGGCCGATTACCAGGGCATGTCTGGCAGCTCTCTGGCTGATCAGAAGAGAGATTAATTCGGTAGAACCATTGCCGGTTACGACATACTCCATGTCCGTACCGCAGTAGGATGCGATAACTCGTCTCAAATCTTTGTAATCCCTGTCCGGATAACTGGTAATGATATCAAGGTGTTCTGCCAGTAATCTGCGTACAGAATCGGACAGGCCGAGAGGGTTTACGTTGGCGCCGAATTTTACGATGCTTTCTTTGGGGATGCCATAATATGCTTCAATCTGTTCGATATCACTGCCGTGAAAGGCAGGACGGGACGGGGTTTTATGCTCATTCATTGTTATGCCTTCTTTCATATATTAGAGTGTTTAGGGCCGATTGCCTGTGAGAACGACCGTTATGGTTTATAACTGGTTATATCTGATATGATGATATCATAAGAGTGTCTATTCGGCAAGACTGCCGTTTTTGTTGTCTTTTTAGAATATTATTGCTATACTTTGTTACGTATATCAATGTTTAGATAAGGAACAGGAGGGGATAAATTCGTGGGAGAACGAAAAATTGATAAGAGCAGGATGCTTCGTCAGTTTGAGCAGGAACTTAGAGAGAGCGAGAAGAGCAAGGCTACGATTGACAAGTATCTGCGGGATGTGCTCCGGTTCATGGAATTCATAGGAGAAGGCGGTGAGATTACGAAGGATAGTGTCATAGCTTATAAGCAGTATCTGTCTGAATCTTATGCAGTTACCAGCGCGAATTCCATGCTTGCTGCGATAAATAACTTCCTGCGTATGACTGGATGTGCAGACTGTGCAGTGAAGTTCTTCAAGGTACAGCCGACTGCATTCAGGGCGAAGGAGAAGGAATTGACCAGAGATGAGTATGTCCGTCTGGTTGAGGCGGCGAAGAAGAAAGGAAAGAAGTGTCTGAGCCTGATTATGCAGACCATCTGTGCGACTGGAATCCGCATCAGTGAATTGAGATTTATCACGGTGGAGGCGCTGCATGTCCGGCAGGCAAGAGTATCGCTGAAAGGTAAGACGCGGATCGTGATTCTTCCGATGGAATTATGCAGAGAATTAAAACGCTATATCAGAGAAAAGAAGATTACATCTGGCAGTATCTTTGTCACCCGGACCGGGAATCCCATAGACCGCAGTAATATTCTGCATGGGATGAAGTCGCTCTGTGAGGCGGCAAATGTCTTAAGGAGCAAGGTGTCGCCTCATAATCTACGGCACTTGTTCGCACTTACATTTTATAAGGTAGAAAGGGATATCTGTCATCTGGCAGACCTGTTGGGACATTCTAATGTTAATACGACACGGATCTACACGATGGTAAGCTGTGAAGAACAGGAGCAGCAAATCGAATGTCTGGGGCTTTTTATTGGGACATAAGAGATGGATGAAAAGATTATTTTGAAGATATGCACAAAAAAACTACCTCATAATGTGTATTATGTGGTATATTTTTTTATTGGTTTGCTTTTGGCTATTCTGATTTTTCTAGGCTAAATAGAGTATAACAGACTAATAGTCAAAAGATGCGTCAAAAATTCTTCCAAAAAGAGGTTGTTTCTATATTTTTTTTGCCTTTTTTGTCTTTCAGACAGTTATCTGCCGGATTTTTCCCGTTTTGCATTTCCGATGAGCCTTCGAAACCAATTCGTATTCGAATGGGTTTTCTTTTGTATAGTCTTATGATGCTGCGGTTCCTGTTTTGCAACGGTTTCTTCGGCAATGACAGTTACAACTTCTTCTATATTATTATGAGGGTGATTCTCGGCCGCTTCTTTGGCCGTACTCTCTGCTGAATGGATTGTTTCATCAGCAGCCGTATTCTCTGCTGAATGCTGTGCCGCATCAGCAGCCATATTATCATCAGAAAGAACCTCATCTGTGTTTTCAGAAGTTCTATCAGCCACAGTCTCAATCTGTCCGTCTGACGCTTCAAAAATTACAGTGTCTGAGGTCTCTGTGGCTTCCGCTGCAAATTCCTTTTCGGCAACCTCTACCTTTATATCGTCCGTACTCACAGAATCAATAACAGTTAATTTGTGATTTATTGCAACTTCATCTGAACCGGTATTCACCGGCATTGCCTGAACACGTTCCGGATGAGCAAGATATTCTTCTGCTTCACGCTGCGCTGTCTCAAATATCTGATTGACTCTCTGCGCTACCTCTGTAAGAGAGCCGATGTTCTCCAGGTCAATCCGTTTGTCTGTGTACAGTGTTTTCAGCTCTTCGCGCAGATTACGAATCTCCGCATCACTTTTATTCAGGTCCTGTTTCAACGTCTCAATCAGGTCATCCTTATCATTCAACTCTATCTTCAGGTTGTCATTACGCTCACGCAGTCCGGCGAGATGTTCCTTCTGCCTGTCAAGCTCCTCCTGGAGCCGGGCTTCTTCATTTCCCTGTGTCAGTAATATCTGAATCAGATCCAGGGATCTGAGTTTACGAAATTCTTTCTCTGTCATATGGTAAAACCCCTTTTATATATGTTAAAAAATATGTCCGTCTCTATTATACCGCATAATACACATTATGAGGTAAATGAATACCAAAGTATGCGGAAGAAGCTGCCAGCGGCAGGTTTTCCGTACAGGAAAGAGGCTTGGGCATGACTGTAAAGGAATTACAAAAACTTCGGAGACAGGAACTCCTTCAATTGTTAGTTGAACAGGGAAGGGCAATCGCCAGCCTGAAGGACGAACAGGAAGAGAAGGAACAGGAAAGGCTGCAGTTCGAGGACAGCAACGACCGTCTTGGGAAAAAGGTGGAAGAAAAAGATATCCTGATCGAAAGGCTGCAGGGGCGGCTTAACAAGAAGGAAGAGCAGATCAACGAACTAAGAGCTGAGAAAGAAGCATGGTGCTCCGACAGGCAGGCACACCTGGAACAGTCAGATTCCATAGCGGATGCGGTGTTAAGGCTGAACAGATTTTGTGAGATGGCGCAGCAGGCGGCAGACCAATATTTGTATAACATCAGGCAGAGATGCATGGGGCAGGCAGGAATGAACGCCCTGGAGCCTGTAGACATAGGGAGGTCTGGGAAATAATGGAACAGAAAGATACACAGAGTGTGAATGAGACAGAACAGAAAACTGCACAAAGTGTAAATGAAACGGAACAGAAAACCAGTGAAGAGATTAAAGCTGGACCGGAAATAAAGGGAAAAGGAATCAAGGGCGCAACAAGCGCAAAAGAGGTAGAGCTTCCAAGCCTGGAGCTTCTGGAAGCGGAACTTAAGAAAGAACAGTACAAGAGAAGCTACAGCCGGGTGCTGAAAAGCACGGTATTCTCCTTGATGGTGGTAGCTGCTGTGGCGGTACTGATCGCGGTCCTGCTCCTTCCGGTATTGCAGATCAGCGGAACATCCATGACGGATACGCTTCAGAATGAAGATATCGTGGTAGCGGTCAACAGTTCCAAGTTCAAGACCGGCGACGTCGTTGCGTTTTACTATAACAACAACATCCTGATCAAGCGGGTGATCGCAAGTTCGGGAGACTGGGTGGACATTGACGAGGACGGTAATGTATATGTGAATGAAGTGAAACTGGATGAACCTTACGTCAAGGAACTGGCATTGGGAGAGTGCGATATCGACCTGCCGTACCAGGTGCCGGATAAGAAATGTTTTGTGATGGGAGACCACAGGGCGACGAGCATAGACAGCCGCAGCACGGCGGTAGGATGTGTGAGCGACGATGCGGTCGTAGGAAAGATATTACTCCGAGTCTGGCCATTGTCAGAGATAGGATTTGTAAAATAATGGATGCAGAAATAGCAGGAGAAATAATTAGGAGGGAGGCTGCAGGATGGAATCTTCAATTTTAAAACAGATTGCGAGATTTTTGCAAGAACAGAAAAAGCAGAAACGGTGGCTGGTGGTGTTCGTGTGTATGGCGATCATAGTAGGATTTGGAACAGTCACTGCATTAAAGATGAGGGGCCAGGCGATGACGCACAAGGAAAAGGTGGTCATCTGCCAGCTGGATGTGCATGAGCACACTGACGAATGTTACGACGAAGCGAAGGAGAATGTGATCTGCGGGTATGCGGATTACGTAGTCCATGTACATAACGATGACTGCTACGACTGGAACGGCAATCTGACCTGTCAGCTGCCGGAGGTTGAGAAGCATGAGCACAGCGAAGAGTGCTACACCGAAGAGAAGACTCTGATCTGCGGGCAGGAGGAAGCGGCTGGGCATACACATACAGCAGAGTGTTATACCACACAGCAGGGCGGACTCATCTGCCAGGTTCCGGAACATGCACATGCAGAAGGATGCTATGACGAAAACGGAGAAGTGATCTGCGGAATGGAAGAACATGCACATACAGACGCATGTTATGAGTGGACAGATGTACTGACCTGTCAGCTGCCGGAAGGCGCAGACGGACACACCCATACAGATGCATGTTATGAAGTGAATACGGTTCTTTCCTGTGGGAAACTGGAACTCCATACCCATACAGATGAATGCTATGAGAAGATCAACGAAGAGGAAGAACTCAGCGAAACAAATAGAAGACTGATCTGCACGATTCCAGTACTGGAAGAACATGTCCATACGGAAGAGGCAGGGTGCTTCGAGATCATAGAAGTAACTGCAAATGGAGAAGTGGTTGGAGAAGAACCAACTGAGAATGAAGATGAGAAAGAAATCTTCACAACGGATCTGGATGGAGAAGACGAAGAAAACGAAGATACTGAGGCGAATGATACAGAAGTTGAGGATAAGAATGAGAAGAAAACTTATGATGAAACTAGAACCTACGAAGGTGACGGTTATGTTGTAACAGCTTCTTATAATAAAGACGCTAATATTCCAGAAGATGCAGAATTTGTTGCGAAACGAATTACGGAAGAAAGCGATGCGAAGAAATACGAAGAACACGAAACAGAGTTCAAGAAAAGTATTCAGAATGAAGATTCTACGATGAGTGCTTTGTTTGAAATAGGATTTTATGCAGAGGGTGAAGAGATAACGCCGGAAAGCCCGGTAGAAATTACAATTCAGCTTGTAGATAAGAACGGTCTGCCGGAAGGTGTCCCGGTCAAGGTCGTACACTTTGGAGAAGAAGAATCAGAGGTTCTTGACGGAAGCAAGGCAGAGAGTGGAAGTACATCGTTCACGACAGACAGTTTTTCGCCTTATGCAGTAGGATATGAGAATGAAGCGGCGGACGCAGTGATGACGTCCGTCCATGTCTCAGAATCCACAATCTATGAGGACGATGTTTTTAGAGCGGTTTTTCATATCGAAGGAGATATCAAAGTAGCAAAGAAAGAAACGGATAACGGTGAAAAAAATGAAGATGTAGTAAAGGAAGAGGAAGCAGGCGCCCCTTGGGATGACGAAACCGATGAAACACAGGAAAAAAACGAAGAAGAAGATGCAGATGCATTAGACAAAGACAGAACGGAAATTGACGATGATCCAAATGTGGACGGTGATAAGAACGGACCTGTGGACGGCGGCGAACCAGAATTGAAATTCGAAGTGAAACCCTTAAGTGAAGACAGCGAAGAATATGCGGCTGCCATTGAATATGTGAACCAGTCAGATGAAAAGGATAATATGCTGAAACTCCAGTTCCTGACCTGCTCTCTGACTTATGAGGGGGAAGAGGCGGACATCTCAGAATGTAAAGTTACGACGGAAATCACGGTGGCAGAATCGTTGAACGAGCAGGTGAAGACATCTGTTCCGAAAGCTGTAAAACAGATATTGGGTGAAGAGAAAGTCGCAGAGATTGGCGAAGAGTCCATAGAAAAAAGTACGGGAATCATGTTGAAAGCCATGAAAATAAAAGGAAGTCAGGTGGATGATATGGGAGACGTCTATCTGAACAGGAATTCCATCGACGACCCGGTAGAAGGAGATATTGACGCGCCTGAGGAAGGGGTTGTGCTGACGGCGGCGAGTCAGTCTAATCCGCAATGTACCGTACAGTATTATGCCTACGCACAGATTATGGAAGATACGCAGAAGAATGGGATAGAGGCAATCCCCATTGTCAACACATGTTTGGAGGAGGGGATACTGGGAGGTGCACGGTTACCCAGTAATAAAGGTACGTTGAATACTAAAAATATGTATGTCGAAGCTACCGGAACCAACAAGACGTATGAGTATACAGATGTGAATAATGAGAAAAAGACGATTACATGGCCTGTATACACTCCGGTGTATAAAGACCAGACGACAACAGATTCGCTGACAAAACTCTATACTGCAGATAAGTATGAATTTAGCGAGATTCAAGAAGGCGGTCTGAATAGTGTAAATAAATTTGCGAAAGATGGTTTAAACTATGATCTCTATGAAATCTGGGTTTTGCAGGATACAAGTAAGGAAGAGAATAAAGGGAAAGTCAATAGTTTTGATAAAAGTGATTGGACAGTGTACAGCGGAGATCTGTTGAAACAGATCAGTTTTACAAACAATGCAAATATGGCCGGAGATAACAGGATTCTCATTAAAGAAGATACAGTAATCCGTCTGGTGGGAAAAACCAATAGGGAGTATAAGGATTATCCCACACTTTTTTTTGATTACGATATTACAAATGGCTCGGCAAGTGCAGAAGATGAAAACCGAGTTTATAGAAAGGGGATTAATAGTAAGGAAAATTATTCCTCAAATACAAGTCCTTTGTATGGATTTGGAAATGGTAACAATACTTCTGGAATTACAGGCTTAGCAAATGATAAATTAGATGGACATTATATTAATCAGGCAGTGCAGCCAGGTGGGAAAACTACGGCAATCATTAGGGATAAGTGTGCATATGAACTGGTAGAGGATTCGTTGTCGGGAGGATATCCTGCAATTCGAGCGAATGCGCCGGACTTATTCAATCCTACGGCGGAACTGCAAGGCAGGGAAGTAATTCCCGGACGTGCGCTTACTTTTGAACGCAATGGAGACACATATACATTAATAGCGGTAGCTGGAAGTGGAAATCATGCGACAAATTTAAATCAATTTCAGAAAGGTGATAAAGCGTGGGCGGCAGGCGTAAAGGATGAAGATAAAGATCAAATTTGGACAAATCAGTTTTGGCCTATGGATAATGCAAGCACTTTTGGTGCTAGTGGTCATGATCCCAAGTTTGGAACAGAAGCTCAAAAAGCTACAACAGGATTAATATATGCGGATGATCGACAGGAGCATAACAGTTTCTTTGGCATGAGTTTTGAAGTGGATTTCGAATTGACAGACGATTATGTAGGTCCGTTAAACTATTATTTCTTTGGTGATGATGATATGTGGGTATTCTTGGAAGATTCAAAGGGAAATACTCAATTGATTTGCGATATCGGTGGTGTTCATCAGGCGGCAGGAGAATACGTGGATTTGTGGAATTATATTCAGAAACCAACGGATGAAGATGCAACGAATAAATCAGATACAGAGGCAGGACGGATAAAAAAATACAAATTAAAGTTCTTCTACACAGAGCGAGGAGCGTCAGGTTCTACCTGCTGGATGCAGTTTACGCTACCCTCAGTAAATGCTGTTCCCGTACCTGATTATACGGGCAATGTAAAGAGTACTCTGACGGTAAAAAAAGAAATAGACGGTGAAGTGCCGGAGGAACTCTTGAATGAAAAATTCGATTTTAAGATTACATTTGAAAAAGACAACAATGAGGGTGTTGGTTATAATACCTATCCGTATGAAATTAAAAACGCAGATGGAACAATTGCAGATAAAGGCGACATTTATTCGGGAGGTACATTCAAATTGAGCCATAACCAGACAATAGAAGTATTTAATCTTCCCGATGATACGAAATATACCATTACAGAAGCGAATTATGCTGGCTATGAACCTGGTTTGGATAATATGAGTGAAGGTGTAATACTGAAAGATAAAACGGTTGAAGGAAATATAGACTGGGACAGAGAAGATAAGTTTGATTTTGTTAATCAAACAGTCGAATATGAACTTCCCAAAACCGGTGGTGTAGGTCCAATTATATATACAATGGCAGGCGTCCTAGTTTTATTAACCGGCGCAGGCTTTATGTATAGAAAAAAAGTTAGAGAAAGGAGGGTGTAAGATTCCTCCGGGAACTAACTGACTATGGATTCAGTGGAAATCTTGTACATTGAATCTAAAAAATATTCAAAGCAACAAAAATAAAAAGAAAAGGAGAATGAGATTATGAAAAGAATCAAAAAGTTAGCGGCTCTTATGGTAGCGGCAATGATGGCATTGGCTATGAGTATTACGGCTTTTGCACAGACAAAAGAGCTTAGTCCGTTGGATGCGGATAATGCCAGCATTACAATTAAAAATCCGGCAAAGGGTGAGACCTACAGAATATACAAACTCTTTGACGCAACTGTCAATGGCGACAAAATCGCATATCAGTGCGAGGGAGATATTCCAGAAGGACTTAAAAGTTTCTTCTCAAAAGATTCATCTAACAATGTAATTCCGGCAGATTCTATTGTTAAGAAAGATGCTGATGGAAAAATTACAGAAACCTTGATGACTGATGACTTAAAGGCAGCACTTGAAACATGGGCGGCTACTACTACAGCAACAAATTCTGAAGTAAGCGATGGATCTAGCCTTACATTTACTGGACTTCCATATGGTTACTATGTAATGACTACAACCCATACGTCAGATGCCGCAGAGGGGCAAGAGGCTAAATCAGCAATCTCGGTTACATCTATTAGCCCGAATCCGGAGATTACTGACAAGAACGTAAATGAGCCGAATATTGAGAAGACAGTTGATAAAGAGAGTTATTCTATCGGCGATACGGTTACGTATACTGCAACATTTAATACGACCAATTATTTAACGAAAGAAGGAGAAGAACCAAAACAGGTTGTTACTTATGAAGTTAGTGATACATTACCTGAATTCCTGACTGATGTTAAAGTAACCAAGATTACAATTGCCGGAGACGACTATAAGGTTAATGATGCAGTACCACAGTTTGTTGATAAGAAGATTCAGATTCCTTGGGCAACAAAAAACGAGGGTGAGACCGAGTATACCAGTCTATATAAACAGGGGGCCGTGGTTGTAATCGAATATACAGCAGTCCTTACCTCAACGACAAATATTAATGCAAGCGATACAAATACAATTACTCTTCAGCCTTACGTAGATAACGATACTGGCACTGAGGGTGGAGATCCTTGGGATGAGACATGGGAAGATACAGCAGAGATTACAACTTACGCAGCAGCAATTAAGAAGGTAGATCAGGATGGAAATGCTCTTGCAGGTGCTATATTTACTATTCAAGGGCTTAGTGTTGAGAAGGTAGAAGATGGTGTTTACAGAGTAGTTTCTTATGATCCAGAGAGTGATAAGGAAAGTACAGAATTGGCAACAGATAACCAAGGAAAATTGTACATTGTTGGTCTTGATAAGGATGTAAAACTTACGGTAACTGAGTTTAAGGCACCAGATGGATATAACAAGCTGACAGAGACGGAGGAACTTACACCGCAAGTACTTAATAAGACTATCTATGAGACTTCCGGTGATAGATATTATGATAAAGATGGAAACCTTGTAAGCCAGTCTTCTGCTGAAACAACAACTACGACTGTTAAAAAGAATCTAGAAGATTTGGATGTTGCTGCATTAGAAATCGTAAATAACAAGGGTACACTCCTTCCATCTACCGGTGGTATCGGTACTACAATCTTCTACATTGTTGGCGCTATCCTTGTAATTGGAGCAGGTGTCATCTTAGTTACTAAGAAGCGCATGAGCAAAGAAGCTTAATTGCTGTGAGCAATGCGTCAAGCGTAACGAAAGAAGTGCAATGTGTGAGACATCTAACATGAAATAAGATGAATACATAAGATACAATCCCCTAGGGACAACGTAAGCTGTCTCCAGGGGAGTGCCGCACAAGCTGACACCTTCCCGTGGTGTGCGGTGAGCAACGGATACGCCAGATGACAGAGCGTAGAGTCCGGCCGACGTCAGCAGGTGAGAATATGTCACCTAATAATTTTGAAATCCACAAATTTATGCTAGTTACATTTAATATTTACCGTAGGTAAATATTTAGTGTAACTGCATATACCGCGGCGAATAATTAGAAACAGCAATTAATTTTGTCCGCGAGTATAGAATTGGGGAATTTTATGAATGAAGAGTCACATATAAACGAAGAAATATCTACAAATGAAAAGATGCCTGAGAAAAAAAAGAAAAAGGTAAAGAAGAAAGGGCGTGTATCTATTTCCACAATTATTCTGGTTGTGATTATGCTGGCGGGGGCAGGGATTTTTCTTTATCCCTCTATCAGTGACTGGTGGAATTCTATGCATGCGACACAGGCCATCGCAGGATATGTGGAAGCAGTTGAGAGCATGTCTGAGGAAGAAAAAGAGGAGATATTTGAAAAGGCACGTGTATATAACGAATCATTGCCTAATGGAGTTAATTTCAATATAACAGATGAGCAGTATGCAGAGTATGAAAGCATCCTTGATATTACAGGAACTGGAATCATGGGTTACGTCCAGATTAAATCCATCGGTGTCAATCTTCCGGTCTACCACGGTGTAGACGAAGGGATTTTACAGATTGCAGTAGGTCACATCCCCGGTTCATCTTTTCCTGTCGGAGGAGAACGAACGCATAGTGTTATGTCCGGTCATCGGGGACTTCCAAGTGCGAAATTATTTTCAGACTTAGATCAGTTGGGTGAGGGGGATACATTTACCGTTACTGTACTGGATGAAACCATTACCTACATGGTAGATCAGATCCGGATCGTATTACCGGACGAGACAGATGAGTTAGCGATTGTAGACGGTGAGGATTATTGTACATTAACAACCTGTACACCTTACGGTGTCAATTCCCATCGTATCCTGATGCGCGGCCACCGTATTGCGAATCTTGATGGTATCGCGACCCCGGCAGAAGCCATCAGAATCCCGACTTATATCGTGATCCCGGCAGTGGGAATCCCGATTCTTTTCATTGTACTGGCAGGCACGTTGATTCATTACCGCAGGAGACCAGGGATGAAATCCACTCAGAAGGTATTGGATGAACTTAAGAAATAATAGAGTTGTCAAAAAATAATGCTATTAGAACATAATGTTATCCAAAAGGAGCAAGAGGCAAAAAGGAGGAGAGGTTTATGGAAATAAAATGGAAGAACCGTCGCAGTGGGTTTGCAAGCCGTCTGACGAGTTCGCTGTTGGTATTTGCGCTTACACTTGGTTTGATTGCGGTAACGCCGGGATTGAACGGAGCGGTAAGAGCGGTTAATCTTGAGGATGATTGTTCCCTGAAAGTAGCTCCGGCAGGTTCTAATGACCTAGAGATGCTGGCAGACCTGACAAAAGCAAACGTTATAGTGGATCTGTATAAAGTTGCAGATGCAGAGCCGGTCAGCGGATATGACACGTATACTTATAGTTTTTATGATGAATATGAGGATCTTAAAGGGATCTACGATGCGGATCCGAATAACGCTGAATGGATGCAGATGGCACAGAAGGCGGCAGGTTATGTGAGAGATAATCAGGCAAACGGACTGACGCCTGTTGCAAGCGGTAAGATTACTGATAGTGGATATGCCGAGATCAGCGGATTAAAGAGCGGTCTGTATCTCTTGATTGCCAGAGGAGAGGACATTGAGGAGTATTGGACTACAGTAAAGCAGGATAGTTCCTCAGAAGATGGAGAGGAGAGTGCAGAAGCTGTAGAGGGCATAGCTACCCGTGCACATTCAGACAGATATGAATACACCTATTCACCGCAGATGATATCTCTGCCGGGCAAGGAGGGCAATAATACAGCAGGAAACAACGGCGACTGGCTTTATAACATGGATGCAAGCCTGAAGCCGCAGCAGAGTCTCCGCTATGGCTCTCTTGAGATTGTTAAGACATTATTGAATTACGAGGTAAAAGATCCGGCAACATTCATTTTTGAAGTGACGGCAGTATTGAATGGAGAGACTGTCTTTAGAGATAATGTTTCTCTTACGTTTGATGAAGGTGATGAGACCGGGCAGAAGAGAGCGCTTCTGGAAAACAGGATTCCGGTTGGAGCAGAAGTCACGGTGGAGGAGGTTTACAGCGGTGCGGTATATGAACTGACATCATCTCCGACACAGACAACAATTATAGAAGCAAATAATATCGTATCTGTTGCATTTACGAATGACTATAATGAGACCAACCATGGAGGCGGGTCAGTCACTAACAGTTTCAACCAGTCTGAGAACGGATGGCATCTGCAGCAGATTTACGATGACGGCAGGGTTGAAGAGCAGGGTAATGAGTAAGGAGGGCGAAGCAGATGAAAAAGAAACAGGTTTTTCTGGCATTTCTGGCAGCAGGGCTGGTTCTGACCAGTTCCGTGGGCAGCGCCTGGGCTTATTTTACCACGTATGTTGAGGCGAGAGGCGGAGAGGTTATTTCCCTGGGAGATGAGACGACCATAACGGAGGAATTTTCGGAATGGACGAAACATATCAGGATTACCAGTGATGCGGATTCCGAGCCGGTATATGTCCGTGCGAAGGCATTTTGTAACGCATATGAATTCGAGTATATAGACCCCAGCGAAAGGAAGGACAAATGGACTCCCGGGGCGGATGGTTATTACTATTACAGTGATATCGTAGAAGGCGGCGGTGAGACGACGGAACTTCTGGTACATATCAAGGATGTTCCGACGGACGAGGTGGATCAGAAGGATTTCAATGTGATTGTAGTCTATGAGACAACGCCGGTTCAGTACGATGAGAATGGAGATCCGATCCCGGCAGCAGAGATTGACTGGAATGGTAAGCTGGATATTACGAGAGTGGAAGGGGGCGTTGAATAATGAAGCGCATGAAGAGATTTCTTAAGTCCCCGAAGACAACGGTTATCGCGTTTGGATTGGCGGTTATACTGCTTTTGTTCTCATCCATAGGAGGAACACGGGCGGCGCTTACTTATTTCTCCGAGACTTATGCATCACGGGTGCAGATGTCCAATATCGGTGTGACTCTATTAGAGAAGAGCCATAATGACAAAGAATTTAAGGCTGTGTCGAAGCGTGACTACAGTGACGCTTCCAATGGTACATGGAGCGAGAGTACCGGCGCTTTGCTGGAAGGAATGCTGGATAAAAAGAGCGGCGAGGAATTGACGATTGGCAAGAAATATAAGGAAGAATTAAAGGTTCAGAATACCGGTGATATCAAGCAGTATGTCCGTGTCAGCATATACAAATACTGGGTAGACGGCAAAGCAGAGGAAGGAAAGGAAGCGGAGAAGATTCCTAACCTGGATCCTGGCCTGATTGAATTGAATCTGGTCAATATCGCCGGACAGGACGGAAGCGGCAAATGGCTGCTGGATGAAGATGCGTCTACCAAAGAGCGTACTGTTTTGTATTACTCAGATGTACTGGAAGCAGAAGGAGCGCAGGGAGATACGACAGATCCATTTACCGATACGGTGAAGATTAATAATAATATAGCGACCAAAGTAACCCAGACGACGACCACCAAGAACGGCTATACAACCATTAAGACAACATATGACTACGATGGAGTCGGTTTCTGTATTGAAGCAAAGGTGGACGCAGTTCAGGATCACAACGCAGAAGATGCGATCTGGAGCGCCTGGGGACGGAGAGTCACGGTTGAGAATGAAACTTTGAGTCTGAGCACAGTACAGGAATAGGGAGGGCGAGAGCATGTGGAGAAAGATATGGAAATTATTGCTGGTCGTAAGCCTTCTGGCTTCGATGTCTGCGACTGCCTATGCTGAGACTTCCTATGGGAAATCAGACTGGTCGGTGACATTTACCAGTGATAAGAAGATGGTCAGCACATTCAAAACTTCTGACCTGAATGATGCAATCTACGGGATTCAGCCGGGAGATAACGTGATCATTACACTGGAATTGAAGAATGAAAATAATACCGCAACAGACTGGTATATGACCAATGAAGTACTGTATTCTCTGGAAGACAGAAGTGCGAATGCAGGAACCGGCGGAGGCGCTTATACTTATAAACTTGCATATACAGCTCCAGACGGTGAAGTAACGTCGCTTTTTGACAGTGATACGGTCGGCGGAGAGAATGCCAGCGGAGCCGGTGAAGGTCTTCATCAGGCGACAGATGCATTGAGCGATTATTTCTTCCTGGATACACTGAAAAAAGGGGAGAGCGGCAAGATTACGTTAGAGGTTGCCCTTGACGGTGACACACAGGGAAATGATTACCAGAATACACTGGCAGACCTGCAGATGAATTTTGCGGTAGAGCTGAATACTTCAGGAACCAATACACCGAACCCGACGCCCGGAACGAGGGGGGATGTGGTAAGAACCGGTGATGAGATGACACTGACGCCGTTTATTATCGTGGCATGTGTGACGGGAATCCTGCTTCTGATTTTCGCAGTTTATGCACAGCGGGAGCGTGAGAAGGAACGCAGGAAAGTGAAGGGAGGCGCAGTTCGATATGAAGATCAGTAAGATCATGAATAAGAAGATATTGATTCCGCTGCTTTCACTTTGTATCACAGGTTCTATGGGACTTACAGTCAGTGCGGCATCAGATGACAAAGATACTTATACGGTACGCCTTTTTGCAGGAGCGCACAGCACTCTTGTCAATGGCAAGGAAATGATGAGTTATGAAGTGGAATATAACAGTCCATTGCCATTCAGTACAAGAGATGTGCAACAGTTAGGAGCTGACAGTAAATATTATGTAAAAGATATCCGTGAAAGCGGAAAGGATAATGCAGAGACGTTGGAAGACGGATACCGTGTTAAGGAAGACAGAGATTATGTGGTAACATACGGCGTGCTTGGTAATTCCGTAGCATACACGGTACAGTTCCAGACGGCGGACGGTACGAACCTGGCGCCGCCGGAGACTTATTATGGAAATGTAGGAGACAATCCGGTCGTGGCATTCTTATATATCGACGGATATCTCCCTCAGGCATACAACCTGATGCTGGAAGGCGGGCTTAAGAGTGACCCGGCAGCGAATGTATTTACCTTCGTCTATACCCCGGTCAGCGCGGAAGCAGCAGAAGCAGGAGCTGCAGCCGGTGCGGCCGCAGGAGGTACGACTACAACAACTACAGCCGGAGCAGGCGCGGGAGCCGGTGCAGCAGGAGCTGCCGGAGCAGGCGCCGGAGCGGGAGCGGCAGATGCAGCCGCCGCCGCGGCTGCAGCAGAAGCGGAAGGTGTTACACCGGATGAACTGCAGACGATACCGGATGAAG
>CANSLW010000056.1 GCA_947647815.1 uncultured Dorea sp. | reverse complement strand
TTCGAATGAGATATCTACAAAAGTAGGCGTGGAATCTGGAATCTGTGCAAAATATCTTAAGGTGTTGTTGGAACTTGGCATTCTGAAGAAAGAAACACCGGTCACTGAGAAACCAGGGAGAAAAACAATTTATGCCATAGATGATAATTTCTTCCGGTTCTGGTATCGTTTTGTACCAAGAAATATGTCCGCAATCAGTTCGGAGCGTATGGAGCAGATTTATGACAGAGCAGTCAAACAGTTTTTACCAGATTACATGGGATTGATTTTCGAAAAAATATGTCGGGAATATTTGCTGAAGTATGCGAGGAATCTGCCTATTCTGTTAAGTGAGGCAGGACAATGGTGGGGGTCAGATCCAAAGACGCATAAAGAAGTGCAGATTGATATTGTCGGGGTTCCTGTAGAAGGAAAAGAATATATCATTGGTTCCTGCAAATATAAAAACACCCCGATAGGAGCAGAAGAACTGGAGCTGCTCCATCAGTATGCGGAGGTATTCAGAAGTGGATGCAAGTTCCATTATTATATATTTTCCAAGGGAGGATTTAAAGAGTCTCTGAAGGAGTTGGGACAGAGAGGAGAAGTTACGTTGTTGACCCTGGAAGATATTTATCATGGCTAATCAAGATATAAAATAATCGGCAGCTGCATGCGAGGAATCGTTGCAGCTGCCGTTTTTGGGTTTATATAGAATCTTTCCCGTCCCATACAATAGATTTGTAACGGTCAGGGTCGGTATCGCCTTCTGTTGAGAATAATAATACCTTGGAGTTCTCGTCTAATTTCAGTTGTTCGCGCAGTTCCTTGTATTCATCATTCTTCATCAGGTTATAGAGAAGTCCCATCGTAACAGCGCCTGATTCTCCGGCTGTTACCGGTGTATCTCCCTTGAATGGCGCGGCAAGAAGGCGCATTCCCTTTGCAGTAACCCAGTCTGGGCAGGATACAAAGGTATCAACGTGGTTGCGCAGGATATCCCAGGAAATCGTACTTGGTTCGCCGCATGCAAGACCGTTCATAAGTGTAAGCATATCGCCGTCTACGATACGCGGGGTACCGTCTCCTGCAACAGCGCTCTTGTACAGGCATGCAGCAACATCTGCTTCAACGATGACAACGGTTGGTTCATTTCCTGCATAGCGGTTTGCGAAGTATCCCTGAACTGCTCCTGCAAGAGAACCTACGCCTGCCTGGATGAAGATGTGGGTCGGACGGTCACAGCCATATTCTCCCAGCTGTTCATCTGCTTCATATGCCATGGTTCCATAACCCTGCATAATCCATGTAGGAATCTCTTCATATCCTTCCCATGCCGTATCCTGAATGATAACTCCGTTTGGAGTAGCATCTGCTTCGGCAGCAGCCTTGCGGACACAGTCATCATAGTTCAGATCTTCGATGGTAGCCTTTGCATTCTCGTTTAAGATGTGGTTCAGACGGGTCTGGGTCGTTCCAATCGGCATATAGATAACGCACTTCTGGTTTAACTTGTTAGCAGCCCATGCGACGCCGCGTCCGTGATTACCGTCGGTAGCGGTAAAGAAAGTTGCCTGCCCGAATTCTTCTCTGAGTTTCTCGGAAGTTAAGACAGCATAAGGAAGTTCGCTGACGTCTCTGCCTAATTTCTGAGCGATGTATTTGGCAATAGCATAAGAACCTCCTAATACTTTGAAGGCATTCAGGTCAAAACGATAAGATTCATCTTTGACGAAAATGTTCTTAAGTCCCAGATGCTTTGCCATCTGGTCTAGTTTCACGAGAGGCGTCTTGCTGTACTGTGGGAAGCTCTCGTGAAAAGCACGTACCTTCTTTGATTCTTCCGGAGACAGGTATTTGAGATTATGATCATCTGTCTTTGGAAGGTTGTTTTTGATCCATTTGATTTGTTCCATTGTTGATCTCCTTTCGGTTTTTCATACTAAATATGTAGTAATGTTATGTTCTGTAAAAAATAAGAGCTTACCGGCCTTTCTTAAAAGGTCGGCAAACTCTTCCTGCTAGTTATTAATGTACACAAGAAAAGATTATTTGTCAATACCAATTACATTAATTTTGGTCAAAAATATTTCCGTCAATATTTCCTGTGAATCTTTAAAATGATATGAAAAATTATAAAAATATCACAAAAGGATATTGACAAATATAAAACAATGATATAAAATATAGAAAAATCAAATAATAAAGAATTTGTTTCCCAATAAAAAATTGTTTTGAAGAAGTTTGTCGACCTTTCGCAAAGGCCTGGTGAGTTCTTTTTTACTTTATATTATACTAGGAAATTACAATTTTTTGTTTTATAGGCTATTAGATAGATTACTCGACTGTTGGATTATTAAGAGTTTGGCAACCTTTGACAAAGTGTTGCTAAGCTCTTTTTTTTGCTTCTAGGGGATTGGCCTGGAAGAATACATAATACTAAAAGATGAAAAATGAAAGGTGGTAATTATGGAAGCAAAAACTTACAGCACGTCAAAATTTGAGCTGGATGGAAGGCCGGCTCTAAAAGAAGCAGTTCCTTTGGGACTGCAGCATGTCCTCGCAATGTTTGTGGGAAATATTGTACCGATGATTCTGGTTGCAGGTGCGGCAAATCTTTCGGCATCAGAAGCGAATATGCTGCTGCAATGCTGTATGATAGGTGCGGCAATTTCAACAGCAATCCAGCTGTATCCGGTGAAGGTCGGGAGCGTTAAGATTGGATCGGGACTTCCTTGTATGATGGGACTTACATATGTATTTTTACCGGCTTGTCTTTCAATTGCAGGCAGCAGTGGAGTGGCATATATCTTTGGCGCGCAGATTGCTGCCGGAGCTGTGGCAATCAGTTACGGTGCGCTGCTTAAGAAGATGAGCCATCTATTCCCGCCGGTAGTAACAGGCACGATTGTCATGACAGTAGGTGTTTCTATTTTTAATCTTGCGATTGGAAATATTGCGGGTGGAACGTCATCTCCGAATTTTGGGGCTTTGGTTAACTGGGGAGTAGGTGTGTTTGTTGTATTCGTAGTACTTGGGTTCAATGTGTTTGGCAAAGGTCTTCCGAAAGTGGCGGCAATTCTGATTGGTATGATTGCCGGTTATCTGGTATCTATCCCGCTTGGACTGGTGGATTTCTCGGGAATCAGCGGTGCGGCATGGTTTGCGGTACCGAAGCCATTTGCTTTTGGAGTGAAGTTTAATTTCGGATATTTTCTAATGTTTCTGCTTCTGTATTTTATTGTGGCAGTTCAGATGATTGGTGATTTTAATGTATCTTGTATGGGAGGACTTGACAGAGAGCCGACGCCAGAAGAGATTGGCGGAGGAGCAACGGCGAACGGAATTACATCTATTATCTCAGCGGTGCTTAATAGTTTTCCGACTGCAACATATAGCCAGAATTCAGGAATTGTAGCTCTGACGAAGGTTTGTTCCCGTTTTGTAATTGGAGTGGGATGTATCATCTTATTTGTTGCAGGGTTATGTCCGAAGGTAGGCGCAGTTCTGTCAACGATTCCGAACTGTGTGATCGGCGGCGGTACAGTAGTAGTATTTGCGATGATTGCGACTTCTGGAATGAAGCTTTTGGTAAAAGCTGGATTTTCAAATAGAAACTGTCTGGTAATAGGTGTGTCTCTTGCATTTGGGCTTGGAACGCAGTTTTGTAAAGGGGCAAGCGCACAGTTCCCACCGGGAGTTGCTGCAATGCTTGAAGAAAATAGTGTAATTTTAACTTCAATTCTTGCAATTATCCTGAATCTTGTATTCCCAAAAGATCAGGCTGCACCAATAGAGAAAGGAGAATAAAGATGCCGGCAACAATAATAAAAGGCGCGTTTTTGATGACTGAGGATGGACTTAAGAAAGATTATGGATTGAGAATGGAGGATGGCAGGATTGTACAGATTGCTCCGAACGATGAACTTCTAAAAAAAGAAGACGATGTGCTTGTGGAAGTTCCAAATGAGATGATTCTTCCTGGATTCGTAAACGGACATAATCATATGTATGGATTCCTGTCTCACGGGATTACGGCAGAGGCGATGGTAACAGAGTTTGAGAGTTTCTTAGATGACTTCTGGTGGCCTTATGTGGAAGACCGTCTGAATCACGAACTGGTAGAAGTAACAACCAGATGGGCATGTGCAGAGATGATTGACAGTGGTGTGACATCATTTGTAGATATCTTAGAAGGACCGAATGCGATTCCCGGCGCACTGGAAGTTGAGAGGAAGGTTGTAGAGGAAGCTGGACTTAGGGGATGGTTATCCTTTGAAGCATGTGAGAGGAAAAGCAAGGAAAATGGAACGCAAGGCTTGGCAGAGAATATCGAATTCGTTCAGAAATATAATCAGAAGGGAGGATTAGTTCAGGGTATTAACAGTATACATACACTATTCACCTGCTCCGAAGAGTTTGTAAAGCAGGCGAAGAGGTTATCGGATGAGAATCACTGTATGACACATATGCATCTGAGCGAGAGTGTGTTTGAGCCGAACTGGTGCCGTGAAAAATACGGAAAGACACCGGTTGAGATCTACGAAGAACTTGGATATCTGGATGAACATGTTCTTGCTTCCCAGGTCGTGCAGGCGTCAGACGAGGAGCTTGATGTTCTTGCGAAACATCATGTGAAAGCGGTATCCATGCCGTTATCAAACTGCGAAGTCGGCGGAGGCTTCGCGCCAGTCAGCAAGATGCTTGAGAGAGGAATGCAGGTAGGACTTGGCACGGACGGATATATCAATAATTTCTTCGAAGTAATGCGGGGAGCTTTCCTGATGCACAAGGCAAACCAGCAGGATCCACAAGTAATGCCGGCGAAGACGGTATACGAGATGGCAACTTCTCTGGGAGCGCAGGCAATCGGGCTTTCAGACGCGGGAGTGCTGAAGGAAGGGAATTTGGCGGATGTTATCACAGTAAGTCTTGAACAGCCGACTCCAGTCAATGAGAAGAATGTATACGACCAGATTGTATTATTTACCAATCCGCAGAATGTAAAGAATGTATTTGTTAATGGAAGACAGCTTAAGAAAGACGGAAAGATGATAACTATCGATCCGGCAGCGGCAAAAGAGAAACTAAGAGAAGCGACGCAGCAATTTTGGCAGGTGAATGAAAGGGAATAAGTATGGCACAGGGAAAAGAAGAAAATTATAATGTAATCCACAAATCAAAGCCAAGAATCGATGGTGTGGAGAAGGTAACAGGAAGAGCGCTTTATGCGGCTGATATGTATATGGAAGGGATGCTCTACGCAGGAGTATTGAGGAGTCCTTATTCCAGTGCAAAAGTGACGAAGATCAACACAGATAAGGCAAAAGCAATAGAAGGCGTTGAGGCGGTCGTAACCTATGCGGATCTCAGAAAGAAGAAAAGCTGGGCAGGATATATGTATCTGACAGACCATATCCGATATGCGGGAGACTGTGTGGCGATGGTTGCGGCACAGAGCAAATCACTGGTAGACGATGCACTGGCGGCAATTGAAGTAGAATACGAAGAACTGCCAGGAGTCTACACCATAGACGACGCATTAAGCGAAGGCGCGCCACTGGTGCATGAAGAGTATGAGAAAAATATTTTTACGGATTCTATGTTCCATATTCGCAAAGGAGATGTAGAGAAGGGATTTGAACAGGCGGATGTGATCCTGGAGAGGGAATATCGTACGCAGTATATTGAGCATTCCTATATAGAGCCAGAGGCAGTTCTGGCGTACATGGATCCTAACAGCGGCCTGATGACGGTACAGGCGTCCGCACAGAATCCGTTCTTCACCAGACGTTACGTATCAGATATCCTGGGGATTCCGCTTAACAAGGTCCGTATGATCCAGGCAATCTTAGGAGGTACTTTTGGTGGAAAAGAAGAAGGAATCGGACTGGTAACAGCGAGGGCTGCATACCTGTGCTATCAGACAAAGAAGCCGGTGAAGTTCGTATTTACCAGGGAGGATTCATTCCTGGAAAGCGCCAAGCGTCATCCGTTCCGTTTGCGTTATAAGATAGGAGCTACAAAGGAAGGAAAGATTGTAGCATTCGAAGGAGAACAGGTAGACAACTGCGGAGCATATAATAACCAGACTCAGTTCATGAACTGGCGTGCCAACGTACATTCTTCAGGACCTTATGAGATAGAGAATGTTAAGACTGATACATATGGAGTGTTTACGAATAATATCCATTCCGGCGCTATGCGCGGATACAGTTCACCGTCCCTGATCTTCGGTCAGGAGCAGCTGATTGAGGAGCTGGCGGAAGAGCTTAATATGGATGAGATAGAACTTAGGAAGATTAATTGCTTAAAAGACGGTTCTATTACAGCCACGGGAGTTCCGGTAGAATATGTAATTCTTCAGGACGTTATGGAACAGACGGTAGAACAGACTGACTATACAAGGAAACATGCGGAATATAAGAAGCAGACAGATGGAAGAAAGCGTAAAGGTATCGGACTTGCAATCTGTTACAGAGGCTGCGGACTCGGCGCTGAGTCGCCGGATGCGTCGGGTTGTATGATGATCGCCAATGAAGACGGAAGTGTCAGCATTGCTTCAGGACTGGCGGAGAACGGACAGGGACTTAAGACGGCATACGCTCAGATCGCAGCAGAGGCGTTGGGAGTACGGTATGAGAACATCCAGTTCCCGCAGCTTGATTCCTTTGCAATCGCAGACAGCGGTATGACGGTAGCTTCCAGAGGAACTGTTATGGGAGCGCAGTCTGTAAGAAAAGCCGGAGAGAAACTTAAGAAGATTATGATCAAGAATGCATTAGAGCTGAGAGCATTTTCTCTTGAGAATACAGGACTTACCTATGACGATCTGACAGAGGAAGATGTAGAACTGAAAGATGCAGTATTCTTCCTTAAGAAACATCCTGAGGTTAAGGTGGATTTTGCTTCCGTGACAAATACATGTATCTGGACTGGAAAGCAGATGGCGGCATATGAGTGGTTTATGCCGGAGGATCTCCCGCAGGATCATGCGACAGGCCAGGGCAAGGCGTTCCCGACGTTCGCATATGGATGTGTGGTAGCAGAAGTAGAAGTAGACATGAGAACCGGATATGTGGATCTTAAGAAAGTAACGGCAAGCCATGATGTGGGCAGAGCAATTAATCCGGCATTGATTAAGGGACAGATCTACGGCGGTATCGTAATGGGCCAGGGATATGGCATTATGGAAGATGTAGCGCCGAAAAAGGGCAGGGTAAAGAATCGGAATTTTGATTCCTACATTCTCCCGACGTCAATGGATGCACCCAAGATGGATATCAATATCTTTGAATCCGGAGATCCGACAGGAACCTATGGAGCGAAGAGTATTGGAGAACCGGCAACGGAGGCTGTTGCGGCGGCGATTGCGAATGCAGTTTATAACGCAACGGGAAGACGTGTCAGAGAGAATCCATGTGATCTGGAAACTGTATTGTTAGGTAAGAAGTTAGGATAAAGAGCGGAAAGGAAAAAGCGTATGTTCAAATATGATTATTATCGGGCAGGGACATTGGATGAGGTGAGTGAGATTCTTGCCAGACATCAGGGAAAGGCGCGTATTGTAGCCGGCGGAACAGATATTATGGTACAGATCCGTGAGAAAGATAAGAGATGGGAAGACCTTGAGTGTCTTCTGGATCTGACATTCCTGGAATCAGAACTTCGGTATATCCGGGAAGAAGGGAATCAGATACATATCGGGGCATTAAGCACTCACACAGACCTGGAGAGATCAGAGATTATAAAAAAATGGATTCCATTTCTTGGAAAGGCAGCGTCTACCGTAGGTTCTCCGCAGATTCGTAACCGGGGAACCATCGGAGGAAGTATCTGTAATGCCTCTCCGGCAGCAGATCCACTGACACCGTTGATTGCCCTGGAAGCGAAGGTGGTAATTCATGGCAAAGCGGGAGAACGTGAGATGGGGCTTAAGGAGTTCTACTTAAGCCAGGGAAAGGTTGACCTGAACGAAGATGAGTTCTTGAAGGAATTCGTTGTAGAGAAGCTTCCGGAAGGCGCAGTGACAGAATTCGTTAAGCTTGGAAGAAGAAAGGCGCTTGCAATCTCCAGACTGAATGTCTCAGTTGTATTGATGCTTGATAAGGAAGGCAGCATCTCTTATGCAAGGATAGCGCCGGGCTGTATCTTCAGAACACCCGACCGTGTAGAAACTGCCGAAGAGCTCTTGATTGGAAAGAAGCCTTCTGAAGAATTATGGAAAGAAGCAGGAAAAGAAGTATCAGATGAAATGATCCGGCGTACCGGAATACGCTGGTCTACGGAATATAAACAACCGGCGGTAGAGGCGATCGTAGAAGACGCACTGGCACAGGCGGCAGAGATGATAGGATAGATCGGAGGAGCGAGATGGAGAAAATAAAGGTAAATTTTACCGTTAATAAGAAGCCGGTAACGGTAGAGGTAAATCCTAATGAACGGCTTCTGGATGTCTTAAGGGATACTCTTAGATTGACAGGAACTAAAGAGGGATGTGCCGTAGGAGAATGCGGAGCTTGTACGGTAATTCTGGACGGAAAGGCAGTAACTTCCTGTCTGGTTCCAATCGGTGCAGTAGAAGGAAGAGAAGTCGTTACCATCGAAGGTGTGGGAGCAGATGGAAAGCTTGATCCAATCCAGGAGGCAATCCTTGAGAACCATGCGCTGCAGTGTGGATTCTGCACACCGGGATTCGTAATGAGCGCCAAAGCGCTGTTGGATGAGAATCCGGATGCGACCAAGGAAGAGATACGCAGGGCAATCTCGGGAAATCTCTGCCGTTGTACAGGATATGAACAGCTTACAATCGCGATATATGAGGCGGCGCAGCAGTTAAAAGAAGCACAGAAGGCACAGATATAAGACAAAGTTATAAAGTTCAGGATAAATATAAGCTAAAGAAAGGAGAACGAATATGTTCGAAAAAGAGAAACTGACAGGAGCTGATATTGGGATTGAGTTTTGTGGTTACAAACTGCAGAGCCCGTTTATCCTTTCATCCGGTCCATTGACTTATGGAGCAGAAGGTATGATCAAGGGATTCAAGGCAGGATGCGGCGCAGTAGTGACAAAGACCATCCGCAAATCAGCGGCGATCAATCCGGTTCATCACATGGGGACAGTGAATAATGATTCTCTGATCAACTGTGAGAAATGGGCGGACAGTGACAGACAGCAGTGGTATGAAAAAGAGATTCCGGAGACTGTAAAAGCCGGCGCCATCGTGATTGCCAGCGTAGGGCATACGCTTGGGGAGGCACAGGAGATCGTTGAAGAAGTAGAGAAGGCAGGAGCCCACATCATCGAGCTTGTTTCCTATACGGAGGATACATTGCTTCCGATGCTGGATTACACAAAGGCGCATGTGAAGATTCCGGTAATCTGCAAATTAAGCGGAAACTGGCCGGATCCGGTAGGAACGGCGAAGAAGTGTCTGGAACACGGAGCTGACGGACTGTGTGCGATCGACTCCATCGGACCAACTCTGAAGATTGATATTGAGAAAGCGCGTCCGGAGATGATGAGCGCGGATGGTTACGGCTGGATGACAGGAGCAGCTATGAGACCGATCTCTATGCGTATCAATGCAGAGATTGCCCGCAATCATCCAGAACTTAAGAACCTGTATGCATCCGGCGGTGTTATGAGCGCGGACAATGCGATCGAATACATGATGGCAGGTGCTATGGGAGCGGGCGTATGTACGGTAGGAATCTTAAAAGGCGTTGAGTATGTAGAGAAGATGTGCTACGACCTGTCTAAGAGGCTTGCAGAACTGGGGTATCATTCCATCGAAGAAGTGAACCGCGCGGCGCTTCCTAATTTCCCGAAGAAGGAATATGTAAGCAAACTGGATTTCAAATTCGAGCCGTATAAAGAAGACGGAAAGAAGAAATGTATCTCCTGCGGCAAGTGTGTGGCGGCATGCTGTTATGACGCGCGTACCCTGACATTCCCGGAGATGAACGTAGACATGGATAAATGCCGCTTCTGCGGTCTGTGTCTGGATGTCTGTCCGACAGGAGCGCTGACAGCAACGCGCGCGGCGCAGACAGAAGAAGACCTTGAGTTAGAGAGAAAATCAATTGAGTTCTATGAGAGTGTGAAATAAATAAAAGGAGGATATATATTATGCTTTGCAAAGAAAGAGAAGAGAAACTGATTGCATTTTGCCAGAAGATGATTCAGGCAAAGAGCTACAGCGGCCATGAGGACCAGGTAGTGGAGGAGATGAAGAAGTTCTGTGATGAGGAAGGATTTACGGACGTCCATGTAGATAAGTATGGAAACTGCATCTGCCATATCAAAGGAAAACAGCCTGGACCGAAGATCCTGTTTGACGGACATATGGATACTGTTCCGGTACCGGATGAGAGCGCATGGGAGCACAATCCATTCGGCGCAGAGATCGTCGATGGAAAGATGTATGGAAGAGGAACTTCTGACATGAAGGGCGCGCTGTCTTCCATGATGGCGGCGGCAATCTTCTATGCGAAAGACTGCGACTATGATTTCCCGGGAGATATCTATGTAGCAGGCGTTGTACATGAAGAGTGCTTCGAAGGCGTTGCTGCAAGAGAGATCAGCGCATATGTGAAACCAGACTATGTAATTATCGGCGAGGCTTCACAGCTGAACATCAAGATCGGACAGAGAGGCCGCGGAGAACTTAAGGTAGAGACTTTTGGTGTGCCGGCGCATTCAGCTAATCCGGAAAAGGGAGTAAACGCTGTATATAAGATGTGCAAAGTAATCGAGGCAATCCAGGGACTTAAGCCTACTAATCATCCGGTACTGGGCGATGGAATCTTAGAGCTTGTGGACATCAAGTCTTCACCATATCCGGGAGCATCTGTAGTACCGGATTACTGCAGGGCAACTTATGACAGACGACTGTTGGTAGGCGAGACGAAAGAAAGCGTTCTTGCGCCGATTCAGGAGCTGTTAGATGAGATGATGAAGGAAGATTCCCAGTTAAAAGCAAAGGTATCCTTTGTAGAGATGGAAGAGGAATGTTATACCGGTAATAAGATCAGCAGCGAACGGTTCTTCCCAGGCTGGCTGTATGATGAGAACGAAGATTTTGTACAGGATGTATATAAAGAGATGAAGGCTCTTGGCTTAAATCCAACTATCACTAATTATAACTTCTGTACGAATGGAAGCCACTACGCAGGAGAAGCAGGAATCAAGACTCTTGGTATCGGACCATCCAAAGAGAATCTTGCTCACACAATTAATGAATACATAGAGATTGAACAGCTTGTTAAGGTAACAGAAAGCTATTATGGAGTTATGAAAGCGCTCTTAAAGTAGATAAAAAGGAGAATAAGTATGCAGTTATTTGACTTGCATTGTGATTCCATCGTGAATTACCGGAAGGAAAATTCCGATTTCTTATGTGACAGTACACAGTTTTCTTTGAAGGAGCTTGCTGGATTCAAACGCCTCTGCCAGACTATGGCGGTCTTCATCCCGGACGACGTCCGGGATGAGGCGGCGCTTCAGTATTTCCGCGATCACAAAGAATATCTGGATACACTTTTAGAGAAGCAAAAAGACCTTGCGGAGAAGGTTAACAGAACAGAAGACATCGAGAGAATTACGAACCAAGGGAAATGCGCTGTCATCCTTGCCGTAGAGAGCGGAGCAGCTCTTGCAGGTTCTTTAGAGAATGTGGATTATCTCGCTGAATGCGGCGTCAAGATGATGACTCTCGTCTGGAACGGCGTTAATGAACTGGGTTCCGGACATCAGACCGAACAGGGCTTGTCTCCTTTTGGCAGGCAGGCGGTGAAGAGAATGGAAGAGAAGGGAATCATCGTGGACGTCTCTCACTTGAATGACAGAGGATTTGAGGAAGTATGCGAGATTGCCGGGAAACCTTTTATTGCGACTCATTCTAATCTTCGGTCGGTCTGCTCTCATAAGCGGAACCTGACAGAAGAGCAGTTTAAGGAAATGGTCAGCCGGGGAGGCCTTGTGGGTGTGAACCTGTATGAGCAGTTCCTGGCAGACGACCACAACGGCGGTCTGGACAGTATGTACCGCCATGTGAGCAGGATGCTTGAGCTTGGCGGAGAGGATGTGATTGCCTGCGGAAGCGATTTTGACGGCGCGGATATTGATGAGACACTGGACACTCCGGCCAAATTCGCACGTTCGGCAGAGTACCTTCTTAAGAAGGGAATCACTGAGAAAGTAATTGATAAGATGTTTTTTGACAATGCACTTGCATTTTTTAAGAAGAATGTGAGGTAACACAAAAATGCTGATAAAAAACGGAATCATCGTAAATGCAGACGGACGTATGTCGGGAGACCTGCGTATAAAAGACGGGAAGATTGTTAAGATTGGTGAAGCTCTTAAGGCAGAAGAAGCCGAAGAGATCCTGGATGTAAATGGAGCATACATCCTGCCGGGAGGCGTGGATGTGCATACTCATATCGATATGCCGGCAGGGGAATGTATGACGTCGGATGATTATAGTTCCGGAACGAAAGCCGCCGTTATGGGAGGCACTACAACGGTCATGGATTTTGCGGAGTATGACGAAGGAGAAACCCTTCAGGACGGCCTTGACTGCTGGCATAAGAAGGCGGCGGGGAAGGCGTACTGTGATTACAGTTTTCATATGACGGTATCGGGGTTCGACGAAAGCATAAAGGAAGAACTTGCCCGTATCAAAGAGCAGGGGATTACTTCTTTTAAAGCATATACGGCATATCAGGACGGTATCGGAGTAAATGACGATCAACTCTTTTTGATCCTGCAGCAGATGAAGGAATTAGGGACATTGCTGTGTGTACACTGCGAAAACGGTGATGTGTTAAGATGTCTGCAGCAGCAATTGAAGGAGAGAGATGCTTCAGATATTAAGAACCATCCAAAGTCCCGCCCGAACCTGACGGAGAAAGAGGCAGTGTCACGGGTGATTGATTTTGCAGCTATGGCAGATGTGCCGGTCTATATCGTCCATGTCAGCACAAAAGAAGCGGCAGAAGTAATCAGAGAGGCGAAGAGGAAGGGACAGAAGGTCTATGCAGAGACTTGTCCGCAGTATCTTCTTCTGGACGAAAGCAGGTATGAACTGCCGGATTTTGAAAGCGCCAAATATGTACTCTCTCCTCCCCTTCGGACAGAAGCGGACAAAGAGGCGCTCTGGGAGGCAGTAGAGGACGGCACGATTGACGCTGTTTCAACGGATCACTGTTCTTTCTGGTTCCACGGACAAAAGGACCTGGGAAGAGAGGATTTTACAAGGATTCCAAACGGAATGCCAGGAATAGAGACTCGTATGGAGCTGATGCTTCATTATGGAAGGAAAAGAGGACTTACGATGGAGAAGCTGACAGAGCTTCTGTCGGCAAAACCAGCGGAGATCTTCGGTATATATCCTGAGAAAGGAAAGCTTCAGGAAGGAAGTGACGCAGATCTGGTTATTGTAAGAGAGGACCGGCCTCATAAGATCAGCGCAGAGACGCTTAACGAGGAAGTGGATTATACGCCGTACGAGGGATTCGAGGTTACTTACCAGATACAGGATGTATTTGTGGGAGGTATACAGGCTAAGAAAGAAGGAGGGTGGATACTTAAGAAGCCGGAAGGAAGATTTCTTACCTGCCGGTAAGTTGTAAGGGAGATGAAAGGAATGTATAGTCTGGCACAAGGAAAAGGGTCCTTGTGGGACAGCCGGCTTTTTACTGGCTTTAGTCGGTTGTTTGAAACATGTAGACCGGACGGAAAGTGAGGGAACTCATTACATGGGCACAGGATGTTCAATATAAGTGTCTGACACTATACTGGGTCTGAATGCCGTGCAGAATTCCTGTGAGTAACTACGAAGTCAGTCACCGGGCGGGAAGAAGCCCCCGTCCGCTAATAATGGAAGGATAAAAATGAAAACAAATACTTCAGAAAGTACTTCAAAAAGCGCTACTATTTATGACTTGGACGGCAGACCGCCGATTACGCAGGCATTTCCTCTGGGATTGCAGCAGCTGCTTGCAATGTTTGTGGGAAATATCGTACCGATGTTACTGGTATCAGGAGCAGCAGGACTTTCAACGGCCGAATCAACCCTGTTGCTGCAGTGCTCACTTTTAGGCGCGGGTGTGGCAACCCTGCTTCAGGCTCTTCCGATCAAATTCGGAAAAGTCCAGATAGGTTCCGGACTGCCGGTTATGATGGGATTAACATATACGTTTCTTCCTATCTGTATCTCCGTATCAGTCAATTATGGACTGGCGGCGCTCTTTGGCGCACAGCTGATCGGAGGAATTGTATCTATATTTATCGGAATTGCATTGCCAAAGGTACGCAGATTCTTCCCGCCGATCGTTACGGGAACCATTATCGTATCAATTGGTATATCCTGTTTCCCGACGGCAGCATATAACCTGGCAGGCGGACAGGGAGCTGCAGAGATGGGTATGGCATATAACTGGATCATCGGAGGAGTCGTGATCGTTGTAATCATGATCTGCTCAGGATTCGGTAAAGGCCTGATCAATGCGGCGGCTATCCTCATCGGAATGGTAGCGGGATATCTGGTTGCTGTTGTATGGGGCATCGTAGATTTTGCTCCTGTGGCAGAGGCGGCATGGTTTGCATTGCCAAGACCACTGGCATTTGGTCTGGAGTTCCATATGGATTTTGCGGTTGTGTTCATCCTGTTATTCTTCATCAATGCAGTAGAGATGACGGGAGATTTTACAGTATCGGCTACGGGAGGACTTGGAAGACAGCCTAAGAATTCAGAACTTAGAGGAGGAATTATAGGAAATGCAGTTGCATGTATCTTCTCTTCCTTGTTCAATTGTTTTGCAACAGGAACTTACAGCCAGTGTTCAGGAATCGTTGCGCTTACTAAAGTGTGCAGCAGATTTGTTATGGGATGTGCGGCAGTGACATTGATTGTATCCGCATTTTGTCCAAAGCTGTCGGCAATACTTTCTACGATTCCAAACTGTGTAATCGGCGGAGCAACTATCGTGGTATTCTCCATGATCGCTTTGTCCGGTATGAGTCTGGTATCAAGAAGCCGGTTTACAGGCCGAAGCATGTTATTATGCGGAACTTCTCTGGCGCTTGGTCTTGGTATTTCCTTCGCGAAGGATACACTGGCAGGCGCAGGGGAATATGTGCAGATGTTCTTTGGAGAGTCCAGTATCATCCTGGTAGCAGGAACAGCGCTGATCTTAAATATTATACTGCCTAGAGACGACGTAGATAAAGAAGTAGAGCAGGAAATGTTAGAAGAAATCAGACAGGCGGCGGATTAGAAGATTAAATAATCAAAAAAATAAAAGATTAAAGGAGATATAGATATGATTGATCATTTATTGAAGAACGGAATTATTGTTACTGTTAATAAGGAAAGAGAGATTTTATATCACGGAGCAATCGCAATCCAGGGTAACCGCATTGTAGATATCGGTGAAAGCGATGCATTAGAGAAAAAATACACAGACGTGGCAGAAGTTACAGACCTTAACGGAAAAGTAGTATTCCCAGGTTTTATTAATACACATAACCACCTGTTCCAGACACTGCTTAAGGGTCTTGGCGATGATATGGTATTGAAAGACTGGCTTGCAACCATGACATTCCCGGCAGCGACAAACCTTACAAGAGAAGACTGCTATCTGGGAGCTATGCTTGGATGTATGGAAGGAATCCACAGCGGAATCACGACAATGGTAGATTATATGTATCCGCACAACAGAGAAGGACTCTGCGACGGAA
>CANSLW010000055.1 GCA_947647815.1 uncultured Dorea sp. | reverse complement strand
ATTTGACTCTTCCTGTACGGATACCGGAAAGTCTTGCCGCCTCGATGTTACCGCCTACCGCGTAGAAATAACGTCCAAAATAGGTCTTATTCAGGATAAATGCACCAAGCGCAAAGCAAAGGATCATGATAATAACCGGAACAGGAACCGGGCCAATCTTGCCCTGTCCGAATACCTTGAATGCTTCTGTAAATCCATTAATCGGCTGTCCGTTACAGATGATCAGCGCAATACCGGAAAATGCTGTCTGCGTAGCGAAAGTTGCAATCAGCGCCGGAATACCTATGGTTGATACCATGAAACCATTCAGTACACCAATCAATGTAGACGCTGCAAGTGTAATAATGATAGCCGCTACCATCGGAACTCCCAGATTAACCATCAGGTAAGCGCACAATACATTTACAAAAGTAATAATAGAACCTGTTGACAGATCGATATCACCAAGCAGGATCACGAATGTCATACCTATAGAAGCAATTCCCCATACGGCTACCTGACGGAGCATGATCATAAGATTCGTTGCCGTAATAAATCTTGGATTTGCGATTGTAAATCCGATACAAAGTACTACAAATACTACCCAGATTCCCTGGCTTCTCATTAAATTTCCTATTTTATTCTCTTTCATTGGTCACCCTCCTACTCATTCGCTGCTGCAGATGCAAATGTCATAATCGTCTCCTGGCTGAACTCTTCCTTCTGAAGTTCTCCGGTCATATTTCCCTCAGCCAGCACAAGAATTCTGTCAGACATACCCATCAGCTCTTCCATCTCAGAAGAAATCATCAGAATCGACTTTCCTTCTTTCTCTACCAAATCATTCATCAATTTGTATATCTCATATTTCGCTCCGATATCAATACCTCTGGTCGGTTCGTCAAAGATGATCAGCTCAGAATTCGCCGCCATCCATCTTCCAAGGATAACCTTCTGCTGGTTACCTCCGCTTAAGTTCTTAATAAGCTGATTCAGGTTCGGCGTCTTGATCGCCATATTCTCACGGTACTTCTCGGCGATCTCCTGCTCCATCTTCTCATCGATCACGCTGAACTTGGAATTCCTCTCGTAGATCGGCATATTGATATTATTCTTAATTGAGACTCCAAGCATCGCACCGTGACGTTTTCTATCTTCCGGTACCAGTGCGATTCCCAGATCGATCGCCTCTCTCGGACTCTTCGGATCAATTTCTTTACCTTTATAAATCATCTGTCCGGATTTCTTCGGCACAGATCCGAAGATCATCTCCGCAAGCTCTGTACGTCCGGCGCCGACCAGGCCGCCAAGTCCTAAGATCTCACCTTTATGGAGTTTTAAGCTTATATTCTTGTCGCCGTTTCCTGTCACATTATTAAGTTCAAGTACGACCTCATTCTTATCGATACAGTTCCCCCTCGGCGGATAAGTCTCTGTCAATTCACGGCCGACCATCAGCTGAATCAGTTCCTCTACCTGACTCTTCTTCGTAATCAGTGTCTTCACGTACTCGCCGTCACGAATAACAACGATACGGTCTGAGAGCCGGTAGATTTCTTCCAGTCTGTGTGAAATGTAGATGATAGACACACCTTTCTTTCTCAAAAGCTCTACCACCTCGAACATGCTCTCTACTTCTGCACTGGTCAGAGGCGCAGACGGCTCATCCATGATCAGTATCCTTGCATTCTGCTGAATCGCCTTGGCAATCTCGACCATCTGCTGATAACCTACTGTCAGATCCTTCATCATCGCCTTCGGATCGATCTTGATATGTAACTGGTCGAATGCTTTTGCCGCTTCCTCTTCCATCGCCTTCTTATCTACGATGATTCCCTTCCTGATCGGGCGTCCCAGGAACAGGTTCTCCGCCGCTGATAATTCCTTTACATTGTTGAATTCCTGATAAATAATCGCAATTCCATTCTCTGCCGCAAGCTGCGGAGTCATACTGGAAAATTCCTTACCGTTCACGATGATCTTTCCCGAAGTCGGAATGACCGCTCCAGAACAGCATTTGATCAGTGTAGATTTGCCTGCGCCATTTTCTCCGATCAGCGCTAAGATCTCTCCTGGTTTCAGTTCCAGTGTAACGTCTTTCAGCGCAACAACACCCGGGTATTCTTTTCTTATATGCTGTAATTGTAATACATATTCTTCGCTCATATTCGTCCCCCGTGATTCTATTCTCTATTACATTCCTTTTAGTATCTCGTCAACTGTGTCCGGCGTGATTGGCCCTATGGAACGATAAACATTCCTCTCTGAACCAAAATCTTCCCCTGACAGGATTCTCTCGAACATCTCTGCACAGGCTTTCGCTGTATCTTCATTAGAACCTTCGAAGCCCACGATAGCACGGACCGCCTCTTCCCCTGATTTCAGGGAATCTAACTGCTGCTGTGTAACGTCCGTCGTGATGACGCCGTAATTCTCCGGAATCTTGCCTTTGCCGAATTCAGCAAGAAGGGCTTCGTTCGAACCAATCATGGCTCCTGCGCCTACTCCTACGAATACATTAGCATCCGGATGAGCAGACATAACTGTCTCCACATTCGTCTGTGCTTCGGGAGCCTCCAGGCCGTCTACCTCTGCGATAATCTCATAATTATCTTCACAGTTCTCCGCCAGGCCTTCCTTGATACCATCCGCTCTCTCTAACAGAACCTTTGTAGAAGGATAACCGATTACCGTCACCTGTGCCTTATCATCCTCCGTGTAATTTTCATTGATGAATTCAGCCGCCGTCTTACCGATCTCTCTTCCAAGCTCCGTGTTATTAAGAACCCAGTTTGCCGTGGTATTCTCCATCGGATCATCCCAGCACATTACCTTGATATCCGCCTCCATCGCCTCGCTGCAGATTCCCTCAAGCGACTTCGCATCCGCCGGATGAACCATGATCAGGTCGCAGCCTGATATGATGAAGTTCTCTACCTGCCCTACCTGCGTTCCTGCATTGTTCTCACAGTCGACAATAGTGTAGTCCCAGCCCTTCGCATCCATCTGCTCCTCAAGCTTACCCATGACGCCTGCCCAGTAAGCATTGGATAATGACTGGATCGTGATACCCACCTTGATGGTACCGTCGTCTCTTACACATCCTGTCGTCAGCATGAGACCGACCATTGACGCACAGAGCACCGCTGCCAGAATCCTTTTCTTCATACCTTCTCTTCCTCCTTTTTCTTTCATTTCTTATATAGCTTAAGCACCGGCATACCGTCATATCTATCTTCCACATACTGTACCATTGATATTCAGGCAAAACTCTTTGTATGAATATCAACAGTACAGTACATCTGACGGTATAAGAATCTTAATGGTATGCCTGCCATAAACTATCCCGCTTATATATCACGCACTTATGCATATATTTACTAATAAACACCCACAGCCATCCTTTACTGCCACTGTCTCCTCGCAGCATTTAAAGACCTCGCGGCAGCCGCCAAACACCTTCAATCAGGCACTTTTCCGAAGGCATGCGGAGCAGGCACGCTGCTCGCGGAAGTCAAAAGTCTGTCTGTGGGATGTCAATCTATAATTAGAAGCAGGTAAATGCTCCATCCACAATAATATCTGATCCTGTTGTAAAACTACTGGTATCTCCTGCAAGATAAACCAGTATAGATTGCAGTTCTTCCGGCTTGCCAAGTCTTCCCATCGGGGCCATCGCATTCCACTGCTCGATCAGCGGCTTAAGCGGCTTTGAATTCATAATCAACTCTGTACCGATATATCCTGGGCTGATGCAATTCACACGTACACCTTTCTTCGCCCATTCAATAGCCAGCGACTTCGTCAACATACTGACACCTGCTTTTGATGCATTATATGCACACTGAGGTTGAGGAACATTCACAATATGTCCAGACATGGATGCCGTATTAATAATAGAACCATATCCTTGTTTCAGCATTACACGCCCTGCCGCTGTCGCACAGAGGAATACTCCCGTCAAATTGATATCGATAACCTTCTGCCATTGTTCCAGTGACATCTCCTCTGCCGCAACATTCAATGCAATCCCTGCATTGTTGTAGCATGCGTCCAATTTACCGTATGTATCAACCACCTTGGCAACCATAGCCTCAACCTGGTCTTTCTTGGTTACGTCGCATTGAATCGCAATTGTCTTAGACCCTGTTGCATCCGCAATCTCTTTCGCTACCTTCTCGGCGCCCTCCAGATTCACATCTACTATCGCTACATCAGCGCCTGCCTCTGCAAATGCCATTGCCGCACACTTGCCAATTCCGCTTGCACCACCTGTTACATAGATTGCCTTGCCATCCAGTCTCATCTTCTCAATAATTCCCATCTCAGTCTCCTCCTTGCTTTACATTAATTTAAATCACACTTTTTAAATCGATTTTGCTTAATAGTTTTAAAAATAACTTTTATAAAAGTTATTTATATTATATATTTTCTTTAATTGCTACACAAGACGTAAAATCAACCAAAATCCATAATTCTTTTTTATCTATTTTGCATAATATATCTTTTTCATTTTCTGTATTCTAAAGTCTTTAATAATTTGTTTATTTAAGTCTTTTATAAATTGGTTTAATATTATCACAATTACACCAAAAAATCAATATCCTTTTTACATTTTTATTTTATTTGCCCAACATATAACGTTGGAATATCAATGCTTCCCTCGCATCCCTGTCAAGCGCTTCTTCTGAAATATCCTCCACAATATTCCTCCAGATTCTGATATCCTTGCCAACAGTTCCTCCAGGGATTACAAAAGGCTCCATCACCACCGCTCCGTTGTATCCAACATCCTGCAACGCGTCATGAATCTCCCGCCAGGGTGTCCTTCCCTGTCCCGGAACCATACGATTACACTCCCCCGTATGGAAATGTCCAAGTAAGTCACCTGCTGTTCTAATCGCATTGCCAATACTCTGCTCCTCAATGTTCATATGGAACGTATCTAACATCACTTTAACATTCGTTGCCCCTGGCTCTAATTCACGGACAGACTTCACAAATTCTGTTCCCTCTTTCGAAGTATTCAGCACATGGTTCTCAAATCGGTTCAGAACCTCCATACCGATCGTCTCTATACCATAGTCAAGGCCGATGCGTGCCAGCCTGGCGATTCCCTCTACTCCTCTCTCCCAGTCTCCCTTCTTATCTACCGGTTTGCTGTAATCGATCGGCCAGCAGGAATAGATCGCTCCGCCAATCAAAGCAGCATTGATCTTCTCCATTCTGCAGAATAGATCTTTGTAGAATTCCACAGCATGCTCTCTTATCTTTGGATCGGCAGATGCGATATTATTCTCCGGCGCCGGACCGTACCCTACTGTAAGACGTATATTGTTATCTTCGGCACATTTTCTCAGATCGGTCAGTTCTTCCTCTGTATAATCCGGCAATGGACCTGCTGCAATTTCCAGAATATCAAATCCCAGATCAGCTGCTTTGCAGATATATCGTTTGTAATCTCCATCCCATTCTCTCTCCCAATATGCGTAGTAAATGCCATGTGTCATGTTCTTATTCTCCTTTCATTTTCATGTTTTTGTACGGCAGTATCAGAATGTTTCTTTCACCAGAGACGTCTCCAACAAAATATTCCGAATCTTCTTATCCGGAAATGCGATGCGGCTGATCAGCATCTCTGCCGCCTGTCTTCCCATCTCATAGGAATCTCTTAACATATAATTATTCGGTATCCTGAGCAGATCCAGCATCTCAATCTTATCCAAACTTATATGCTCAAAAGCATCCGCCCTGCCTGCTTCATGCACCGCCTGCAAATATCCTCTCCCGAGGCTGTTATTACAGGTGATTACCGCAGTAAAGTCCAATTCCTTTTCCATCAGCTCCTTCATTGCCAGATACCCGTAAGATTGCTGGTACTCTCCCTGGTATACTAATCTTTCATCTTCTGAAATTCCGGCTTCCTTTAATCCTTCCCGATATCCCTCATATCTTTCAATCGCCAGAATATTCTTTTCTTCGTTTCCATTTATAAATGCAATCTTATGATGTCCGGCTTTTACCAATGACAGTACCGCAGTTTTTACTGCTTTTCTGTCATCAAAATGAATCGTATCCATATGCAGGCTGATATCACGGTCAATACAAACCACCGGACACCCCAGGGCTTCCAATTTTTTCTGAACCTTTCCCATCATCCTTACCGCCGGATAATTCACAGCCGGAACATATAAAACACCTTTCACCCGTTGGGTCTTCATCATATCCAGAGCTTCAAAATCTTTCTGTGCTTTGTCCTCATTACTGCAATAAAGCAACGACAAATCGTTCTTATTAATGACATCCTCGATTCCCTTAAATAATTCGCCAAAAAAAGCATTGCCAATCTCCGGAACGATCACCCCTATCGTGGATGATATCTGTTTCGACAAATTCCTTGCAGTTGCAGATGGAGTGTAGTGCGCCTCTTTCATAATCTGCTCGATCTTCTTTCTGGTACCCTCTTCCACCTTCTCTGGAGAATTCATCACTCTGGAAACCGTTGTCTTTGATACTCCCGCTTTCCGCGCAATATCGGATATCGTTAAGTTTTTCATCTTTTCTTCACCTCTCTTTTATGTTACCGGTTTCATTAATTGTATTATAATTACAAGTAAGCATTTTTGTCAATGACTTCTTTTTTATTCATCGTTTTCAACAATAAACGAACTATTTTATCTATGATTTTTCATATTTTTTGTTATAATTCACAAATTGGTAATGTTACCGCTTTCATAACAAAAAAAGAATATGCCAAGCCACATTTCCACAAAGGTTTTTTATATTACAGGAGACAGAATTTCCCATAGGCAAAGCACTCGCGGGAATAAAAATCCGCAATTTCTGATGATATAATTTTTTACCAATTATACCGCCAGAAATTGCGGAACATACTCCATCGTCATGGCTGTCTTTCTCGTCTATAGATAATGAATCATCTTCTGTACTTTCCGAAGCTCTAACTTGGGATCAACAAGCGCAAGCGCACACAGCGCTGCGCCGCATGCCGCTTCCTCCCGGCATGCCGGAATCGCCAGCTCCATCCCGAACATCTCTTCCGCCAGTCTTTGCATCAGCGGATTCTGACGAAGTCCGTTTCCTGAACCCACCAGTTTATGCGCCCTTCTTCCCGTAATCTCACACATCTTCTCATATTGCTCATATAACTCTCTGAGAATTCCAGTGATAACGCCCACCGTCATCGCGCCCGGATGAAAGTTCTCCACACTGATACCTGTAATCCCTCCTTTTTCATCCGGATTACTTCTTGTTCCGGCGAAAGTAGTACGAACGTTCCATGCTGCGTCTGCACCGTATTCTTCTATGAATTCCTGCGCCTGTTCACACATTTTCTGATAATGGCTCTCTTCCGGGTTCCCGGATACTTCCCGATAGAACTGCTCCAACATTGCATAGGCTCGTCCTCCGCACAAGGATGAGCCTGCCAGAATATAACAATCATCCGTGCACGGCCGAAGTTCCATGCTCCCTGCACAAGATACATATGTATCAGAAGCAAAAGACACCTGACTCCCGGTTCCTACATTGATCAGAACAGTATCGGACAGAGAACTGACAGAACCAAGCACACTTGCCTGATTATCCCCGACAGAGACCATGACCGGGACGCCTTCTTCTGTCTCTCCGGCAATCGAATGTATCTTCCTCACTTCCGGAAGATAGGAAATATCCACCCCGACAGCTTCTAAAGCATCCCGTCTGAATTCCTTCTTCTTAAGATCAAAGCATCCCCAGCTTGCAGCCATATCCGCCCCCATAACCGGCTTGGTACGCCCGCAGAGCTTCATAGCCACGTAATCGCTGATCGTTGTCATCTTCTCTGCATCTTCTGGAATCCTCCCTGTCCTCTGAAGATAGTAATGTGTAGCCAGTCCGTATCCGGCAGAAACCGCTCCCACCTGACTATTCAAAAGTTCCACACTGCTTCTTCCATCCTCTTTATCCAACGGTTTATTCCCACTGCCATCCTGCCAGGTATATAAGGGGCTGACAACTCCACCGTTCCTGTCCACATAGAGCATCCCGTGCATCTGTCCGGTCAATCCGATACCGACAGGCTGTCCATAGGCGTTGCTCAGTTCCTCCATATTCTGCTTCACGAATGTCCAGATCCGCTTTGCATCCTGTATCTTTTCTTCCGGATACATTCCCATAAGGAAAGATTCGTGGTTCACAGTCCTTCGTGCAGTCAGCTCCCCCGTCTTCGTATCTACAAGCACCATACTAATACTTGTAGTCCCGATATCAATTCCCATAACATTCATACTAATCACCTCATATAACACTTTTCAATCTTACAGACATGCTTCTTAGTCTCTGCATCGTAATTAACTCCTACAAGTAAGAGACCACCATGATAATCCTCAAATATATGCGGATAATCCCTGTCCTTAATCTGTCCGATCCAGCCTGTCCCGCATTCAGATATTGCCCCATACTCCCAACGCTTTTCTCTGAAAACATTTTCTTATATCTTAGCATAAACAACCGGACACCTCAATATCCCGCCTCGATACACAAAAGCAAATTCTATAGCAATACAATACGAGAGTATTAAAAAACCGGCAGATATTTGCCGGTTTTATTCATTCTATGCCAGATACTTCTGCACTGTCTTTCTCACCGCTCCAGGACCTGCGATCTCTTCCCTGAATATATCTTCAATCAGCGTTCCGATTCCGGCCTCATAGAGATCTATATAGAACACATTCTCATTGGAAAGAATCCATCTCAACTGATCTGTCAGGCTTGAAGGATCACCGATCACAATACCGGAAAGCTGCTTTACCATCTCTTCTGCCATCGGGTCCGGCGCGAGTTCATATGATTCTCCCTTATCGTCAACCCCAAGCAGATAGCGAAGCCATCCGGCAATTGCCAATGGAATACCAATCAATTTCTTCGCATCTCCATATTTCTCTACATAAGACCTTACCGTAACGCCAAAACGCACGCCCATACCCTGTGAGGAATCCGTACAGAGTCTTAAACAGGTATCGCCAAGATATGGATTCGGAAATCTCTCGTTCATACACTCGTCAAGAAATGCTTTCGGTGATATGATTCCCGGATCTGGAACCACTTCCATACCCTCTTTATAGCCTACTGTTTCTCCTAACTTTCTCATATCCGAATCCTTCATCTCATCGGAGAATAAGTCGTATCCCAACACACATCCGTATGGCCCAAGAGCCGTATGGATTGGATTCAGGCATACGGTCACCTTCATCCTCTCAGACTTGTTAACCGTATCGCGGTCTGTCATATAGACTCCTGCTTTCTCAAGCGGAGGACGACCGTTCGGGAAACTGTCCTCTATTACAAGATACTGCGGTTCCTCGGCATTGACAAACGGAGCGATATAGGTTCTCTTCGATGTGGTCACAGGCTGCATGTTCTCCACTCCTGCCGCCTCAAGCTTCTCTGCTATCTTCTCACTCGGCCTTGGCGTGATCTTGTCAATCATAGTCCACGGGAAGGATACCTTTGTCTCATCACTCACATAAGAAACAAATCCGTCATCCACAAACCCTTTCTTCTTCCATTCATCCGCCATCGTAAGAACGGATTCCCTTAATTTATCTCCATTCTGAGAACAGTTATCCATGGATACCAGCGCAATCGGCGCCGCTTTGTTCTGATAGCGCTCAAGCATCATCGCAGTTACAACTGCCATTGCACTTGTCGCTTTCTCCGGTCCATTCTCAATATCCTTCAGAATAAATGGAAAGAACGTTCCATCAGCATTCTTTAACGCATAACCCTTCTCTGTAATGGTAAAGGAAACCATCTGAAGACTTTCTGACCGGAAGATCTCTTTCAGCCTGCCCCATGCCTCCTCATCTTCACACTGTGCCTTGACAGCTTCCGTAAGAGAGGCAATGACTTTGCGGTCTTCGCGTCCGTCTCCATGAAGGATAACACCAAGCGCCAGATTATCATATGGAGCGTAGATCTTATCTACCACATCATAATCAAACGTCTCCACGCAGGTAATCCCGCGGCTCATTTCTCCCTGTTCCAACAGGGTATCCGCAATCCCTCCTAAGAATATACGGAAGATATTGCCGATTCCAAAGTGTACCCACTGCGGCGCTTTCTTCGTTTCTTCTACAACCGCCTTGATATCATATCCCGGAAGCTTCACATCCGCCTTCGCCCATTCTTCTGCCTTCTCAACTCCGCTCAATGTCAATTCCATACTCTTTTACTCCTTTACTTCGCAATCTTCACGACTGCTTTCACAATCTCTGCCTTCTCGTTAACGCTTCTGTCCATCGCCGTCTGAATATCGTCAAAATCAAAGATATGAGTCGCGATTCCTTTGAGATTCACTTTTCCCTGCTCTACTGCCTCAATTGCCATCGGATAGATATGACGGTAGCGGAATACCGTCTTAAAGGTAATCTCTTTATCCAGCGCCAGACTCATCATCATATTCACCATACCTGTCTTACTGTATCCCACCAGCACAATATTCGAGCCCTTACGTACTATCTGGATTGCCTGATTGGTCGTAATCTCTGTACCTGCCGTCTCGATTGCAAGGTCAAATCCTTCCCCGCCTGTCACTTCTTTAGCCTTCTCTAAGATATCCACTTCCTTGCTGTTGATCACGCCGTCGGCGCCAAGCTCTAACGCCTTCTCCAGACGTTTCTCCATGATATCCACTACATAGACCTTAGATACACCGCATGCCTTCAGCGCCATCATGGACACCAGACCGATACAGCCTGCGCCGAATACAACCGCCGTCTGGCCTGCCTCGGCGCCTCCCTGCTTTGCTGCATGAAATCCGACTGCAAGCGGCTCGATCAATGCGCCTTCCAGTGTGCTTACATTTTCCGGAAGCTTAAAACAAAGATCCGCCTCATGCGCCACATATTCCTGGAACACGCCGTCTACCGGAGGAGTCGCGAAGAACACAACGTCCGGGCAAAGATTATACTTACCTTCCCGGCAGAACTTACATTTCCCGCAGGTCTTTCCCGGCTCTAACGCAACCCTGTCGCCGACCTTCAGATGTGTGACGTCCTTACCGACCTCTACCACAACACCGCCCGGCTCATGGCCCAGGACGAACGGAGGCTCTACGATATAATCCCCGATTCTGCCCATCTCATAATAATGCATATCACTTCCGCAGATTCCGACATACTCAAGCTTCACCAGTACTTCATTGTCCTGTGGTACCGGAATCGGCCTCTCTGTGTATCCCATCTTGCCGATTCCATTCATTACAGCTACTTTCATTGTTCCTTCCATGATCATTGTTCCTCCTTAATAATGATGATATAGATAATATATTAATACATTGATGTACTTCCCTGTTCCCGGCATCATATCGACGAAATATATCTCTCAATCTGGTATAATGCCGCTCCGTATGCCGACGCCTCTTCCCGGCACTGGCATACCCGTACATATTCACCGCCTCCGCCGAAGATGTTCTTACCGGCAGCTATTTCCCTGAGCCGCTCTATATATGGTTCCATATAATTCCCCACATATCCGCCAAGCACTATCCCGCCGTCAAAACACATCCTCAGATTATCAACCGCAATAGCAAGATTACTGAGATATTTTTCCCAGATCTTCCGGTACTCTTCATGCCCTTCCTCAAGCTTCTTAAAAAAGGCCTTCAGATTCCCTCCTTCTAACTTTGCCAGTCTAAGTGCGGAGCAATATGCATCCAGGCATCCTTTCTTACCGCAGTAACAAGTCTCTCCGTCAGGATGAATTACCATATGACCAAACTCACCGCTTCGCCAGTTATTTCCCATATACATGAATCTTCCGTCATAATTGTCCTGTATCCCGTCATTACTCAGCATTTCATCCGCAAACACTATAGCGCCGCCCACAGAATTACTCAACGACAGATATACCATATTGCTCCTTATAGACCGGGAGAAAATATTCTCCGTAATCGCCGCCGCATTGGCGTCGTTCAACAATTCACACGGATACGGGATATGACTCATCCATCTTTCGCAGGAAACATCGTGCAAATCCAGCATATGCGAATATGTAAGCAGATTCTTCTCTCTGTCTACAATTCCTGGAAGCGCAATTCCTACGCCTTCTATCTTCTCTTTCGGAATTCCGTTTCTGGATATAAAATCCTCAAGAAGTTCTGCTATCTCCTGAAAATACTGTTCCTCATAGAAAAATGTCTTGCGAATCCGTTCATGCTTCATCGCCTTTCTTGAAAGATCCGTATAGACAAAACCCACATGATTCTTCGTGATATCAATGCCGATCGCATATCTCGCATTCCAGACCGTAGCAAGAGCCTTCGCTTTTCTTCCGCCGGTTGACTCTAATTCCCCGACTTCTTCCACAACTCCGGCGCTTTTTAGTTCCTTAACGATTGTCAGGACCGTAGGACCACTGATGTCCAGCGCTGCCGAGATATCCGGCATACTCGTCTCACTTAGACTGTTCACATATCGAAATACCCTGTTTCTGTTCAGTTTTTTTACTTCCAGGCTATTTGTTCCCCGTCTCATCGCTTATCCTTTCTCACTTTATTAATTAGTTTAATTAAGTGATTCAAAAATTACTTTTATGTTACCACAAATGCCCTGGAATTTCAATATGTTTTCGTTAAAATCGCCATAATAGTTATGTAAATGCTTTTTACAAAACTAATTTATATAATATAGGACAGATGATTTTCTGTCAATCTGTATTTTACACAAAAATACAATATCATTTTTATGTATATTGCACTCGGCCTTCTTTGAATACATTATACAAAATGCTTGCCACTGGCAACCATTTTGCATACGATGGCACAAAAAAACTGCCGTACAATACAGCAGTTCTCTTTACAATCTATACGCTATCAAAAAATTCATCGATAAAGAACAACGCCGCCCCTGCAGCCGATGCCTCTACCTTATAGCTACATTCAACCAGATAATCTTTCGCACGATCTCCAAAGGGATTCTTCTCATCTACACGCCGGCAGATGTCTTCCATATACTTCCCAACAAGCGCGCCTACATATCCTCCCAGGATTACCCTTCCGTCAAACAGCATCCTGACATTATGGATTGCCATAACAAGATAATCCAGATATGTATCCCACAGCTCCTTCGCAGTCTCATCCCCTGCATCTAACACCCGAAAGAATTCTTCCAGATTGCCGTCTGTATAATCTGCCAGTCTGCCTGCTTTGCATACCGTATCAAAACATCCTCGCTTGCCGCAGTAGCATAAATCCCCGCCTCTTGGCACGACCGCCATATGACCAATCTCGCCGCCTTTGTGTGTATTTCCCTCATAGATTGCGTCTTCAATTATAACCGAGCCGCCCACACTGTTACTTAAACTGATATAAAATGCATTCTCAAACTCCTTATTCGTCCAAGTCTCTCTGTATCCCGCCGCATAGGAATCGTGAATCAGTCTGTTGCGGTACGGAATATATCTGGCAATCTCCTCCCGTTCTGTTCTCGCAAAATTCAATGCCATACCATATGTAATCCTCTCCCCGTCGTCGGAGATTAAGCTCTGGACGGATATCCCCACTCCCAGAAGATTCTCGTCAGCAATTCCGGCGTCCTTTTTCACACATTCCACAACAGCGCCTATCTCCTGTAAATAAGCATCATCCTCCAGATTGAATTCAATCCGGCGTCTCTCCATACTTACGATATCCCCAGACAAATTCACTGCCACTGCTGTGATATGCTTCGCTGTGATATCAACCCCAATCGACATTCTCGCGTTCTTAACATATGTAAATGCAGTAGCATTCCGACCACCCGTATTCTTAATCTTTCCAGATGTGTCGATTAGATTCTGCTTCTTCAGGAAATCCAGATTCGCAGTCACTGTCGGCAGGCTTAGCTGCATATCTACGACAATATCCTGCTTAGATACGGAATCACATTTCCTAATATAGTTATAAATCATCCGCCGGTTCTTAGTCTTAATCTCATTCGCGCTTATCTTCTCTGTACTCATCGTTATTCCCCATTCATTTCTGTCATATGTCTATTATAATAGCTTATTTCATAATTATCAACACATCACATTATAAAAAGAATATTTCAAAAAGACTATATAAAACAATATAATAAATGGCAGAAACTCATTTCCCATATAACCTTTATGTTTTCCTTTCGCCCCATTCATCACGCTTAATAATGAAATCATCCCATTCAACCACACACGTTGGGACAGTTTATTTTTTTATGGACAAAACGGCATGGAAACAGTTTTTACGGGATGAGAGTAGGGGAAATGAAATAGTTAAAAACTATATCCGCAAAGCTACATGGATATGGTTCTGCTATAGGATACAGGATTTTCTTTTCCATTTGGTATTACTTTACCGTTGCCTTTTTCCTCAAAATAACTGCTACAACGATACATACTACAATGCCCATTCCGTACGGAAGCACAGTCAAAAATACTGTCCATTTTGGTGCGCTGTAACCAGCATACTTGATTCCCCATTGCATATCACAAAAATTATAAGCAACGACTGCACACATGACATTACTAAGAATAAATGCTAAAGCGTAAAATAAATTACTAATCTTCTTCATAAAATTCTCTCCATATACGACATAATCGACTTTCCCTTTCTTAAGGCGGACATATCAGCATCTATCTGCTCCAATGTATTTCTATACATCATCACTTGCATTGAAATCTCTTTTTTCTTTTTATTAAGAGCCGCATATAGCTTGTCATCCATTACTTCCTCCGACTCAAGAATTGTCTTAATCCCTTACAACGAAAAATGATAGGCTTTCAGCCGATTAATAAACAGCATCGTCTCCAACTGTTTAATAAAATAATACCGATAACCATTTTCTGGATTGATTTCTTCTGGAAGTATCAATCTTATTTCTGCGTAATATCGAAGCGTTTTCGTAATTACCCGGCATATACTCGAAAATTCTCCAATCGTCAACATATAATAGACCTCTTTCTGGTACCAGTATGAACTTTGCCCCAGGGGAAAAGTCAATGGCACTTTTCATGCTTAGTTTCAAGGTAGTTGCATATTAATCGAATATAAAAAGAATTTTTTCTATACTTTTTCAATTCATTATTTCTCTACCCGTGACATCAACACGACACTCTCCACATGTGTCGCGACTACTATATAAACACAATTTTTTATCCTCGTTACTTGTATAGGAACACAATTCTCATATTCTTTCTTCACTTTTTCCTTTTTTATCCGCACAGAAATATTTCAATTCTTTTACTCATCAAGCATTAGCTTTCCTTTTTTTGCTTTTGCCTTCAAACGTGCCATCTGTTCTTTTTCTATCTGTTGAATACTTTTTTCAGGCGTTGGCAAATCCTCTGGCATTGTTCCGCCAATCTTTTCTATTGCGCCTCGTACCTCTCTACCCACAGAATAATGAACAGAAGTTGCCGTTTTAGCATCATCAACTTCATCTTTCCGCAATTTTTCTTCTGTCTGAGATATACGAAACAGGTTAGCAATCAATTCTGTACTTCCCATATAATCAAGAATTTTCTGTCCGACTTCCAAACCTTTTTTTGTATGAATATCATCTACGTCCAAACCACCATACAATCCCATATATCCTGCATTTTGAAAAATTGCAAATTCCTCATTTGTAATAACTCCCGCTTTATGGGCTGTCTCTGCAAGCATCTGATTCCATTGTTTAATATCACCACGCACAACAAGTCTACGATTGTCCTCGCTCAACTCGTTAAAGTGATCTGCTACCTCTTGGCGATACGTCTGAATTGCAAAATATGTCTGTCCCAATGCAATCACTTCTTTTCGTGGATCGCCATTCTGTACAATCAAGTAACACGCATATCTGGATAATTCATAATCCTTTACAGGCTTGTTTGTTGCTCCTGCTTCCACGATTTTGCTGA
>CANSLW010000054.1 GCA_947647815.1 uncultured Dorea sp. | reverse complement strand
CATGCAAAGAACGGGATACACCATTCTCCATTGGACATTACATAAATTAAAAAAGTTAAGATTATGAAAACTGCAAATCGGTTATTTCTCATTGCTAAACTCCTTACTTACATTCTCTATAAACTTCAATTTTCCAATCAAATAAATCAAAAATTATTTATCAATAACAATCGTATTATTGACATTTTTAATACCTATTCTTCTTTCACTTCAAAACTTTTATCTCAAATACCCCTTTATCACTTCCTATAAGTTAACGAATACCTGTCTTAATAAATTCTATTAATTTTTCTACATCATCAAATTCATCATAATCACCAGATATTCCTTCACGATGATAAATAATCCCTCTTTTCTCATTCTCTTCAAGACAATTCAATAACTCCTCTTCCCCATATCTTTTAATAAACAAAGTGAATGCATAAGGTTTAATTTTTTTTAAAAGACCTTTTTTACAGTCTTCTTCACAAACATAACAATGTGAAATTGCTTTTTCAATAGAACATTTTCTATTTTCACACCACTCTTTATCCAGGCATTCCCCCGAAGCACATCCCTTACATTTTATATTTTCTGAACACAGACAACATGCAAGCCCACATCTTGCAATACCTAACTCTCGTTTCATTTTTCCTCCCTAATGTAAATAATACTTTTTACTAAATTCCCTCTACATCCACCTAACTTATATCTATTCATTTTCCATATAATCTTATAAAATAACTTGCTCCTTTATATTATAATTCAACTATATTTTTCTATCAAGCAATAATAATCCTATCACAAGAAACATTATGCAAACTTTTCATCTTTTCTAAAAAGAAATAGGCAAACTTTCATACACTATTTGGGGGATATCCCTCCCCCCAAAAATCCCCCAAATTTTTACTTAAAATATGATAACTTACGATAACTTACGAATCTTTTACTAGAACATAAAAACCCTTGAAAAATGCCCATTTCATGGGATTTTCAAGGGTTTTCAAATCATATTCTCTTAGGAGTTTACTTATTCATCTGAGCTGCAACCTCAGCCGCAAAATCTTCATTCTTCTTCTCAAGTCCTTCACCTGTCTCGAAACGAATGAATCTCTTAAGACTAACCTCTGTTCCAACTTCCTTGGAAACTGCCTCAAGATACTTAGCAACAGTTTCTTTATTCTCAGCCTTTACATACTCCTGTTCTAACAGACATACTTCCTTCAGTTCTTTATTCAGACGTCCGGCAATCATCTTCTCGATAATATTCTCTGGCTTGTTAGCATTCTTCGGATCATTCTTAGCCTGAGCCATAAGGATCTCTTTCTCATGCTCTTTGTAATCCTCTGGTACTTCATCCGTAGATACGTACTTCGGATTCAATGCTGCAATCTGCATCGCAACATTCTTAAGTGCTTCCTTAACTGCGTCAGAATTATTGTCTGTCTTAGCTTCAACCAGAACTCCAATCTTACCGCCTGCATGAATATAAGATACTACAATACCATCCTCAGAAACGATCTTCTCGAATCTTCTGATGTTCATGTTCTCACCAATCTTAGCAATCATGGCAGCTAATTTCTCTGCAACAGTCACAGATGTATCAAGCGCCCATGGCTCTGCCTTGAATGCCTCGATATCAGCAGCCTCTGTATCGGCAGCCTGCTCTACTACTTCTTTTACATATGTCTGGAATACTTCGTTCTTAGCTACAAAGTCAGTCTCAGCATTCACTTCTACAATTGCAGCAACTTTGTCTCCATCCTTAATTGTTGTTGATACAATACCCTCGGCAGCAATTCTTCCTGCCTTCTTCTGTGCAGTTGCAAGTCCCTTCTCACGCAGGAACTCAATTGCTTTCTCAAAATCACCGTCTGTCTCAGTCAGAGCCTTCTTGCAGTCCATCATGCCTGCGCCCGTCTGCTCTCTTAACTCTTTTACCATACTAGCTGTAATTGCCATCTTATTGTCCTCCAAATATATACTCTTATATATTATACTGCCCGGCAATGCATATCCAGATAATCTCTTGGAATATGCACCACCATTCAAAGTCTCAAATCTTACTCTTCTGCTGACTCTTCATATGCTCCTTCAGCATCCTCTTCATATAAACCGTCATCACCGGTCATTCCCTGATTAGCTTCGATTACAGCATCAGCCATCTTAGACACGATTAATTTTACTGCACGGATAGCATCGTCATTTCCTGGAATTACATAATCCAATTCTTCCGGATCACAGTTTGTATCAGCAATACCAATCAACGGAATTCCAAGTGTATGTGCTTCCTGTACGCAGATTCTCTCCTTCTTAGGATCAACTACAAAGATTGCGTCTGGGAGCTGCTTCATCTCTTTGATTCCGCCTAAGTTCTTCTCTAACTTTTCCCATTCCTTCTTCAGCTGGATAACTTCTTTTTTCGGCAATACATCGAATGTTCCGTCTTCTGACATTCTCTCAATCTCTTTCAAACGTGCAACTCTGCTCTTGATTGTCTTGAAGTTTGTCAACATACCTCCAAGCCATCTCTCATTTACAAAGAACATTCCACAGCGCTCAGCCTCTGTTCGGATTGCATCCTGCGCCTGCTTCTTGGTTCCAACAAACAGGATTGTGCCGCCTTCTGCCGCAATATCAGATACTGCCTGATATGCCTCGTCCACTTTGCCTACAGACTTCTGCAGATCAATAATATAGATACCGTTTCTCTCTGTGTAAATGTACGGAGCCATCTTAGGGTTCCATCTTCTTGTCTGATGTCCAAAATGAACACCTGCTTCTAAAAGTTGCTTCATTGAAATAACACTCATGTTTCTTTCCTCCATCTTGGTTTTTTGCTTCCGCATATGTGTAAGTCCTTGAAACCGGCTCAGGAATTCTATAGTCAAATACCTGCTAGCAGCCGCCTGGCTCGTTGCTCACGGGAATAATTACAAGATGATTTCCTGTGCTTTGGCACCGTCTCAGACAAACAAATGCGTGATTTTTGCGACTTTCTCATAATATCACAAAAGCCTTGCATATGCAAGGCTTTTTATCCTATAGTTCTTATTATTTTACCAATATCTGGCATACCCCTGTGCTCTCACCGCACTAATCATAATGTTTGTTCCCGTGCGCTGTGCTTCTATCATCTGTCCATTGCCTATGTAGATTCCCACATGTCCCGGCTTCCAGCAGATATCTCCTGGCTGCGGTGAGGACACCTTCTTACCACCTGCATACTGTGACTCGGAATAATGCGGAAGGGAGATTCCCGCAACTGCATGACAGTACTGTACAAGTCCAGAACAATCTAATCCTTTGCCTGGTGTAGAACCGCCCCATACATAAGGAACACCCAGCTGACTATATGCGGCGCTGACAATCTTCTGTGCCGTAGCCGTATTACCACCGGTTGCTGTCGGTGTGCTCGTTGTCGGTGTACTTGTTGTTGGTGTATTCGTAGTCGGAGTGTTTGTTGATGGTGTCGTCGTAGGCTTGTTATTATTGCTGCCTGTTCCTGCCGCAGTCTGTCCCTGACTCTGCTGTCTTCGGGCTTCCGCCGCCTGACGCTCCTCTTCCGCCTTTTTACGGGCCGCTTCTTCACGCTTTCTCTGTTCTTCAGCCGCTTTTTCTACTGCCACCTGAATCTGCTCGTCCAGATTAGCAATCTCATCTTTCTTATTCTCGATGGTGGAATCCAGTGTATCTTTCTCTGCCTCAAATTCAACCTGCAGAGATTCCAGATTACTCATCTCTGTCTCCAGCGTCGTCTTCAAATCCTGAACCTGCTGCTTTGTCTCAACATATTCATTCAGCATATTCCTGTCATAAGAATGAACATTCTGCACATACTCTGCCTTATTTACCAAATCCGTAAAATTCTCTGCCGACACCAGCGTTTCAAGAAAACTTGAACCTCCTTCTTCATACATGAACTTAATACGAAGCTTCATAGCTTCATACTGTTCTTCTTCCTTAATCTTGGCAGCCTCCAGATCTTCTTCAGCTTGTGTAATTTCCTGTCCCTTTGCAATCAGATCACCTTCCAGCTTACTGATCTTCGACACCAGCGCAGTTAATTCTTCCTGCAGCGAGTTCACTTCGCTCTGCGCCGCGCTCTTATTCTTCTTCAACGTATCAATAGATGGTTCTGCAAAAACCGGAGTCACAACCAAACTACATGTCAATGCAGTAACCAGTAAAGCACTTCCTAATCTCTTCATAAGTTCTCCTGTCAATTCTTACTTAAAATTTGTTCATATTCTGCAATTTCATATGCATTCTGGCATATTCACATATATCCCAATACATTATAACACATAATTACCAGTAACGTCTATACCAAGGTGAACCATATACACTGGCAACTCTAACCACATCTCCTGTGTGAGGTGCATGTATCATCTGCCCGCCTCCAATATAGATTCCGATATGGCTTCCATAGCAAACCACATCTCCTGGCTGAGGACTGCTGACTGCTTTTCCGCCGCCTCCCTGAACCTGTGATGTACGTCCGATACTGATTCCTGCAACTGAGTGACAATACTGTACGAGCCCAGAACAATCCAATCCCTTTCCAGGTGTCGTACCGCCCCAGACATATGGAACTCCTAATTGTCCGTAAGCCGCGCTTACAATCGTCTGGGCTGCGGCTGTATTACCCGTGCCTGCACTGGTTGTCGGCGCATTGTTATTGCTTGTACTGCCCGCATTGTTATTAGTATTATTTGTCGTGTTATTATTCGTATTATTGTTGTTAGTGCTATTGTTATTAGAATTATTGTTATTTCCGGAAGTATTATTAGCCGTGCCGCTATTTGCATTACCATTGTTATTATTAGCTGCCGCTTCCTGTGCCCGGCGGGCCTCTTCTTCACGGCGTCTCTGTTCTTCGGCCTGTCTTGCCGCTTCTTCCGCCGCCGCCTGAATCTGTGCATCCAGATCTGCTACTTCCTCTCGCTTCGTCTCTATTGTTGTGGTTAACTCAGTCTCCTTCGCTTCATACTCAGTCTGCATAGATTCCATCGACTTCTGGTCTTCCACAAGCGTCGTCTTTAAATCAACAATCTCCTGCTTCGTCTCTGCATATTCCTGCAACTGTTCCCTGTCATATGTATGTACATTCTGGACATATTCAGCCTTGTTCATCAAATCTGTAAAATTCTCTGCAGACACAAGCGCTTCTAGCGCCGTCGTATTTCCTTCTTCGTACATATATTTAATACGAAGCTTCATAGCCTCATACTGGTCTTTTTCTCTTTCTTCCGCAGCCACAAGGTCTTCTTCTGCCTGCGTAATCTCTTCTCCTTTTTTAATAAGCCCTTCTTCTAATTCTCCCAGCTTCGTCAGAATATCGGTCAATTCCTGCTGCAATGAATTCACTTCACTCTGCTTCGCTGCTTTGTTCTCTTTCAGTTTATCGATTGATGGTGCTGCCATAACCGGTGTTACAATCAAAGAACTGGCAATAGCTGCTGCTAATAATCTTGTTCCTAATTTCTTCATATTATAAGACCATCCTTTTTACTGCTTTTCTTAAATATTCTTAACTTTTTATACTTTTTCAGATATAGTCATCCAATATCTAGGAACAATTATAACGCACTATGTCAGTCTTTGCAATATTTTTTAATAATTTTGTAACATTTTTCTATTGTATGTCCATATTTGTATATCCCATGAGGCTGAACTGTTGATTAAACGGTTCGGATACGCCCGCCCCCAACTGGAATTGGTGTTCGTACTGAATCTGGAATGCACCAGCGCGATTGCCGACTCCATAATCCCTCTCTAAACCTAAAAAGATGCCGGGGGACTCACAGACTTTGGAGAAAAACTTGTGGGAAATCTGTAACAAGATTCCAACTCCATCACCTGTCTTGCCCTCGGCATCCTTGCCGGCTCTATGTTCTAAATTTTCTACAATCTTTAACGCATCCGCCACCGTACCATGACTCTTAGGCCCTTTGATATTGACGATTGCATCGATTCCACCACTTTTCTCCCAACTTGTAATCGCGAAGCCCAAACTGCCTGCTGAATCATGTTCTCCCGCAGTCACGCAGCCAGAGAAATCTGGCAATGGATTTTCAATTGCTAACGGGACGCCGGATTTTCGCTTTGGCCGGATGTGTTGGAATTCATGTGCGGTATGTCGGGTTTTTCTTCGATTCTTTGAATCAGGACAAACATGGTTGATGCGATGAATGCACAGCCCACTGTTATCGCCCCTATCCGCATCTCACTCTCCATAAGCCACTCCGCCAGCTCGTACTCTGTTGCAAGTATTGATAACAGATTCATGGCTATGTGGGCTGCCGCCGGTGCTTTGAAGGAACCATATTTCTCATAGAGATATGCCAGCATCATTCCAAGTGCAAATCCGTAAAACCCCTGTACAAGGTTCCCATGCAGCAGACCAAATACTACCGAAGAATATAATGCCGCCTGTAGAAAAGTACCCTTTTCTCTCAGGCGCTTGAAAAACAGTCCTCTGAATACCAGTTCCTCACAAAGCGGAACCAGAATTGCAAGCGATGCAATCTGAACAAAAAGCGGCGCGGAATATAGTGCGTCCATCGTTGCCTCATAGGCTTCGCTCATCTCAGACAGATTCCCTATTATAATCAGATTATTAAGTCCCAGGCTTAACGCCAACGCCATAAGAAGCCCCGCCAGATACTTCCAGAGAGGTGCTTTTTTATTGGGTATAATTCCCATCTGTCTTTCTCTTACACGGTCTTTATGAAAGAAATACCACATAATCGGAATTGTAATGACTGCAGCCACTGCCTCTATCAAAGCTGCAAAATTAAAATATTGCTCCATGATCTTGCCATATAATTCCATCATCTTATCTTCATTCTGCACTGCAGCCATGGCCGCATCCTGATCCACTGCTGCATACAGCATCGATAGCACACCCATAGCTATCATGCTGGTGCCGATTCCTATCGCCCATTTTATTACGATTGGTCCCCATATATACCACATACGCTTTCCATAATTCTCCGGCATCATGGGCGGGACCTGTCTGTTTTGTTGTTCCATATCCGTCTTCGCCTTTCTGTATCAATGCATTTATCTGCTGTAAGATACTTAGACTATTCTACTTCTCATCTATGGAACATGCAATTAAAAAATTATAAAATTATGATTTTATATATATTTTCACCCCTGCACTTTCGGTCCTGCATTTTGTCTGGGGAAGATATGGAATTGTATCAAAAAGTAAATTTATATGCCGGCTTTCTCTTTTGTAGTCTATGCGGATTAATTCCGCATTCAGCCGCATCACAGACCTTACTGTACAAAAACGTCACTTTATCTTCCGCCGCAGGATACTTTCGTCCCCTTAAAATCCCTGCCTGTTTTTCTTTTTCAAGGTCAGATTCACCTGGCGTATTGCATGTGCAAAACTTTGTCATAAATGTATCTCTATCCCTTTATCCATCGTCTGTGCAATCTGTATCTCCTGCTATATACGTATCTTATGTTCTTCCTGACAAGAACAATATAGCAGAATATCTGAGTCAATGCATCCAGTTACAAACTGGTTGACAAGATTCCCGGGAGATTTTTCCTATATGCTAAGAAGAATTGTCTGTTTTTATTTCTTCCTGTTGCGGATAATTCATATATTACCGCATTTTCTGCTATGATCAGATTTTCCATAGGCAGGTCAAGAAGCTTTGACAGTGCATAGAAATTATCTAATGATGGCAGACTCTTTCCCCGAAACCAGTTATAGACAGACTGTGACGCCGAGAAATTCATGTACTCCTGTACATCTTTCGTACTGATTCCCTTCTGATTGCAGACTTCCTTAATTCTTCTCCCTGTCCGCTTCATATCTATGATGGGATACCACATTACTTCCCCTCCTCTATTTCCATCCCTGAATTGTGCATGCGATGGCATATAAAAAGTCCCCCGCCCTGCGACGAAGGACTATCGCCATTCTTTCAAAATAAGCCAACCGAGATTACAGCTTTACTTTGACCACATCCACATCCAGATCCCACAGGAATTTGTCCAAATCCTTGAATGACAAGAATACGGTCGCCGTATTCTCCAGAGGATGAATGCCGAGACTCTTACATCTGCTTAAGTCTTTATCGATAAAGAACTCTACTGCATGGTCCGTATCATTCATCAAACCAAACGGAGACACACTTCCCTGCTTAAGGCCGAGATATTTCTCCAGACGGTCTTCGGATGCAAAACTAAGATTACCCCCGCCAAGCTGCCTTCCCAAAGCCTTTAAATCTACCTTCTTACTCTCTTCACAGGTAACCAGGAAGTGTCTCTTTCCCTTGGAATCTCTAAGGAAAAGATTCTTACACAAGGTTCCCTTCTCCGGCAGCCCTAGCCTGTCCATATCCTCCATCGTATGTACTGGTTCATGCTCTACCACTTCATACTTAATTTTCAGCTTATCCAATGCATCATATACTCTCTTCTTCTGGTCTTCCATACTATCTCATATCCTCCCTTTCGGAATTTTTCCACCTGTACAATTGTAATCCTCTAACTCGTCTGCATACAATTTATCGCGTGGACTCTCTCTGTCTCTCACTATACATGATACTACGGGTTGTTCCGCACTTCGTGCTCCCACAATCATTGTATTGCATATTCTTCAAAAAGTAAAGATACCACTTCCAGATACCTGTCTGATTTTTCTGCCTTTTTGATTCGTTTCAGCTGTTTTTCACATCCGGGAAAAAGATTACCCAGATAGCACCAGATTTCCTTCATCTTAAAGAGTACATTCTTATCTCCCATACCGGTGTTCTGATATTCTTCATACAGCATGTCATGGAATCGGCGTATCAATGCATAATCTGCCGCCCCTTCTCCCTTAATCTCTCCTAAGAGTCCCGGATTAGCGATGATTCCTCTTCCAATCATACAGGCCGGTATCGTGCGAAATCTCTCTTCTATTCTCACTGCATCCTCTGCCGAGCAGATATCTCCATTATAGCACAACGAATTCACACTTCTTTGAACTGCTTCTTCAAATGCGTTAAGATTCGGCGTATTTTTATAATAATCTTTCTGAAGCCTCGGATGTATGATCAGTTCCTCTATAGGATACTGATTATAGATATCCAAAAGCTTCGGAAACTCCTCGGAATCATCCCTCCCAATTCTGGTCTTAACCGATATCCTAACCTTGGCTTTCGCAAATATTTCCTCAAGAAAACGGTCCAGTTCTTCCGGATAGGCAAGGAATCCCGAACCTCTGCCCTTTGAAACCACAGTCTTCGACGGACAGCCCAGATTCAGGTTAATCTCTTCATATCCATAGTACATCAGTTTTTCTGCAGTGTTCAGAAAATCAGAAGCATGATTCGTCAGAATCTGGGGAACCAGCCTCATTCCTTTATTATTCTCGGGTGAAATCTCGGCTGCTTCCTTTGCCGCAAACCCACGCTTGGAATGCGGGGACAAAAAGGGGGTAAAATACTTGTCCATCGCCGGAAAACAGGCATGGTACACCCTTCTGAATATATGTGTAGTAACTCCTTCTAACGGAGCCAGATAATATTTCATAATAAGTAATAATGAACGGCACACCTGTGAGTGAACCGTTACAATCCTTTCTCTTGTCTTTTATTCCCACCATACAGCAAATCCAACGGATATGCTCACAGTGGGTTCTTTAGCTTAAGTAGCTGAGAAATCTCTTACCAGAAGCGAATCGTCCATCAAAAGCTCTTCAACCGTATCCATTCCTAATTCTTCCAGCACTCTCCGCACATAAGGATTCTCAAGCGGCGTCTGATATCTGGAGATATTGCCGTATGCGTCCACATGCGCCTTTCCCTCTTCTGCACTGAGGATTGCCCGAGGACCGCCCACACAGCCGCCCACACAGCCCATTCCTTCAAAGAAATTCGCATCCGTCATTCCTTCTTTAATTCGTTTTATCATATCCATACATGCTTTCGGCCCGTCTGCCTGCTCTGTCCGGACATGTATCTTCCTGTCAGGATGCAGCTGTTCCACCATCTCAGCTACCGCGCTGCTTACCCCGCCTGTTCTGGCATAGAGTCTTCCCGCTTTAGACGCATGTTCTTTCCCTGCGTCCATAAGTTTCTCCGGATGAATATCCGCCGTCTCAAAGATATCCTTTACTTCCTGAAAAGTCAATACATAATCCACCGCATCTGCAATATCTGCTTCTTTCGCCTCCTGCTTTTTCGCCAGGCAGGGACCTGCGAATACCGTCACCGCATCCGGATGAATTCTTTTAATCATACGCCCGCATGCAATCATCGGTGACACTGCCCCTGGAACATGAGGCATTAACTCATGGTAAATCTTTCGAATCATCGAGATCCACACTGGACAGCAGCAACTGGTCAGCTGATAATCTCCTTCATGACGCACATGTCGTTCAAACTCCAATGCTTCTTTCAACGTCAGTATATCTGCAAACAGTGCAACTTCCACCATTCCGGTGAATCCTAATGCTTTAAAAGCCGTACGGAGTCTCCCCGGTGTAACGGCTTCACTAAACTGCCCGAGGAACGCCGGAGCAACCATCATATAGGCCGGTCCCTTTGCTTCTCTCACTGCCTTCATCGCAGGAAGCACGTCCCTGCCTGCAGTAAGCCTGCCGCTTCTACAGGCTTCTATACATGCCTCACACCCTGTACAGAGCGATGGATTAATCTCCATTTTCCCTTCTTCTGTCCGTTCAATGGCATCAAAAATGCAGCTGTTCTGACATGCCTGGTCATAAGCACACTGCTCACACTCTTCCACATGCAGAACCGCTGCATATTTCTCAGGATGCAGCAGACAATCCAGATGATACGGATTGTACTCTTCAGGCAATGATTCGTCTTTTACGGCTCTTTTTCTCAAAAGCTCCTGATACAGTTCATCAAATGTCTTCATGAAATTCTATCCCGCCATCCTGACATCCTGCTTTCGACGATATCTCTCTGAGCCTGACTATATTTTTCTGCTCCTGATTCTTCTTTTCTTTCTCTCTCTCCGCTTTTTTCTTCGCTGCATACAGATTAGCCGGCAGAAGGTCCAGTTTTAATTCCTTCATATTTCCACATGCTCCTTTCAACAAGACAAGTTCTCTTGCTAATAGTATGCACGTTCCCGCCAAAATTATACTTACAACTAATCTCTGAGGTTTTCTCCGGCGCTGTGTCTGTATCTTCGATTCGCTCCAAGAAGTACAATACATAACACCGCTGTTACGATGTAGAATACAGCCGGATTAGTGTCGCCGGTCTTAGCTGCCTGCGTCACACTGCCGTTCTGTCTCTTATTCTGCTCTTCTTTCTCTTTTGCAGTATCAGTAGTATTGCTTCCGGAATTCAGACTGCTTTCATAAAGCGCCAGTGCATTCTCCAGATTCATAAGAGCAGCCTTTAATTCTTCCAGTGATGCGTTAGAATCTTCAAATACTCTCTTCGCCTCGTCAATTGCTGATTGCAGCGCCTTTGTCCTGCTGCTCTTGGGAATACTCTCTGCTCTTTCAATCATAGCCTTAAGCTCTGCTTTCACAGTCTCTATCTCCGAAGTGTTTTCTTCCGGCGGATTCTCTGATCCGTCCGGATTATCTGGATTGTCCGGATCTTCCACCAGGTCGTCCTCACCGATTCTGACCGTGGTTCTTCCCCGTACTACGTTCAATTCACTCTTCTCAAGATCAATCTGAAACGCCAGATTTTCTCCCGCATCATTCTTTACAAATACTTCCCCCACTTCAAGAGTCTTTCCATCACCAGCTGAAAAAAGCGGCGTCGTACCTGCGATATAGATATTCAGGACTTCTTTCTGTGATGAACGGGAAGTCTGAACCTTCGCATTCTGTTTCACCCATTCGGTGAACTCCACTCCACAGGTAACATTTCCCATATCTGATGCCTCGTCCGCCAGTTCAAGCACCAGGCTTAAGCTGAGCGTAGATATCTCTTCTTTGGCTCCATTTGGAAGGGTCAGCTTCACAGAAGCTGTCCCGCCTTCCTGATTGGCCACACTGATTGCCGAGTCAGCTGCTAACGTTTCAACCGGCAGTATTGCGATAAATGCGAACACTGCCATTATCAAACCTAATATGTATCTCCTCATGTTCTACTCCTTTATCGCTATTATTTTTTACCGCTAAGCTGGATATCCGGCAATGTTTCCGGCACCGTCTCAAACACAGTATCACTGACCAGTCTCTGGCCCGTATTGTTCATGGCATCGTCTACCCGGTACAGCTCCGCACGGACCTTCTCTAATCCTTCCAGCTTCACGTCTTTTGGATCAATCCAGTATATCCAGGTTCCATCGTAGGTATCCTCAATATTACCTTCCTCTGGCACATCTGAGAAGACTACCTGATATGCATTCAGATCTCCCTCTTCATCTACGCCGCCTACAATGTTGCCGTCCTGATCGTACAAGATCACAACATTATATGCCGAATTTCCTTTGTAAGATCCGGTGAATACAATGGATCCTGCCGGGATTACATCCTTTTCATTCTTTCCATACTGGTATGCATTCTCCAGTTTTCCGATAGCCGTTGTGCTGCCGCTCTCCGTATGTCTGAATTCTACATTATCTCCAGTCACTCCAAATACATCCAACTCAGCTATCGCAATCTCCGCTCCCTTCTGATTCTTGATGGCAAGCTTCATCGCCGTCGTCTGATATAATGCAATATTCGTACTTCCTTCTCTTCCAAAATACACTGTTCGCTTATCTGACGGTTCCAGTGTTCCTGCCGCAGCTTCTATCCAACTGCCGTCTGCGTCATTCCTCACATACATACTGTACTCTTTGACTGGATTATCATTGCCTGCCGTATATCTGAACCCTGAGACGTTCATTGACTGATTGAATTCCATTATGATTTCCGCATTAGCACCTGCGGTACCTGTATAGACCGTATCAGCCTTATTATCGACTGCTTTCATAATGGGCGCTTCTGCTTCCGGACCGCACGGGTCATTCTCCGTTCCGTTTCCTGCATCCGGCACATTCACAGCCTCCATATCCTTCGTGCTGACTGTCCAATATGCTTTATCAAGATCTCCTTCATGGCGTACCTTAATCTCTGGCAATACCTTCACAGCCGAACGATTCAGATATTTGTCGATCAATGTAACCTCATATGTCACAACACGATTATTCATGGTTGTGATCACATCTGTAAAATTATTTCCCGTTGCAAAGCCTGCAACTTCTCTTTCAATCTCTCCATTAGAAATTGTACGGCGCACAATCTCATATCCTAAGATGTCATTTGTATCTATTGTCTTTGACGTCAGGGTAATATCCACTTTGTTAGCTGCGTCTTTGTTTACCGCCGCTGCCGTATCATCACCGACTGCTTCTACATTTCCTTCTGTTCCGAGAACACTTCCTCCATGACTGAGCCTGTATACACGAGACTCATCATTCACATAACAGATTGCTCTCGTCTCTTCCGCAAACTGCCCTGCATAGCTTATGGTATCCTGATTCGGCGTCATACCCCAGCGCTCGAAGAATTTAAGGATATTCTTCCCGGCCGCCGCGCAAGACAACCGCATCAAATCCTGGTCTTTATCTCCTGAGAGTGCAAGCGCCGTACCTCCTGGAGCCGGTGCACTGGCAGGAGTCCTTGCATAAGTATCTACCCGCGCAAAGAACAGGTTATTAAGCTGCTCATTGTAATCCGGATAAGTCTTGTAATTCAAACCATTATCATACGCCAGGTGCAGCTGCCAGTACATGCCAAGCTGTGTAAATACATTAGATGCACGTCCTTTTGTACCGGAGGTCACCTTTTCGTATACTTTATCATACTGAAAACGTACCGAATCATTGGTATCCTTCGCTTGCGCCAATACAGAATAATAATTATTCGTAATCTCTGCAATCGCATAAGTTCCCTGATTTATGCAGTGTCCAATCTCGTGGGCGATTCCCCATCCAAAATACCTGCCGCTTATGTATCTGCCAGACTCATCTGCCTGTACTGTAGTTCCGGTCATCATACCCGCTGTTTCATTCCATTCGATACCGATATGGTTACCGGACGCATACATGAACGCCCCGGCAAACATCCGCTGATAGCGAATATTTAGATGGTTAGCAGGAATCCTGTCTTTTGCCGCCGGCGCATTATTGTTCAGTCCCTTATGCTGATAGAATAATCCCATCATGTTCTCAACCGCATCCATAGACGCCACAAGCCGTTCGGCTCTTTCCTGTATGCTGCCGTTTCCGACTCCTTTATTAATCTGTTGCGCCGGAAGCGAAAGCATCATAGTATCCAGCATAATATCTGACGCCCCAAGAATGCAATCCTGTGCACGATAATCATACTGCACCAGTTTATTTTCTGAATTCTTATGTACTTCATCGTGTTTTGCCGGAAGCGTCTTAATATATTCATCCAGCTCCGTAAGATAGGCTTCCGCCTTTTCCTGTCTTTTTGCACCATCGTCTGTCTTATAAAGATCAAGCCTTGGGACTTGTACTCCGCCACTTACCCGGACTGCATAATGGTCATTTGCGTTGCTGCCCGTATACTGAACATAAAGCGCGCCGCCTGACTCCGCATCTATTGACCAGAGCTTCGGAACAGTGATATCGTTTCTTCCAATTTTCAAAGTCGATACAACCTTGAACATCGAATTGGCTTCTGAATGATACTGCGTACTTACCAACTGCAGGTTTGTCGTCTCACCCGTCTTCTTTGTATTATGGCCTACATAAACTGTAATCTCTTCTCCTGCCGCTGCTGTGACGCCGAGTGGCTGCCATGCATTCAATCCGCCAAAACCGCGTCCCACATCCTTTGTTGTGATTCCATTATAGATACTCACAGACTCTGTTAATTGGGAGTTCAGAATATCCTCTGCCGTCTTTAATTCCCGCTCCAGAGCATCCTTGTCAGGATGGTATTCCCCGCTCACTTCATCCGGAGTATTAATACGCATCCTTAGTTCATTAATTGTATCCTGTGTAACATCACTTCCAAGCACAGTATGAAGATCATCTTCATAAAGCGCCATAATATCCTCTTCTATGCTGTCATAATGATAGAAGTAAACCTCGGACATAGAAATTGTACCATGTACATACGTCCTGGCAAGGCCAATCTGAATCTTCTTAGCCTCAATTGGTTCCGGCAGCCTGACCAGATAATATGCCCTGTTTTCCGAATCCGTCTTTCGCTGAATCCTTACTCTGTTCTTATCAAAAGTATATTCCTTTCCATTACCATCCCAGTATCTTACCTGTGCATAGCCGTAATGCTGGCTCTGAGGCGTTACTTCCTGCAGCGCAATCCGATCCATCTTATAGACTTTGTCGAACTCATATGTGACTCCATGATTCGTCAATGCGTTGAATCCTCCGCCGTCCCAGGAATCGAATGCATAGTGAGACGCCGGATTATTATCCACTGTTCCCCATGCAGTTCCTGCTTCTGAATCCATCGGGCTGTCATTCATTGAACCTTTCGCTATTACCACACTGATAATATGATCACTAACTTCGCCTTCTCCGGCAAGGTTAAGCAGCTTATATTTTGGCATCTGTGCCGGATTCTGGTCTATAGTCTCTGCCTTGGCAGTAAGGGACGGCTTACTCTCACCCAAGTCATTTACACCCGTTATGTAGATCTCATACTCTGTCTTATCCTTAAGGCCTGTTATGGTATAGCTGCTTGCAGTAATTCCTTCGGTTCTTGTATATTCTTCTGTCCCGCTCTCTCTGTAATGTACACAATAAGAATCCGTATCCTCCATCTTCTTCCAGGATACATCAACTGCCCGGTATCTTCCTTCTGCCCTGACATTATCCGGAGCATCCGGAGCTTTATCAACTTTCGGAACAACGATAACCGGCTCGCAATACCCGCTTCGCCAAGCCCCGTTCACAGACTGGACGCGGACTTTATATTCCTTGCCGTTTACAAGCTTATCCTGCATAAACGAACTGACAGTCAACATATTTCCTTTTGCATACACGACTTCCTGTTGTCCTGCTTCATCTTCAATCTGTACTTCATATC
>CANSLW010000053.1 GCA_947647815.1 uncultured Dorea sp. | reverse complement strand
GATGATTGCCAGGAAAGTATTCAGAATTATTGTATGGAAAAGCATGGGTTATTACATGATTATCACATTGTCATCCCTGATGTCAATTCCCGTTAATTATTACGAGGCCGCCCGGGCAGACGGCGCAAATTCCTGGAATATTTTTTCAAGAATTACTCTCCCGCTTCTGAAACCTACCATAATTCTGAATACTTTCCTGGCAATCATCAGCTCCATGCAGGTATTCGACATCGTATATACCATGACCGGCGGAGGACCATCTATGTCCACTACCACCATGGTAATGTATGCTTACCAACTTACCTTTAAGGGCGGAAAAGCCGGATATGCCATGACCGTATCCAATGTGCTCATGCTGATGGTTCTGGTAATCGTATTATTCCAGCAGCGTTTTATGAAACGCGAAGCGTCAGAGATATAGGAGGTAGCCGCAATGAAGAAATTATCACATATAGTAGGAGATCTGGTTTTGATCTTCATAGCTCTGCTCTGTATCCTGCCGTTCGTATACATGATACTGATGTCTTTAAAGAGCACGCTGAATGCCTATGATTTCAGCTTTTCCTTGTCAAACCTGACACTGGAACACTATAATAAGATTTTCTCAGGTGACACGATAGGGCGCTACCTGCTGAACAGCGTTATTGTCGCATTTGCCGGTGTTGCCCTGACACTTTTTACAAGCTGTAGTGCAGGATTTGCTTTCGCAAAGTTAAAATTCAAAGGAAATGATAAGATATTCTTACTCCTGATACTGACCATGCTGGTACCTTCTGAAGTCATACTTGTACCATTGTACCTCGTTGTCAGGGGCCTGGGATGGGTAAATACCTTTAAAGCTCTAATCCTGCCGCTGCCTACGGCATTTGGCGTTTTCATCATGCGCCAGGCAATCCTTGGCATACCGAATGAACTACTGGAATCTGCCAGAATTGACGGAGCCTCCAACCGGAAAATCCTGTGGTCAGTCATCCTTCCTCTTGTAAGATCCGCCATGCTTACACTTTCCATCTTCACATTTATCGGTGCGTGGAATAACTTTACCTGGCCGCTGATCATTACTACCAACGACACGATGCGGACACTTCCACTGGCACTAACTACGATGAAAGCACAGTACGATGTGGATGTCGGACTTACAATGGCATGCTCGGTAATTACATTCCTGCCTCCATTTATCTTCTACCTGCTTCTGCAGTCAAAATTTGAGGCAGGCGTTGCACTGAATGGACTAAAAGGATAGCATATTCATAAATAAAAAAAGCAAAAATGAGGTGGGAAAGCACACTGTCATCCGGTTTCCCACCTCTTTCTATCTTCATCTTCTAATCAAATTTTACCATTTTTCCTAAACATAGATAATTGTATGCCCTTATCAGTCAAAATTACGCTTATCCTTTAATTATCTATCGCCTGCATCTTCACAGTATTCAACGCTTTCGTCACCGGCGGTATGGATATAATTATCAACGTAACAATCCCTTCTGCCCCAAGATAGCTTCCCTGATACAGAGAAGAATACACCCACGGATTCATCCCCTCCGGCGCATATGCCGCAAAGAAGAATACGCCAGACAATGTTGAGAAGACAAAACGCCCCAACACACCGACAACATAACCAATTTGCAGACCGTACTTCCGATTCCTGAAGAATCCGGATAATCCCAGTGCACCGAAAGCCAACGGGTAATCAAAGAGCACCTGCGGAATCGAAAGCACATAGGGATCGATAATCAGCTGCAGGATTCCATATCCCATTCCGGTCAGAACCCCATATCCGGCTCCGAACCAGTAACCGATCAGACAAATAAATAACATGGATAACAGTGTGACCGAACCGCCCATCGGCATCTCCCACACCTTTATGTAGGAAGTAACCATCGCAAGAGCGATCCCCATAGCAGAAAAAACAAGCTTTTTGACGGCAGAAGACGCACTCCTGCCAGTGATAGAATTAGTTTGTGACATTATGAAATTCTCCTTTCCTTACGCCGGCATTACCCGGATCAAGTTTTGAGGGTCTGTATGCTATACATACATCTCAGCCATATAAAGCGCCCCTGTGTACATATATTAGGATAATTCCATATATCTTAAAAGTCAAGCAAATATCAGCATAAATAATCCGTAAAATTATCCAGGGAGCCTTAGGGCTCCCGCAAAATACATCTCATTCTCTACCCTTCTGTAATTCCTCTCGGCATCTTCCCAATCCGCGCTCCTCGTCCGTATTTCCTTGCCGCATAGATGAACGCTTCCACATTCGCCTTCGGTGTTCCTATCGGCAGCTGGCATCCTGTATTCAGAATGAAACCAGCCGGACTGTCCGCACACTTCTCAAGACATTCCTTACAGGAAGCGATTACTTCGTCAATCGTCCCCTCCTTCATCACGTCTACAGGAGGTACGTTTCCGGCAATCCGCATCCGGTCGCCCACCGCTTCTTTCGCAACCGCAAGATCCTCACAATTATCGATACTGAAGGAAAATAACCCTGCATCCGCCAGGTCGCTCCAGATTGGGCTGGTCTTACCGCAGATGTGCGCTCCCGGCCTGGATCCCATAATCTTCTCCGTCCCGTCAATTAATTTCTTAATGTAAGGAAGTGAGTATTCATCAAACTGTTTCTTGCTGATTACATCCATACAGGTCACCGGATCCGAGAAATTCGTCCCCACCGGTCCGAATTCATGATAAAATGCCTCGAACCATTTTAATGAACATTCTACTGTCAGATCCAGTAATTTGTGCAGCATCTCTGGATTCTTCCGGGTATCCTTAAGAACCAGCTCCACCGGCCGTACTGCAATTGCAGTTGAGATCGGACCTGCAACGCTGGTCGTCATACTGACATCAGGAAATCGATCTTTCAAACGTTTCGCGCTCTCAAGAATCGGTGCAAGCACCGGGTTCTTGTAAGGATCTGTCACCTCCAGCCTGTCAAAATCCGCATAATCCCTCAACACATGCTCCTCTACATAATCAATTCCGTGTTCCGGCGCCCGAAGCTTCGACCCAAGCGCGCCTCCTATGGTCTTAAGTCCCAGTCCCACATTAAAACTATCCAACCCGAATTCTTCTTTCCTTCTGCGGATAACTTCACTTTTGACCTCAAAATCTCTCGCAAACTGTGTCGTAGTAAACCCAAAGATATCCGCAAATGCCGGATCCGGCGCCTGCAGCGTATAAGGAATATAATCCACTTCTTCTCCTGCATTATACGCTCTCATCCTCTCCGCTGCCGTCATCTCATCTTTCTGTTCACTCATTAACCGTTTCAGCTCTTCGTATTCCATAATTGATCCGTTCCTCCTCTCATTCCCTCACTTCAAAGCAGGCTCTTTCTTTCGTGATCTGGTTCCTTTTCTCTGAGGCAGACACTTACTTCCTATACGACATATCCATATTAACCAGGAAATATCATACTATCTGTAAAGATCCGCTCATAGTTCTCTGTCTCTGCCAATTCCATATACTCCATCTTCTCTGCCAACAGCTCGATCTCCCGCTTCACTTTCCCGGACATCAGTGCCATATAGGCTCCTGTCTTAGATGAATTGCCCACATAGACTAATTTCCCTTCTACTTCGCGGGGCAGGATTCCTGTTCCAACCAAAGACTCTGCCGGAAGATGTGCGCCAAACTGTCCGGCAATCATAACTTCATCCAAGTCTTCCATGGAGATGCCGGCTTTCTTTAGAAGCGCCGTGAATCCAGACAGGATCGCGCCTTTGGCAAGCTGTACCTGCCGCACATCCGACTGGGTTACCAGAAGCGTCGGCTCCTCACAGAGGATAAATTCCCGTTTCGTCCCGTTCATACGAATCATAGGATACCTGTAATCCTGCTCGCTAAGCTTCTCCTTCTTCACAAATACTCCCGTCTTCTTCACGATTCCGGTGCGGAGCAACTCCTTTACCACAGCAAGAATTCCGCTCCCGCACAGTCCCACCGGTTCCTGACCGCCAATAACCGTAAGCCGGATTCCCTGTTCTGTAATCTCTACATCCTCAATTGCTCCTTCTGCCGCCCTCATGCCGGAACTGATATTCATGCCCTCTAACGCAGGTCCTGCCGCGCAGGAACAGCACAGAAGCTTTCCTTCTGCCGCCAGTACAATCTCACCATTCGTTCCGATATCGATAAAGAGAACATTTCCTCGTTCTTTCTGCAGTTCACATACATAAGCTCCCGCCACAATATCCGCGCCGATATAAGCGGATACCTGGGGAAGGCAATAGAGCTTTGTATCCCCTGCCGCTTCAATCCCAATCTCCTTCGCCGACAGTTTTCTTGCCTTAGTGAACTCTGGTTTATACGGAGACTTCCCGATAGACCTGGCATCCACACCCAGAAGCATATGCATCATCGTACAGTTCGCCGCCACATCAATCTCCCGGATATCCCTCCGGTCTGCTCCTGCTTCCTGACACACTTCTTCTATCATCGCATTGATAGAATTCACAATCGCCTCCTGCAATTCGCGGACTCCACTTTCAGGATGCTCATATTCATACGTAATCCTTGTCAACACATCCAGTCCATACCTCTTCTGTGCATTGATCATAGATGCATTGGCAGCCTCCTCACCAGTCTTAAGGTCAATCAGCGCCGTAACCACCGTCGTCGTTCCGATATCAATCACAATACCATAGCCGCCGTCAAACAGGTCTCTCTCAAATTCAGTCAAATACCCCTTCGTCAACACTTCATGCTTCCGCTCTTTTTGAAGAAGTTCAACCTCAACCGTTCCATATACTTCCGCCATACAGGATAACCGGATCCCGGACTCAATCTCTTCCGGCTTCAGCAATCGTTCCTCCGACGCTGTCATCTCGGATACTCCCCCTGAAAGTACCCGGATCTTGCACTTTCCGCAGATACCTTTGCCGTTACACGGATTATCCACAAACACTCCGGCGCCAACCAGAGCCTCCAGAAGGTTCGTACCTTCCTGACACTCAATATCCCTCCCGGTATCTCCAATCTTTATCTTCGCCATCGCCCCTTATTCCTCCTACTATTGCACATAAATTTCCTTTACTCCGGCAAGTACAGACTGCACATTCCTAAGAGGCGACTTCATGCCAAGCCCGCATGCCGGGGAGATGATATCTGATCCGCTCTTCACACAACTTCTCGTCAGCATCTTCACCCTGTCTGGATCTCCGAATTCTAATGCATAGGTACTGACATTTCCCATCAGGATTCTGTCTTTCAAATGCTCCCGTGCCTCCTTCATAGATACAATGGAGTCAAAACTCAGTGCACTGCTGCGCACCTCATCCACCTCTTTATATACCGGGCTCATCTGCCCGCAGATATGGACAATCGTACCCATCTTCTCTTCCTGGAGAGCATCCAGAAGCCGGTTGATATAGGTCACCGCAAATTCTTTAAAATACTTCGGTCCCAGTATCTCTCCTGTTCCGCTGGGATCTGAGACGGCAATCAGGTCAGCTCCTGCCTCTATCTGTGCCCGGCCGAAAGTAATCAACTGATTCGTGATGAATTCCATATATGCGTGGGCTTCCTGATTCTTTTTGCGAAGTTCCTTGTAGAATGTAACCGGCTCCATCACAGAGCTTGCCGTACTGATCGGTCCTGTCAGATTACCTACAATCGGCACGTCTTTTGTCTCCTCTTTCAAGATACGGATTGCATCTAAGACTACCTTTGCACGTCCCTGGTTTATATCTACCTGATGCAGTTTCTGATATTCGCTTACAGAACCAATCACATAACCTGTTACATGAGGTTCATATACATTGGTTCCCATGTCTACCTGCGCTCCCATCTCTTCTGCTTCCACAGTCATACAGAAAGGAACGCCATAATTCTCAAAACATCCCTCCTCATACACTGCTTTTGCAAGATCAGCCATCATCCTTGCATCCTTATGAGCGTCCGGCATATAGACCTTTACCCGGTCCATAAGTTCCGAAGTTACCATATTCATCATTCCGCCAGGACAGATACATGCCGGCCTGTCAACTTTACGCCCGTCTAATATCATCTTTAATCTTTCTTTTGGTGTCAGCATCTTTTCACTCCTTATGCAATATCCAAGAGCTTCTTCGCAAGCTTTACTGCTTCTACGGCATTCTGCGAATATCCGTCCGCTCCGATCTTGTCCGCGTATTTCTGGGAAATCGGACCGCCTCCTATCATAACCTTCACACGATCACGGATTCCAGCCTCCTCAAGCAGATGAATCACTGTCTCCATTCCTCCCATAGTAGTCGTCATCAGTGTAGACAGACATACGAAATCCGCATTCTCCTCCTTCGCCGTCTCAACGAACTTCGCAAGGGGCACGTCCCTTCCAAGATCAATCATGTTGAATCCTGCCGTCTCCAGCATGATCTTCACCAGATTCTTCCCGATATCATGGGTATCCCCTTCCACAACTCCGATGACGCCAGTTACCTTATCATCATTCGATACTTCTGGAAGATACGGACGCAGGATATCCAGTCCGGCATACATGGCATCTGAACACAACAGTACATCCGTTACAAAATACTCTTCCTCCTCATACAACTGGCTTGCACGGTTCATACCGTCCACCAGGCCCTCCATAATTCCGTCAAATGCCGGATAGCCCGCATCCAGATACTCCTGTGCCGCCTCGGCCACATCATCCTCTTCCATTTCTACGACGCCGTCTGAAAGACGCTGTAACAATTCTTCTTTTGAACTCATATCAGAATCCTCCTCTTACTTTTATTTTCTATATTTTTTTAGACTATTCAAGGACAACTTCCTTGAAGACTCCATTCTCCAACTGATATCCCACATTCTTAATACACATCTGTCCGGCGAATTTTACCTTGCCAATCATCTCAATACATCCTTCTCCATACGCCATCGCCCCGCTAAGCTTATGATCCCGGAATCTCGCCTTTCCTGTTCCAAACAGGGCAAATGTAGTCTTCGGGCACAGCAGAATCATTGTCTTATCGTCTGTCAACGCTTCTGCCTTCTTCAGGAACTCATAAGTAAAATCTTCCACCACCTGCTCCGCCATCTTCGGTCCCAGGATATTCAATCCGCCTGACGAATCTGCGTAACTAATCAGCTCCACTCCGTACCGCTTTGCCTCTTCCATAAATTTCAGAATCTCATTGCCGAGCTTCCAGAATACCTCTTTCATCAATTCCGGCTTCTTGCGCATCGCCTTGAATACATACTTCGCATCAATCAGTACATTTAATATGGTAAATGGTCCCGATACCTGCAATACTACATGCTCTCCCTCTTCCCGGAGTTCCTTACACGCCAGCAGAACCTCGTGAATCCTTCCTGCGGACAGATCGATTTCCGGCAGTTCAAGCAGTTCCTCCGGAGTCGTGCAGATATATTCCTTAGCCCTCGGTCCGGCTACTTCATTTCCATAATTAACGATCCCGCCCATAGCTTCCGCCTCCACCGTATGGCAAAACGGCAGCTCACAGAACGCCGCCTTATCATGCGCTTTTAACGCCTTGGACAATGCTGCCATCGTCTCATGATGAAGATATGCGTCCGGGAACGTAAGTTTCAATCCCTCCGTCACCTCGCCACTGATTCCTGCAGAATTATCATAGGTACATTGAAAATCTTTCATCTCTGCCAATATAATCTCCTCCTCATCTTATAAGATTCTATCACACTTTATAATTTCTAAGTGAACAATTCCTTAATTGTTTCCTCTTTAAGTTGACACCCAATTATAATCATCTTACATTCAAAATCTTCCGTTTTCTCTAATATCCCTAAGTTTACCGCGGAATGTGTGAATTCCACATGTATCTTCCTGCCATCTTTTGTCTTTATAACCCCTTTGGCCCGAAGAACCTGTCCATAACGTCCGCCCTTTAATTCTTCTAATATCTTCTCCAATTCACTCTGCGTGAATTCCTTCGGATCTCTGACCGAGATACTTGAGAATACTTTGTCAGCCGGGACTGCTCCCCTTCCTATCTCTTCAGGATCGTCTTCATAATCCGAAGAAAACTTCACAAGTTCTCTTAGTGCATCCAGGTCCATCTTTCGCCAGTCGTCTTCATACAGTATTGCCGCCGGGTTCAATTCTCTAAGTCTGGTAATCTGCCGGTCTTTCTCCTCCTGCGGCATCTGATCCAGATTGCTTAACAACAGCAGCCTCGCATGTTGAATCTGATCCAGATAGAATGCACCAAATCCATCGATATATTCTTCAAATAATGCCAGGTCTACGACAGATATCAGCTTCGTAATCCGCAAAGGGATTCCTTCTCTTTCTTTCGCCCGGGTGCATGCCCCGACAATATCCGAAAGCCTGCCCACCCCGGAAGGTTCAATCACAATCTGCTCCGGATGATACTGTTCCCATATCTCCTTGATTCCTTTGCGGAAATCCATTGCCAGGCTGCAGCAGATGCACCCCGCGTAGAGTTCCTTTACCGGAAGTTCTCCCTGTATAAGCTCACCATCTAATCCGACATCTCCAAATTCATTCTCTATAACAACTGTTCTGCCTGACAGCGTCGGCAGATACTGGTTTAAAAATGTGGTTTTTCCGGCTCCTAAGAAACCGGAGACAATCTGTACTTCCATCCATATCTCCTTCTAAGTCAAATCTCTGCATCCTTCAATCCCTTAGGCAGCAAAGTTTCCTATTATTACAAAAAAAGGCGCAGAAAAAACAGCGTAACCGCTGTCTTTTCCCCACCGAAAAGAACATCTTAGATATATAGCAGGTCTCCTGACTTGATCTCATCCTCTAATCCCACCTTCCCCGGGCATGCTTTATAACTTGAATACATTTTCAAGTACTATACTCAGGTGGTTTCTCTGGGATTATCGTCCATCTTACAGTAGAGGGGGCTGTTCCGGATTCTCACCGGATTCCCTTTTCAATGACTGGCGCCGTTGATACACGGATACCTTCGTACATCACTATATATATTACTGTATTTATCGTAGCATAAAAACACCACTTCGTATAATTGATATTTACAATAAAATGCAATATTTATAGCCATTTTCTATTCCGATATTTCCTGCATCCCTCTCGGCATGCAGCCCTTTCTCGCTCCCCTGCCATAGACAGCCGCAGCATTCATAAATGCAATCATGTTCTCCTTCGATGTACCTACAGGAGTTGTACAGCCCGGACAAAGATTATAGCCACAGGGATTATCCGCCGCCTGAGCAATACAGAATCTGACATTCTCTTCAATCTCCGCCGCCGTACCGTCCCTGAGCACTTCTACAGGCACAAGATTTCCGCTAATCGCCACTCTGTCTCCGTAAGCTTCTTTCAATTCCTTCAGGCTCTCACAGTTATCCACCCAGAAACCGCTGACTCCGGCATCAACCACTTCCTTCCAGCGATCCTTAGTATTTCCGCAGATATGGATAGACGTCCCTCCCTGGAATTCGTTCAGCCTTTTTACCGTCTGCTCCAGATACGGCAGGAAGAACTCGTTAAACTGCCTCTTACTCAGAAGATTACGCGACGCCATCGGCTCCGACAGCATAAAACCAATTCCAAGTTTCTGATGCAGGTCCTTACAGCACTTGACAATACAGTCTGTGCTGTACTGTAATAATCTGTGCGCGCCTTCCTTATTCTTTACAGTTGCTTTCAGAAACGCTTCTGTCCCAATCAGGCTTGCAGCCGTTGTCAGCGGCCCCGCCAGACCGCTTCCCAGTATTCTCTCTTCTTCGAAACGCACCTGCAGCCGTTCGAATGCTTCTATAATGATTGGAAAACGCCCGTCTTTTTCAACATTTACCAAATCCATATTCTCAACATCTGCAAAATTTTTTAAAGCCGGCTCCAGTATATATGATACATTCTTTTTGGGATATTCAAGTTTTGTGCCAAGAGCTTCTACCAATGTCCGAAGTCCAAGCCCCACGCCCATATTATCTGCTTGAAAATCATTTGCCAGAGCCGTCTCAACCTCCACCATCGCATCAGCCGAAAAGTAATAATCGCGGATATCTATCCCATACAGCGGCGGCGCAGTCTCTCCCGCACTTAAGGATGTTGGTATCCGGTCAACTTCCTCTCCTCTGGCATAAGCCAGCTTACGTTCCTTCGGGGTCATTTCCATTCTAATTAATTCCATCCTGACTTTCCCTTCTTAACTAAGTTATTTATTAACAAATTCGCATCTATTCTCAGCAAAACAGCATCATGAACGGCACTGTAACGATCGAAATAATTGTTGACATCGCAAATAATTCCGAAGCATATACCGCGTCTTTGCCATAGCGCAAGGCAAAAAGACTGCCGGTCACCCCTGCCGGACAGGCAGTTGCCAACACCATGACCGTTTTTATATCTTTTTCTACGGGAACCAGATAAAACAGGCCAATCAGTGCAGCTGGCAGTACCAATAACTTAACAAAACTTAGCCAGTATATCCTTCGTTTCTTAAAAGTATGTCTTAGATCTGCCTGCGCAATATTGATTCCTGCGACCATCATTGCCATGGGTGTATTCATATTTGCAATCATATCCATCGGCTCTTTAATGATAGATGGCATCCGAATCTTCATCAAGAAACAGATAATCCCAAGAACAATAGAAAGAATCGTCGGTGACGTAAATACATTCTTTAATGAATTTATATCTCGCTTCCCTGACATGACAATAATTCCATGTGACCACAACAGAAAATTAGCTGCCGCCACATATGCCGTCATGTAGAACACTCCGTCTGTCCCCCATATTCCCTGCGCCATCGGAATGCCGATAAATCCACAGTTGGAATACATCAATGCAATATGCTCAACCGCAGCATAGTCCTGATTTTGCCTGTATACAACACATTTGCAGATCATCCATATGACAGCAAAAGAAACTAATGACAGAACTACAGACACTGCAAGTCCTGATAATAATTCGTCGGAAAATTCCTTTTGAAAAGAAGTAAATAACAGAACCGGCGTAAATAGCGTCAGCACCAGTTCTGACAATTTTTTATTAACCTCTTCATCTACAATTCCCGTTCTGTAGCAAAAGATGCCTGTCAATGCGAGAATCACCATGACAAGTGTTTTATACAATGTTATAGCAGCTAATTCCATGTAGCGCCTCCCTAGTGTGCTGTCTCTCATGCATGCTAAAAGGACAGTCAACAAGTGTCTGCCCTTTTCCAGTGATTATTCCCAACACGGAATCTGTGTGCCTGCTTTCTCTGTCTTAAAATATTCTGCAAGATCATCGCACTGTACGACTTCTGCAATTTCCTTTGCCCATTCGGCATCTTTGTCTTCACTTCTTACTGCAAATCCAACTGCATAAGTATCATTATCATCAGACTGACACAGATATCCTTCTGCCGAAAGTCCCGCATTCACCATATGTCCTGCCGCAAGACAGATTGCATCTGCATCCCCCAGTGACTGCGGCAGCACCGACATCTCAGCCTCAATAAACTCAAAATTGTGCGGATTGTCTTTTACATCGTACATAGTCGGCACTTCCACGGAATCATCCAGCTTGATCAGCCCCTGCGCCTGAAGCATATTCAGGCCTCTTGCCTGGTTTGTAGCGTCGTTGCAAAATCCTATGGTTGCTCCATCCGGGAGTTCATCAACTGAGTCCCATTTGTCTGAATACATGGCGAATAAAGGATAGAAAGTCTTTGGCTCGATCATAACCAGATCCGTACCATTCTCTGAATTATAACTTTCCAGATATGGCCCATGCTGATACCAGTTCATATCAAGACTTCCTTCTGCAAGCGCCACATCCGGCTGAACACTGTCGTCAAATACACTCTCTTCCACCGTATATCCGAGTCCTTCTATTTCATCTCTGACAGATTCTAACTGATTCACCATGTCTGCACGAATACCGATTCTGATTACATCTTTTTTCTCTGATGACTCTTCTCCTTCCGAACCACTCTCTGATTCACTCTGTGACCCGTTTCCCGAACCACTCTCTGAATCGGACTTCCCACACCCTGCCAGCATAACGCCAGCCATTACTGTAATGAGCAATGCGCTTAATACTTTTTTCTTCATAATAATCCTCCTGATCGTAAAATATTTATCTAAAAGCGGCGTCTGCCTGCTTTTATTCACTCTATTTTAGTTTCTTATAGATCCAATCTCCAAAGTATTGGATAATTGCCACAAGAATAATCAGAATCACACAGATAGAGTACATAATCTCCTGATTAAAATTCTGATATCCATATGTAAGCGCAACTGCTCCAAGACCGCCTGCGCCGACTGCTCCCGCCATTGCCGTAGCTCCTAACAGATTGATAATTGCCAGACACAACCCTGATATGATAGAAGGAACCGATTCTTTCAGCATAACCTTGAATACAATCTGCCACTTGGACGCCCCGAAAGACTGCGCTGCCTCAATCAGAGCCGGATCTACTTCTTTGAAGCTATTCTGGAAAATACGCGCCATAAATGGAGTACAGGCAACTGTAAGCGGTACGAGCGCCGCCGTATCCCCGATAGAACTTCCAACAATCAACCGTGTAAATGGAATGATTGACACCATAAGAATAATAAATGGGAAAGAACGAATTGTATTTACGATAAAATCAAGAATTCTGTTAACCACCACATTCTCATATAATCCGCCTTTTTCCGTTACAGTCAAAATCACTCCAAAAACAAATCCAAAGACTGTAGATAAGATTCCTGATATCAAAAGCATTTTTAGCGTATCAAAAAAAGCAGGAACAATGATCATCTGACAGATCTGTGCAAAAGTAAAATTTTTTAATGACATGGCGCTGTTTCTCCTTCCTTTTCATTCATACCTTCGCGCATCTCGCGCCAGTTAATCTTACGCTCATCAAGATACTGTGTAACCACTTCAAGATGATCGTCATCTACATTAATCACAAAGATTCCCATGCTGTCTCCCTGATATTCCTGGATCTTCCCGTCCAGAATCGGGAATACATAATCCAGTTCCTTAGACATCTTGCCAAAGAGCTCCCCATCCCGGATATCATTTACCATATGAGCAATCTGAATATTATGTCCCTGCTTCGGAAGCCGGATTTCCTCTTCACCCAGAAGCCTTCTTAAAGATAACGGCTGCTTGATAAAGATATCTCTCACCGTGCCCTCATCCGCAATGCGTCCCTGCTCCAGAATACATGCCTTATTGCATGCCTTTCTTACTACTTCCATCTGGTGTGTCACGATAACAATCGTAATACCTATCTTCTGGTTAATCTCCAGCAAAAGCTCCAGGATAGAATTCGTTGTCTTAGGATCCAGCGCTGAAGTCGCCTCATCACACAGAAGAATCTTGGGCTCCATCGTAAGCGCTCTTGCGATAGCCACTCTTTGTTTCTGCCCGCCGCTTAGGTTTCTTGGCTTGGCATTCATCTTATCATTAAGCCCGACCAGCTCAAGAAGTTCTTTTACTTTTTTATCTGTTTCCTCTTTGGAATACTTCCAGCACTGCATGGGAAGCGCAATATTCTGATACACCGTTTCCCTTTCCAGAAGAGAGAAATGCTGGAATATCATACCAACACGTCTGCGAAACTCCCTTAACTCCTTATCTTTTAAATTCTTAATCTCACATCCGTCTACAGTAAGGCTTCCGCCCTGATAAGATGTAAGACCGTTAATACAGCGCAGCAATGTTGATTTCCCAGCCCCGCTTCGTCCTACCAGTGCGTAGATATCCCCGTCTTCTATGGTCAGGTTGATATCTTCCAGAACACTGGTCCCATCATCCTCCCATACTTTCTTTAAATTTTTTATCTCTATCAATTTTTTTCCTCCTCGTAAAACCCGCTTTTGATATTCTAATAAAATCTTCTCTTATTTTCATCATTTACAATTCCAATATTTGTTTATCGCATTGTGCATTACGCACAATGTAGTAGATACGCTTCATAAATGTGTGTGATATATAGATTTTATCTATATATCATTCATTCTCTACACATTAGCTGTCTGTCATATATTACAGCTCCTCACCAATATTACTCCCCTGACAAAGAAAGACTGCCGGAAAACTTAGTTCCCGACAGTCTCAGCAATCGTTATTATCTGTCCTGCAAACAGCTGCTTGGCTCGTCGCTCGCAGGAATCAGCGTTTTTCTCATTCCCGAGTTTCAAGCATCTCGATGAACGCAGACATTCTAGTATTCAATTGTCCGATATCCCCCTGAGAATAATCCGTAACAACGTCAATATACGGAATGTGCTTTTCCTCATTAACAAAATTACGCACACTGATAGATTCCATATGCACGGAATGACATCCTGACAGAATCATCTCCACAACACCGTCTACACGGAATTCATCAATCATCCTTCCAAGAAGCTCAATCCGGTTATCATTAGGAGTCATGATGGCACATCCAATATAAAAATACTTTCTGGCTATCGCTCCATAAACATCAGGATCATCCTCATCAACAAGTTTATCAATTACTTTCGCACCCGTACAATTCTCAAATGCGACAACCACACCGCCATTGTCCTCAATAGCCCGCACTATCTTATCAGAGTCTCCTCCAATCGGACACCCTGTGACCAGTATTCGCGGCCGTCTTTCTTTCTTAGGCGTGGTCCGGTACTCTTCCAGTATCTGCTCTGTCAGAAATTCCAGATCCTCTGGAATTCTCTCTGTATCCAACCGGTATTTACTTCCATACAGGACATTAAGAAGATCCATTCCCATAATAGGCGCCGGGTCTAATTTCATCACTTCGTACAATCTCTTTAACGCCTTTCTCCGGCGGTTCTCCAGTCGGATTGCACGTCTGATATCCTCTTCCGTTATTACAATCTGGAATTTCTCTTCCATATAATCCTTAAGCCGGATAATCTCTTCCCGCCACAGTCTTAGTCCCTTCTCAGACTGTATATTCGGCAGTTCCATGATAAAGACGTCTTTAAACTCCGCCATCATCTCATACATCTTCTTCTTACCGTCACAGGTAGTCTCCCCGACTACCAGATCTGAAAAATGAAAATACGGGCATCTATCAGAGATTGCGAAACCATAACTGGACTTTATCAGCGGACAGACATTCTTCGGCAGTACTGTCTCCGCAATCTTTACAGTCTCATCCGAAGAAGAGCATAAGCCCACCGGAACTGCCCCCATTGCCGTAGCCAATTCTCTCGGGAAATAGGAGCAATATGCACCAATGACGGGTATATGCCGATCCTTGCACTCTTTTACCTCTAAAAATGATTGTTTTTTTTGCTCTGCAAATTCTTCGAATATTTCTGGCAATTCCTTAATGATTTTCATAAATGTTCTCCTCTTATCTTAGCACCCCTATTCTATCACACTCCTTCTTCTAAAGACAATTATTCTGAACACAAACATACAACTTTTAATTATGCAGAATGCACAATCACTATTTTTCCTGTTCTTGCTCCTGCAAAATCATACTAAGCATGAGACGCTGGGAAACTGCCGGGGCATTGATATCCACACCCAGAATCTCATTAATCTTCCCAAGCCGGTAAATCATCGTATTACGATGAATAAATAATTTTTTCGATGTCATACTGACATTATTGCCGTGAAGGAGATATTCCTTCAATGTATTGTAAAAATCCGTTCCCTTTGCATAATCTTCTTTTTTCAGGTTACAAAGTTCCCGCTCCAAATATCTCGCTCTTCCTATATATGACACTGCACAGGAACAAACAATCTGGATATAATAGTCATATTCCATATACATTTTTCTCTCTGGCTCAGATTTTTTTCCCGTTTCCAGCGTTCTTGTTACCATAAAACGCTTTTTTCCAACCAGGTCAATCTCATCAAACGGTTCACTCGCTCCGCAGAAGAAACCATATTCATCACATAACATTTCCAAAATGAGTCTTATTCTGTTCCCCACTTCCTTCGTCTGCGCTCCTGAAAACAGCACATAGATCCGCCTTTCCTTTATATAGATATAGGAATCTGAATATTCGTCCGCAAGCCTGTTCGCCGCTTTCTGCAATTGCAGCATATTATAATTTTTCATTTCCAATACAGCTACTATAAACCCCGGACGTACATAAGTATCATACATAGAGCGTATCTCTTTGATTTCCAAACCATTTTCTGCCTCTTCATCAAAAAAACTTCTGGCAATCATGCGCCGAAGCGTTGATGAATGATAATAAAGTCTATGGCCATATCTTTCCATTAACAACCCAAGTGC
>CANSLW010000052.1 GCA_947647815.1 uncultured Dorea sp. | reverse complement strand
GTAACATCAGCCTGATTCTCCTTGTGGTAATCCAGCATCACTTCATAATCCATCTCTTAGATATGGTCGCCGGACAGGATTAATACATAATCCGGGTTAAATGTTTCCATATAATCCAGATTCTGGTAGATCGCATTCGCCGTACCTGTATACCATTCACTGTTGCCGCTCTTCTCATAAGGCGGAAGTATCGTAACTCCTCCAAAATTACGGTCCAGATCCCACGGAATACCAATACCGATATGTGTATTCAATCGTAACGGCTGATACTGTGTCAACACTCCGACCGTGTCAATTCCTGAGTTAATGCAGTTACTGAGCGGAAAGTCTATAATCCTGTATTTGCCTCCAAAAGCAACGGCTGGCTTGGCCACTTTCGCTGTAAGGACGCCTAATCTGCTTCCCTGGCCTCCTGCCAGCAGCATTGCTATCATCTCTTTTTTTCTCATGTCATCACCCTTTCCAAGTAAATCTGTTTTTATTATACCACAATTTTTTCATATAGTGAACAATCTTTACAAAAAAAACGAATTTTTCGTTAACATTTTATTAAAATATCACAAAAGATTTCGACTTGGTTTTTTTCCCATATATGTATATAATAATATGAAAAGACTACTATTATTATGACTAATTTTGAGGAAGGTGTCCTATGTATAAAATTAACTTTAAGCAGCCTGTACATGTACATTTTATCGGAATCGGCGGTATCAGTATGAGCGGCCTTGCCGAGATCCTGTTGAAAGAAAGTTTCCGTATCTCCGGTTCTGATAACAAAGAATCTGCCCTGACAGACCATCTGGAGCAATTAGGCGCGACAGTATTTTATGGGCAGAAAGCTTCTAATATTATTCCCGGGATTGACGTTGTAGTATACACTGCCGCAATCCATGATGACAACGAAGAATACCAGGAAGCCGTAAGACAGGGAATTCCCCTGTTAAGCCGGGCAGAACTCTTAGGTCAGCTGATGACCAATTATAAGACGCCGGTTGCCGTATCTGGAACTCACGGAAAGACTACTACTACTTCTATGCTTTCCCACATCCTGCTTGCCGGCAATATGGACCCTACTATATCTGTTGGCGGAATCCTTAAAGCCATCGGCGGCAATATCCGCGTAGGCGGACCGGAAGTATTTGTAACGGAGGCATGTGAATATACCAATAGTTTTCTTCATTTTTTCCCAAAGATTGGAATCATCCTGAATATTGATGCAGATCATCTGGATTTTTTCAAAGATCTTGATGATATCCGTAATTCTTTCCACAGATTTGCGGCTCTTCTTCCTGAAGACGGAACATTAATTATCAACGATGACATTCCGAATCTTAACGATATCACAGACGGACTTTCCTGCAGAATCATTACTTATGGAAACAACGAAAACAGCGCCTCATCTAATTACAGCGCCGCCAATATCTCTCACAATGAGCTCGGCGAAGCATCCTTTGATCTTATCAGACACGGTGTTTTGATTGACAGGATTTCTCTGTCAGTCAACGGTGACCACAACGTATCTAATGCACTTGCTGCTATTGCTGCTGCTGATCTCCTGGGCGTCCCGCTCTCAGAGATTAAAGACGGCCTTAAGTCTTTCCATGGAACGGACCGCCGTTTTGAACTCAAAGGCGAACGCGGCGGCATCACTATTATCGATGACTACGCGCATCATCCGACAGAGATTAAAGCTTCTCTGACAGCTGCAAAGAACTACCCTCACCGGGAGATTTGGTGTATCTTTCAACCTCATACTTATACTCGGACCAAAGCCTTATTCCCTGAATTCGTCAGCGCACTGGCCGATACCGACCACATTATTCTGGCGGACATCTATGCAGCAAGAGAGACCGATACATTAGGCATATCCTCTGGCGATATCGCCGAAGCCCTGAAGGAAAAAGGATGTGATGCATATTATTTCCCATCCTTTCAGGAGATTGAAGATTTCTGTATGAAAAAGTGCCAGAAAGGTGATTTGTTGATAACTATGGGAGCCGGAGATGTTGTAAACATTGGGGAAGCGCTTTTAAAACCTTAGTTATCCACATTTTCCACAAGTTTTTATCCACAAAAAACATTGATTTTTACTCAAAAATTTCTTTTTTGCCGGTCTCTCTGGTGCTATAATAGTTAAGCACGAAAATATCAACTAAAGAAAAACAATTCGACGAGGAGGACCGGCGTAAAAGTTATGACGAAACTAACCCTGACCAATTATGCACAAAGTAACACTACTGTGCTTGAAAATGAATTTATTGACCATCATATGGTCAAGGCAAATGGTGAATATGTAAAGGTATATCTCCTTCTGTTACGCCACTTGAATAAGCCGGACGGAGCCTTGTCGGTTTCTGAAATGGCTGACCTTCTGGAGTGTACGGAGAAAGATGTCCGCCGCGCATTAAAGTACTGGAAAAAACAAAATCTCGTGGATTACAGCGAACAGGCAGATGAACATCTTACACATAACATCACTGCCGGCAGTGATGTTATGGTTTCTAACCTGACAGCTGAATCACACAACACCCCTGACATTGCGGCAGCAGCGCCTAATATCCAGCAATACCGCGCCCGCAAAGAACGTAAAGAATTTAAGGAATTATTATTTGTGGCAGAACAATATCTCGGCAAGACCCTTTCGTCTGTAGATATCGATACCATTACATATTTCTATGATACACTGCATATGCCGACAGAATTAATCGAGTATCTGATTGAATATTGCGTGGAAAATGGCCACAAAAGCATGCACTATATCCAAAAAGTTGCTTTATCCTGGTGCGAACAAAAGATCTCAACTGTATCGGAAGCAAAAGCAAGTACAATTCTGTATAACAAGAACTGCTATTCTGTTCTGAATGCTTACGGTATCAAAGGACGAGCTCCTGCCGCTTCCGAGATTGCTTATATCAAGAAATGGAACGAGGAATACTGCTTTACCCTGGATATTATCCTGGAAGCGTGCAACCGAACCATGAACACGATTCATCAGCCAAATTTTGAATATACAGATACCATCTTAAAGAACTGGCTTAAGAAGAATGTACATCATCTCAAAGATATTGATACACTAGATGCCGATTATCTTAGAGAAAAGGAAAAAAAGAAAAAATTATCTGTAAAACCAGCGAACAGTGTTAAGAGTAATAAATTCAATAATTTTAACGGACGTTCCTATGATATGGACTCATTAGAGCGCAGACTAGTACAGCAGTAATCAACACAACAGCAATCAACATGTTACACAACTAAGGAGTACCGCAATATGGCACTTTCTAATTCACAATACAATCAGATTATGCGTACCTACGAACAGAGACAACTTAATAATGAACACCAGCTCAGAGACCGTCAGGAGAAAGCATTCTCCCTGATTCCTTCATTAGAAGAATTAGAACACACCGTTTCTTCTTTGAGTGTTCAAAAAGCACGGCTGCTTCTGGATGGCGATGACAGCGCGCTCTCTTCTCTCAAGGATGAGTTACATTCCCTCGCGCTTCAAAAACAACAATTGTTAGTCACTCATAACCTTCCTGTGGATTATCTGGAACTTCATTACCACTGTCCTGATTGTCAAGATACAGGTTATATTGGCAGCCAGAAATGCCATTGTTTCAAGAAAGCAATTGTGAAGCTTCTCTACGAACAGTCCAACCTGGAAAAAGTTCTGGCGGAAGAAAACTTTTCAACCTTTTGCCCTGACTTCTATTCCCGCAGCCACATCGATCCGCTGACCGGAAGATCTTCTCAAGAAGCAATGCAGACCGCACTGAAGATCTGTCATGAATTCGTAGATACATTTGCAAAGGATTTCCATAATATCCTGTTATACGGGGATACCGGAGTCGGTAAAACCTTTCTCTCTCATTGTATTGCAAAAGAACTGATTGATACTTCTTTTTCTGTCGCATATTTTACGGCTGCCCAGTTATTTGATATATTTGCACAGAATACTTTTGGAAAAAAAGACTCACAAGAAACAGATAAACCGGAACATATCTATGACTGTGATTTACTAATTATCGATGACCTCGGAACAGAACTTCCGAATTCCTTTACTGTGTCACAGCTGTTCATCTGTCTGAATGAACGAATCTTGCGACAGAAAGCAACTATTATATCTACCAATCTGGCATTGGACGATATACAATCCATCTATTCTGAACGGACTTTTTCACGAATCAGCAGTCATTATACTATTCTCAGACTGACCGGTGATGATATCCGAATTCAGAAAAAACTATTACAAAAAACTACTTAACTTGGGAGGTACGAATGATGTTACGCCGTAATGATCGCATTCTGGAGAACATACCAGTAGGGGCGCTTGGAATCATCGCCCTGGATGGCTGCAAAGAGATGGGCAGCAAAGTAAACGATTATATTGTAAAATGGCGCAAAGAGGAAGGACATGCTTTTAAAGATGATGTCGTCTACAACGGATATGAGCGCGACACCTATCTGATCGACGTAAAAGTTCCACGCTTTGGCTCTGGGGAAGCCAAAGGCATCATCAATGAATCTGTCCGCGGAAAGGATGTCTATCTCATGGTGGATGTCTGCAATTATAGTTTAACTTATTCACTAACAGGGCATATGAACCATATGTCTCCTGATGACCATTATCAGAACCTAAAGCGGGTTATCGCCGCTATCGGCGGAAAAGCAAGACGTATCAATGTGATTATGCCTTTCTTATATGAAAGCCGTCAACATAAGCGAAGCGGCCGGGAATCCTTAGACTGTGCTCTCGCACTCCAGGAACTGGTCCGCATGGGCGCTGATAATATTATCACCTTTGATGCCCACGACCCACGGGTTCAGAATGCAATTCCACTGAACGGCTTCGAAACGGTCCGTCCTACTTATCAATTTGTTAAAGGTCTCCTGAAGCGTTTTCCTGACCTGCAGATTGACAGCGGCCACATGATGGCAATCAGCCCGGATGAGGGCGCTACCGGACGTGCGGTTTATCTGGCGAATGTATTGAACCTTGACATGGGTATGTTCTATAAGAGACGAGATTATACCAAGATTGTAGACGGACGCAATCCGATTGTCGCCCATGAATTTTTAGGTTCCTCCGTAGAAGGCAAGGATGTAATCATTTTAGACGACATGATCTCTTCCGGCGACAGCATCCTTGATGTGGCACGCCAATTAAAGCAACGTAAAGCGCGCCGCATCTTTGCCGCCGCAACCTTTGGATTATTTACCAACGGTCTGGACAAGTTTGACAAAGCATATGAAGAAGGATGTATCGATGCCATACTGACTACCAATCTAATCTATCAGACGCCGGAACTGCTTGAGAGACCTTATTATATCAACTGCGATATGAGCAAATACATCGCTCTCATGATTGATACCCTGAACCATGACGGTTCTATCAGCAGTATCCTGAATCCAGTTGACCGTATTCACTATATTGTAAATGAATATAATGAAGAGAAATATGTACAGTAACAGAATGCGCAGCAGACGAATTGGAAGTCTGCTGCGCTCATTAATTACATAATAGCTTATACATCTATCTTATGATATGCAATTTTCAGTTCATCTAATATTCTTACTTCTCGTTTCTGACATGTAAAAACTAACACTTGTTTCTTTTGTTCTTCCAGCCATCTAAGCGTATTTTTAAGGCGTACATCATCATAGTAAGCGAACGTATCATCCAGTATCACCGGATACTCTTCCTGATGCAGAACCTCACTGGCTGCCATCCGCAGCGCAAAATAAATCTGTTCTGCCGCTCCCCGGCTTAACTGTTCCATAGGAACCCTCCTGCCATCCTTTAACACACTCAGATGCAGTCCTTCCTCTAGCAGAACCTTTGTGTATCTATAATCCGTAATATATGCCAGAATCTCCGATGTTCTTCCATTCAGCCTCTCCTCCAGACGTTTCTGCAGCTGGATTGACAACTCATTCAGCCTGTCCATCGCCAGCAGAAGCGCGGACCGGCGTTTGTCATACTCCCGATAATCGTCACTAATCTCATCTAACTCCGTCAGTTGTTCCTGAAGATTGCCGTACTGAGTCTTCTTCTCCTTGAGTTCTTCCTTCACATGGCTCTGTTCCCACAATAATTTCTCTTTTGGAATCTTCTCTTCTTCCGGAGTAATCTCCTCCAGAATAATCTCTGGCGGCGTCTTTTCCTGCTGCTTTCCCACCTTCATACGATTCCATACATAGATGCCACACACCAGAAACAAGATAATGGAAACCAGATAATTCCAAGGTTTGGCAATCAGGATAAATGCTAACACTATGATTCCAATGAACACTATGATTTCTACAGGATGGATTCTCCATTTATCAGGTCTTAATTCATCGATTACCAGTTTATTTTCTGCATTCTCACGCTCCTGTACAAGTTCTTTCTCGCGCCGGTGATGAATCTCCTCCGTGATACGTACATATTCCTCTTCCAGCCTGTGTACATCCCTCCAGATATAAGACGCTTCCTGCTCCATCCTTTCACGTCTGGCCTGCTTTTGAAGCAGAGAATCCTTCATCTCCCGTTCCAGAATCTTTTTCTTCTCTTTCAGACGTTCTAAAGCCTTCTCAAGATTAATCTCTCCATTTCCATGCGGACAGACCGTATCCGTCAAGCTGCTCCCATCCACTGCATGATTCTTGAATTCGCTTGCAAGATACTTACCAGTTTCCACCTTCAATTGTCCGATAGAAATTGTGTTATCATAATTCCCGGCATTCAATTCCCCAATTACCACTGCAAGGTCTCCGTCAGCAACAGACAATTGTTCTCCGTCATCTTCACAGATCAGCTCCGCCTTCTTCGTATATTTATCAAAATTCCTGTCTATCCGGAATGTCTTCCCTCCACTTTCGAATCTCAGCGAACCAGAGTAGTAATTGGGATTCTCCCATGGCTCATAGATGCTGAATGAATCATAAACTGACGCCCGGCCTCTCCCTCTCTCCATGCCAAAGAGCATTCCTTTGATGAATGTATGCAGGGTGGTCTTGCCAGACTCATTTTCTCCATACAGGATATTGATACCGTTTTCCAACCGAATCGTCTTACCTGTAAATTTCCCAAAATTATGTAATGTTAATTCGCGAATCTCCATAATAAAGCCTTTACCTCGTCTCCATCAACGCCTGTACGCCTTCGCACAACGCCAGGTATTCTATACTGTCTTCATCATAATCTATCAGGCTTTCAATATATCTTCCAAGAAGGTCGTCCTTATTCTGCGAAAGAAGCTTTGCAAAATCATAAGCTGGCTTCGTATCATCCGTCAGTTCTATGATATTGCCATAAGCATCCATATCTGTCAGATCAAACAAGATGTCCGGATCCCGGAATCCTTTTATCACAATCTTATATATATTCTGTATTCCGCGATTCTCTATCTCACGCTTAATCTGTGCCTTCAAAGCATGCCCCGTCATATTCTTATCCGCTGTCACTTCAAGATGCATATATTCCCTGGCTGCATATGGAATAAACTGCAGATGGCATCTATTATCCATTATCTCACCCAGGATATATCCATGGGCGCCTGTATCATTCTTATCAATTGGCTCTAATGCACCAGAATATGCTATTCTGCTTCCATTCTCACACCACGGCTTATGGATATGCCCCAGCGCGGCATAGTCATAACCCTGAGCGTTTAACTTATCTTTCTTTATCGGGATGTGCTTTTCATCGCCTCCATGCCCTAACAGAATCTCATATCTCTGCCGCTTCTTTGGCGCTGCCTGGTCATACAAGCTTTCCGTTATCTCTCTGCTATGATAGCTTAATCCATATACCGCCAGTGACAGTTCTGGTATCTCTACACAGGATATCTGGCTGCCTAAAATCATATGGACATGCTGCGGCCATTCAAAAGTCCAGTAATACGAATCTCTCTTTAGATAGTCGTGGTTACCGGCAATCATGACCACCTGTGTATGTTCAAGTGTTCCAAAAAGGAAACTTACCTCTTTTAATTCTCCAAGAAGAGGTTGTCTGTGAAACAGATCTCCCGCAATCAGTAACAGGTCTGCCTTTTCTTCATTGCAGATCCTCATGATTCCTGCCAGGCTGCTCCAGATCTCCTTTCCCCGTTTTTCGCTGTATGCGCCGCCGGCGGCCGGATTTGCCCCCAAATGCACGTCTGCGATGTGTATGAACTTCATCTGCTGCTCCTTCTTCCTCGTCTGTCTTCGATGGCAGAGTCACGATGAACTGCGTCCTCAGATCGTCACTCTTCGCGCGTATCGCTCCGCCATGAAGCTCCACAATCTCTTTCGCTATTGCAAGCCCAAGGCCTGCTCCGCCAGTTCCGCTGGAACGAGAACCATCCACACGGTAAAACTTCTCAAAAATAGTCTGAAGCATTACTCCCGGAATCTTATCTCCCTGGTTCGTAAATACTATCTCAACATCCCTGTTCCTCTTCTGTGCTTCTATCTGGATCTTCGTATCTTCATAACAATACGCAATCGCATTTCTTAATATATTGTCAAATACTCTCGCCAGTTTATCTGGATCCCCATATACTACCAGATTCTCTTCCACAGACACCTCGCAGGATAATCTCTTCTCCTGAAGCACTCCGTATAATTCATCCGCCAGCTGCTCCAGCATAAAAGAAAGATTAATCTCAATCGCCTCTAATTCAATATTCTGAAGATTATACCGTGTAATATCAAAAAATTCGTTAATCAGTTCTCCCAGGCGGATTGCCTTCTCCAATGCAATATGTGTGTACTTCTCCCTGTCTTCTTCCGGCATCTCCGTATGAGTATCCAGCATACTGAGATACGCAACGATAGACGTTAATGGCGTCTTTAAATCATGGGCAAGAAAAAGTACCAGATCATTCTTCTTCTTCTCTCCTTCTTCCGCCTCTAATTCCTGACGTTTCAGATTAGCCTTTATTTCATTTAAACGAATCTCAATTGGTTTTAATTCCGTAATCAGATGAATCGGCTCCGTAGATTCTGACAGGATATTCTCAATCCCATCCCCTATCTGATCCACATACTTCATCATCTTTGAAAGCGCCACATAATAAAACAGCGCAAAAAGGAGCAGAAATCCAACAATAATAAAGAATATCTTGTTATTTCCGATTAATTTCCAGTATAAACGAATCGCCTGACTCTCTTTCACATTCAAAGACATCAGAAATTCAACAAACAATTCCGCAAAACTATCATTATAGATTCCGTCAATTACATATTGCAGCAGAAAACCTCCTACCAGGACCGTAAGAGCTGTGACCAGGACCGTCTGGAGCAATATAGTAAACTTTAACTTGCGATAGTTATTCTTCAATCTTGTACCCTACTCCCCATACTGTCTTGATAAAATCTGATTTGCCGGTAGGCGCGCTCATCTTCTCTCGAAGATGACGAATATGCACCATCACCGTATTGTTGCTGTTCTTATAGTATTTCTCATGCCATACCTTTTCAAACAATTCCTCAGAACTGATGACCTTCCCCCGGTTCTCACACAGAAGCCAGAGAATATCGAATTCAATAGGCGTAAGTGTAAGCGGTACTTCATTATAGACACACTCGTGGGACGTCCTGTTAAGCAGCAGTCCGCCAAAATCTATAATATCACCCTCTTCTTTTCCTCCGTCGTTATATTGGGTATATCTGCGGATCTGCGCCTTCACACGCGCCACCAGCTCCAACGGGTTAAACGGTTTGGGAATATAATCATCCGCCCCCAGCGTAAGGCCTGTAATCTTATCCATGTATTCTGTCTTCGCTGTCAGCATGATAACCGGGAACGTATATTTCTCCCGAATCATCTTAAGAAGCTGAAAACCATCAATGTCCGGAAGCATAATATCCAGGATTGCCAGGTCAATCTTCTTACTGCGAATACAGTTCAGTGCATCCTCGCCGGTGTAGAACTTGAACACACTGTACTGGTCATTCTGAAGATATAACTCAATTACATCTGCAATCTCTCTCTCATCATCAACAACTAAAATATTCATACTAACTCCTATAATTCACAATTATTGACTGTCCTTGGGAACGGAATTACATCTCGAATATTGCTCATTCCGGTGAGATACATAATACATCTCTCGAAACCAAGTCCGAAGCCGGAATGTCTGGTGGAACCATATCTGCGCAGATCCAGATAGAACTTATAATCCTCTTCCTTAAGCCCTAATTCGTTCATCCTTGCAAGCAGCTTTTCATAGTCATCCTCTCTCTGGCTTCCGCCGATAATCTCACCGATTCCAGGAACCAGACAGTCTACTGCTGCCACCGTCTTCCCGTCTTCATTCTGTTTCATATAGAACGCCTTGATCTCTTTCGGATAGTCGGTCACGAACACCGGACGTTTGTATATCTCTTCTGTCAGATAACGCTCATGCTCAGTCTGCAGGTCGGCGCCCCATGATACTTTATATTCGAACTTATCATTATTCTTCTCAAGTATCTCGATTGCCTCAGTATAAGTCACTCTGGCAAAATCAGAAGACACTACATTGTGCAAACGATCCAGAAGCCCCTTATCCACAAATGAATTAAAGAACTTCATCTCCTCCGGCGCTTCTTCCAGTACATAATTAATCACATATTTTAACATGGCTTCTGCCAGCATCATATCATCATCCAGATCAGCAAATGCCATCTCTGGCTCTATCATCCAGAATTCTGCGGCATGCCTGGTTGTATTCGAATTCTCCGCACGGAAAGTCGGACCAAATGTATAGATATTGCGGAATGCCTGTGCATAAGTCTCCCCATTCAGCTGTCCGCTTACGGTAAGGCTGGTCTCTTTGCCAAAGAAATCCTGAGTATAATCAACACCGCCCTCCTCATTCTTCGGCGGTTCATTCATATCAAGCGTCGTTACCCTGAACATCTCGCCTGCGCCTTCACAATCGCTTCCTGTAATCAGCGGTGTGTGTACATAGACGAATCCCCTTTCCTGGAAGAACTTGTGGATTGCATATGCTGTCAGAGAACGTACTCTGAATACAGCCTGGAAAGTATTCGTCCTCGGTCTCAGATGTGAGATGGTTCTCAGATATTCGAAGCTGTGCCGCTTCTTCTGCAATGGATAATCCGGCGCTGAAGCACCTTCTACATCTACCGTATCCGCCTGAATCTCAAAAGGCTGTTTTGCCTGCGGAGTTGCAACCAGCGTTCCTGTAACTACAACAGCAGCTCCAACATTCAGCTTCGAAATCTCAGTAAAATTATCCATCTGATCATGATAGACAATCTGTAATGGTTCAAAAAACGTTCCATCATTCACTACAATAAAACCAAAAGTCTTAGAATCCCGGATGCTCCTTACCCATCCTCCAACCGTGATTCTCTGATCCAGATAATTCTCTTTGTTCTTGTATAACTCCCTGATTGTAATCAAATTCATACTAATTTTACTCCTTCTATTCATCTTAGACATGCCACCTATTATAACATATCTGCCTGCTTTTTGAAAGGGCCACTACAGTCTCTAATTCAGTTTCCGGAATTCGAGGGGTGTAATTCCTGTCAGTTTTTTAAACGTTGCAATAAAATGGCTTGTATCGGCGAATCCAACCTGCCCCGCTACCTGTTGGATCTCCATCCTTGGATTCGAGACCAGTATTTCCCTTGCCCTGTTGATTCTGTATGTAATCAGATATTCATATGCAGAGCAGCCAAGAAAGCGGCGGAACAGACGCGACAGATACTGGGGTGTAATGTAGACCTTACTGCTTAGGTCCTGCACGGTAACTTCGCGGCTATAATGTGTTTCAATCTCTTTTATTACCGGCTCTACATACCGTCTATATAACGGGTCTTCCTGAACATTCTGCGCATAGATACTGTCAGCAAAATTCATCAACAGGCAATAACACTTTATCGAAAGAATCCGCGGGTCCGCCGACAGCAAATCCCACTGTTCCATGATATCGTTAATCACCCCCCCAATCCTCTGCCCCTGAGCTTTTTCCACAAATACCGCCGATCGGTTTCCAATCATCTTCGCAATACTGCTCTCAATGGTTCCCGTGAATGTTGCGAAAGCCGTGAGCCATTCACCGGTATCACTCTCATATGAATGACGGATAAATGGCGCCAGCAAGATCCCCTCTCCTTCATTCAGGACATACTTCTTCCCCTGGACATGGATAAGTCCTCTCCCTTTCTCTGTCTGCAAATAATGATAGACAAGATAGCCCTTCGGCCGTACTACCGGAATCTGCTGCCAGTGGTTTCCTATAGACTCAAAAGTAAATGGCTCATTTACCGGGAAATCTCTAAAATGGATTGGCATACATACCTCCTCGAAAACAGTTTCAAAATATTATATTATTTAGCTTAACATGACATACTATTCCTTGTCTATCCATACTATAATGAATTTATGTTACTGCTCACTCCGTGACCAGTAACAGGCAGTTCAGGCATGCAAATTCGCTTCGCGAAACCTAAACTGCCTGTTGAATCAGGTTCTTCCGCAGCCACGCAGCCAGTGCGTGGCTCGAGTGTGAAAAGTAACGAATTTATTACAGTTCAATCGCCAGTTAATAATTAAAAGGAGGATGCACTTATGCATATATTTGACTATGAAAAGTTAAAAGATCCACGATACTTTTGTGACGGAAGGCTTCCGGCACATTCCGACCACAAATACTATGCCACAGCTGCCGACATGGACACTGAACATATGGAATTCAGAAAGAGCCTGAACGGTCTGTGGAAATTTCATTATGCCAGAAATTACAATCAGACGGTCCATGGATTCGAAAAGCCCGAATACTCCTGTAAGGCATGGGATGATATTCATGTGCCCGCGCATATCCAGATGGAAGGCTATGATGCGCCGCAATACGCCAATACACAGTATCCATGGGAAGGACGTGATAAGATTCTTCCTGGAGAGATTCCGACCCATTTTAACCCGGTGGCAAGCTATGTAAAATATTTTAGGATACCTGAAAATATGAAGGGTAAACGACTTTTTATCTCTTTCCAGGGTGCGGAAAGCGGGCTGGCTCTATGGCTGAACGGAAGCTTCATTGGATACAGCGAAGATTCATTTACTCCGTCAGAATTTGAATTGACAGATTATATCGTCGAGGGGGAAAATAAGCTGGCAGCGCAGGTATTCAAGTGGACGGCTTCAAGCTGGTGCGAAGACCAGGATTTCTACAGGTTCTCAGGAATCTACAGAGACGTCTACCTCTATACGGTTCCAGACTTACATGTACGCGACCTGACAATCCGCGCAACACCGGACGAATCGCTCAAAGCGGCTTCCCTTGACATCTGCCTTGACATGCTCTCTGCAAAAGATACTGCCGAAGGCAAGGCAGTCTTCAGCCTCTCTCTTGACGGACATGATATCTTCAAAGATGAAAAAACTCTGGACGCAGAAGCTTCTTATCACTGGGATATAGACAATCCCACACTTTGGAGCGCAGAAGAACCGGTTCTCTACAATCTTTCAATTGAAATATATGACGCTGCGGGAACACTTATGGAAATAATCCCGGAGAAGATTGGTTTCCGGCGTTTCGAACTGAAAGACCACATCATGACATTGAACGGGAAGAGGATTGTGTTCAAGGGCGTAAACCGTCATGAATTCAGCTGTATAACCGGCCGCCATGTAAGCGAAGCAGAACTTCGCAAGGATCTTGAGACCATGAAACAGAACAATATCAACGCCATCAGAACCTGCCATTATCCTGATGACTCTCTGATCTACCGTCTCTGCGACGAATACGGCATCTATCTGATCGATGAGACAAACCTGGAATCCCACGGCTCCTGGGACGATGTACACGAAACCGGCGATGCCTCCAATGTTGTGCCGAACGACAGGCCTGAATGGCTGGATATGATGCTGGACCGTGCGAATTCCATTTACCAGAGAGATAAAAACCATCCTTCTATCCTGATCTGGTCCTGCGGAAATGAATCTTACGGCGGCAAAGATATCTATGAGATGTCACAGTTCTTCCGGAAACATGACCCCACCCGTCTGGTACACTATGAAGGAATCTTCCATGACCGTAGATACAATGATACCAGCGACATGGAAAGCCAGATGTACACTCCGGTTGAGAAGATTAAGGAATTTCTCTCAAAAGACCGGAGCAAACCTTTTATCTGCTGTGAATACACTCATGCTATGGGCAATTCCTGCGGCGCCATGCACAAATACACCGACCTGACCGACACAGAGCCGCTCTATCAGGGCGGATTCATCTGGGATTATATTGATCAGTCTCTCTGCAAAAAAGACCGCTATGGAAAGGAATTCCAGGCATATGGCGGAGACTTCGGCGAACGCCCGACTGATTATAATTTCAGCGGAAACGGCATCGTATATGGAAACAGAGAAGCCTCCCCGAAGATGCAGGAGGTAAAATATAATTACCAGAATATCACTGCCGAAGCGGACAGGACTAACGTAAAGATTACCAATAAGAATCTGTTCGTGAACACTGATACCTTCTCCTGTCAGGTTACAGTTGCCAGAGACGGACATATCATCCGCCGCGCTGTTCTTGACACACATGTAGAACCGCTTAGCAGTGAGACTTACACGCTCCCTGTTCCAGAAGAAACTTATCCCGGAGAATATACCGTTACCGTATCCTTCCATCTGAAAGAAGACACTATATGGGCCTCCTGCGGACACGAAGTCGCCTTCGGCCAGTATGTATATCAGATAGAAGCTCCCAGGTCTATCTGCGCGGAAGGACTTACCATAATCCGGAGCATGCATAACGTCGGTGTCAGGGGAACACATTTCGAAGTAATCTTCTCTTACTTAAACGGCGGACTTGCATCCTACAAATATGCCGGAAAAGAGATGATAGAAACCATCCCGAAACCCAACTTCTGGCGTGCCCCGGTAGATAACGACTATGGAAACCTCATGCCCGGCAGATACGCCCAGTGGAAAATTGCCAGTATGTACCTGACCCACAAAACATTTTCCGCTGGAAGCCCTCCTGCCTTATGCAAACCAGTGATCACCGAATCAGAGCATAGTGTATCCGTTATGTTTACCTACCACCTGCCTACCACCCCGGCCGCGGACTGTCAGGTAACATATGAGGTATTCGGTGACGGCCGTATAAAGACTACCCTTTCCTATGATCCAGTCAAAGATCTGGGAGATATGCCTGAATTCGGCATGCTGTTCAAGTTGAACGCCGACTATGACCATGTAAGATGGTACGGACTTGGTCCTGCCGAGACTTATGCTGACCGCAAGAAAGGCGCAAAGCTTGGCATCTACGAAAATCTCGTATCAGACAATATGGCACAGTACCTGGTTCCGCAAGAATGCGGAAGCAAAGAAGAAGTCCGCTACGCCGAAGTCACGGACCGCAAGGGACACGGAATGCGTTTTGAGATGACACCGGACAACGGTCCGATGACCTTCTCGGCTCTTCCTTACACTCCGCATGAATTAGAGAATGCCATGCATCCCTATGAACTGCCGGAGGTTCACTATACTGTAGTGCGCGCATCCAAAGGCCAGATGGGAATCGGCGGAGACGATAGCTGGGGATCCTGTACACATCCGGAATATCTCCTTGATACAGATGGAAAGATGAAATTCAGCTTCTCCTTCTGCGGAATTTAAGTCAACAACCCCGATGCAAGCATACGGGGCATCAAACAAGCAGCGATGTAAGCATCAGGGTATGTGACCCTCGCGGCAGCCGCCAAATGCCTGCAAACAGTCACTTGGCTCGTTGCTCGTGGGAATAAAGGGCATACAAGAGACTGTCGGGAAATGATATTCTCATGCAATCTATAGACGTAATGTTTGAACGCATACGCTATATATTATGAATTGCAACATTTTCCGACAGTACTTTACTCATTGCTAATGCTTATAGTAATCTCCCAGCTCTACTTCTATCTTGCGGACCGAGTTTTCCTCGAGATAACTCACAAGCTGTTCCTTCAATGCTCCCTCACTAAGTTCTCTTACCCTTCCCATATGGGCGTCATGTTCCTCCTCTGTCAGCGTCTGAAGATAATAAAACGTCATCCTGGACAGGTTATATCCCGCAGGCGAAAATGAGCCTACCCTATCTTCGATACGTGCGCCGTCTGCATCCACCATGACACATTGAAGAGAATCGTACTTTTCATAGCCTGCCTCTACTTTACTTTCATCAAATCTGAAGTCAACGAAGACCTCATAAGGCGTCATGGTTACTGATTTTATAACGTCGCCCGTCTGTGCACTTTCATTTACGTCAA
>CANSLW010000051.1 GCA_947647815.1 uncultured Dorea sp. | reverse complement strand
AGTGTACAGAAAACTGGAGGAATAATTATGTCAGCAGATACAGTAAATACAGCAGCGAACGAAGTTATGGAGGACGGATCACCGGTCTCTACAGAACGATTCTTAACATTTAGTTCTGATGGGCTTAATATCGGTGTCAGTACGAATTATGTCATAGAGATTATTACAAACCATACAATTACTATGGTTCCCCTCGTACCGGATTATGTGAAGGGCATCATCAATCTGAGAGGCCAGATTATCCCTATCATCGACATCCGCCTGCGCATGGGCAAGCCTTCTATCGAATATACGAGTTCAACCTGCATTATCGTATTGAATATCAACTCTATCTACATCGGAATTATCGTAGATGCAGTTCAGCAGGTTATGGATATTGATCAGAGCAGGATTTCTCCTGTTCCGGTTGAGAACCAGCAAGAATTAATCAGCGGGATGATTTCCTCATCTGACCGCTCAATCATTCTCTTTTTAGATTGCGAACAGCTTGTCCAGTCATACTAAATTTACAAAGGAGTCAGTAATAATGTTAACAATTAATGATCGTGACTTTCAGCGTCTAGTCACTTTTGTACATCAGAACTATGGAATTGATCTGTCAAAGAAACGCCAGTTGATTGTCGGAAGGCTTTCGAATACAATTCTTTCCATGGGCTTCACATCGTTTGAGGAATATGTTGATAATCTGATTAAGAACAAAAAACCAGAAGACCTCGAACTGATGCTGAATAAGCTTACTACCAATTACACCTTCTTCATGCGCGAAGGAGCGCATTTTGAACTGTTTAGAGATACTATTCTCCCTTACCTTGTGGAGACGAAGAAGGATAAGGTACTCAGCATATGGAGCGCAGCCTGCTCTTCCGGCGAAGAACCTTACACGATCTCAATGATTCTAAAGGAATTCTTTGGCGCCAAGGCTTCTGCCTGGGATACGCGTGTTCTTGCAACCGATATCTCACAGAATGCCCTGGTTGCCGCGAAGAATGCTGTATACGATGAAGATTCTCTTAAGGAGCTTTCACCGACATGGAAGTCCAAGTACTTCCGTCCAACCGGACAGCCCGGTACATATACTGTAGCTCCTGAGATTAAGAACAATGTGATATTCCGGACATTTAACTTGATGGACCCAATCAAATTCCGGCTGAAGTTCGATGTTATCTTTTGCAGAAATGTTATGATTTATTTTGACCAGCCAACCAAAGAAGCATTAGTCAAGCGATTTTTTGATGCAACGAATCCAGGCGGCTATCTTCTGATCGGCCACTCTGAGAGCCTGAACAAAGCAACAACACCTTATAAGTATCTGAAACCCGCAACCTATCGAAAAATTTAGCACTCGTTACAGATAATATATAACCAGTAAATTACAGACTACACGGACCACAATGACCAGAGTGCCTGATATCTGCATAAAACAGAGCTGCTTTTGAATATTCAGAAGCGGCTTTTCCGTGATATAGGGGACGGCAGACATACACCGGCAATCCTTCCGTATTCTGTAAACACTGTTTACGCATAAGAAGCGTGAGAAAGGAATTTATCTATGAAAATCAAAGTATTAGTTGTAGACGATTCTGCCCTGTTTCGTCAGATGATCATACAACATCTATCCACCAAGCCTAACATTGAAGTTGTCGGTTATGCTATTAACGCATACGATGCACAGCAGAAAATTCCACGCCTAAAACCAGATGTCCTTACTCTGGATGTAGAGATGCCCGGCCTTAACGGGATTGAATTTCTAAAACAGCTGCTTCCGAGGAATCCTCTTCCGGTTGTCCTGGTTTCCTCCCTGAACTTAAGTGTATTCGATGCCCTCTCAGCTGGCGCGGTTGATTTTGTCCGCAAACCAGACATGAGTATTGCGAATTCCAAGGAAAATTTCTTCTCTTCCCTGACACTTAAAGTTCAGACAGCAGCTAAAGCGAAAGTTCGCATTCCGCAACAGAATACTGCCTTTTCAGGTTCTTCACCAACACCCCCGGCTCCGGTCAGGACTCAGAGTACAGGGTACTCTGCAAATACAAATACCATAACTCCGCAGCACAGTATTGCAGCCAAACCAATGCCGTTTCCGCCGCTGCCACGTACGGTTCTTGATTCTACCATCATCGGCCTTGGCGCCTCTACCGGCGGAACCGAAGCAACTCTGGAAGTCTTAAAACGTCTCCCCGCAGGTATGCCGGGTATCGTTATCACTCAGCATATGCCGGAAGGATTTACCGCAATGTACGCGCAGCGTCTGAACAGAATCTGCGCTTTAGAAGTACGCGAAGCAAAGAATGGTGATATTATCCGTCCAGGCCTGGCGCTTATCGCTCCGGGTGCAAAACAGATGGAGGTCATCCGTTCCGGACGTAACTATATGGTACAGTGCCGTGCTGGCGCTAAGGTAAGCGGCCATTGCCCGTCTGTAGACGTCCTGTTTAACTCCATCGCAAAAAATGTTGCTATCAATAAGGTCGGCATTATCATGACAGGAATGGGACGCGACGGCGCCGACGGCCTGCTTGCGATGCGCCAGGCAGGAGCATTTACCATCGGACAGGACAAGGACTCATGTGTTGTATATGGAATGCCCATGGTTGCATTCAACATTGGCGCGGTCTGTACACAGGCTTCCTGCGAAAATATTGCTTCAGTCCTGCTGAACCATTTGAAGAAATAATTTTTTAATATTAGTGAAAATGAGTCTCTTATTTGGGGTTATGAATCCCGAAGTTATGCCGATATTCATAGTATAACAAATTAATTTACCCAGATAATAGAGTTAACAATTATATTTAGAAAAGGAGTTCCGTATGAAAATAACAACTAACAATGTGATTAACAATTTCACAGACCGGCGTATTCATACAAAGGAAAATTCTGCTCCTTCTGTAATCTCTAATGACGGACATAACTTCGATGCTGTTATCATTAAGTCTGACCCCAGACAGATAGAGGAGCATACATTTGCCAAGGCAGTTGCGCAGCGATTGTCTTCCGAGGTTAAGAATACAGCGTCTTCAGATAAGATCCAGAACCTGCAGAATCAGGTGGCTGCCAATGAATATCATGTTGATGCTCATGCCATAGCGGCCAGGATGCTGCTGCTATAGGAGGATACAGGATGAATGATTTCTTAGATTACAGCAAGATTATCGAGGAGTTCATCGCACTGTTCGATAATCTGATTCCTATAGAACAGGAGAAGCTTGATGCCGCTGTTAAGAATCAGATTACGTTCATTGAGGACTGCATGCACAAAGAACAGGCTGCAGTTCTTCAATTGCGCGGACTGGAACAAAAGCGGGAGAACGAACAGAAGCGTCTTGGTATGGAAGGTTACACTTTCCGGCAGATAATAGAGCACGCGCCAGAAGATGCCTCTGCACTTCTGAGTCCTCTTTTTAACCAGCTGGCTGACCGTGTCCGCACCTTCCGTTCTGTGAGCGACAGCGCTAAGGACATCATTGAAGTCAACCTTCATGTGATACAATCTGCCCTTGCCTCAGAAGGTCCTGGCAAGGACACTTATTCTGCCTCCGGCAGAAAGGAAGACAATAACAATAAGAACCACTTTACAAGTCGTTCTGTTTAATACTATCGTATACGGAAAATATGTCAGCAATAGTTTTCCGTACATATCAGGAGGAGGATATCTATGATACGATCTACGTTTGCCGGTTTCACAACTGCCCAGCTTGGCATGGCTGCCAGTCAGCGAGCGCTTGATGTTACCGGTCAGAATATTGCTAATATCAACACTGTCGGCTACACTAAGCAGCGGCTTGATATTGCCAGCTTGAATCTTCAGAAAGGTGATATGTATAATTCAAAGGCCAATATCAAGGTTGGTTTCGGTGTTGAGATGACTTCAATCTCTCAGCTCCGTGATCCGTTTCTGGATGCTCAGTACCGTTCCCAGATCAGCAGGCTTGGGACTACCGACGCACATGCCGCCGGCTTCGAACGGTTAACTCCTATATTCGATGAAGCTACCATGGACGGTGTCAGAGATGCTTTTGTCTCTCTCATGAGTTCACTGAGTACTCTCTCTACCCAGGTAGGTAATCAGGAGAATGACACTCTGGTTCGCTCTAAGATGCAGACAATCCTGAACCTGTTCCATGATAATGCTACACGCCTTCAGGACGTACGCGACGATATCCAGCAGGGATTCGCTACTACCGAACTCGGAGATTTGAACCAGATGCTGGAGAATATCGCCGAACTGGATGTAAGCATCAGAAACAGCCAGATTCTTGGTAATCCAGCCCTTGAACTGAAGGATCAACGCAATAATCTTCTGGATGAACTTGGAAGTTACCTTCCTATTTCCGTAAAATATAGAGATAAGATTATCGGTCCGGGACAGACTGTAGAAGTCATGGAAGTTAACTTTACTGATATATACGGAGTTAAGCATTCCCTGATTGATGACGACCGGTTTGCCAAATTCCATGCCGATATCACTGGTGTACCGGTTATTTTATCCCTGATTGATGCCGACGGCAATACCACTAATGTTACCGACACTCTTGGTTCCGGTACTTTGAAAGGAACTTTGGATTTGCTGAACAAATCCGGTGACTTTGACGGTACGGATTTTAAGGGAATCGGATATTATGAGAAGGCTTTAGATTCTTTGGTCGATACATTTGCAAAAGAATTCAATAAACTGAACCGAGTAAAAGATGCTCAAGGTAATCTTGTTCAAGGACAAGAGAATCCTTTATTTGTAACAAATGACGGTTCCGCTAATTTTACTGCTTCCAACATTAAAATTGCAGATGAATGGGCAAACGGTACTTATGGCATTACAGCTTCTAATAAATTTATAGTTACAGACGCAGACAAAGGAACTACTGCCAATGAAAACATCTTAAACATGGTAAAACTATTGGAATCTAAAACGGTAGAATTTTCTGTAAAGAATAAAAACGGTCAGGATATCAAGTTCTACACAGGTAACTTCCATGACTGTTTTGCTAACCTTGAAGCTACTCTTGGTATTGATTATAAAGCTGCGAATACGATGCTTACTAATCAGATTTCTGTTTTGAATGAGACATCAAACTCAAGAGATGCGGTTTCGGGTGTACAGCTGGATGAAGAAGGTATGGATCTCTTACACTATAACCAGTCTTATTCTGCAGCTGCACGGTTTATGACAACTCTGGATGAAGCACTTGATAAACTAATCAACGGTACTGGTGTAGTCGGAAGGTAACAGGAGGTATAGTATAACATGAGAATTACGACAAACGCAATTTTGAGAAATTATAAATCGAATCTTGGAACTTCCCTGTCTAACTTGGACATAGCGAGAACCAGAGTTATGACACAGCGAAAGTTCAACTCTACTGCTGAAGATCCATCCAGTGCTCTACGTGCTGCTGTTCTTCAACGAAAATATGTTAGGAATGAAGATTATCTGACCCTGGTTCAGGACGTTCAGTCCTTCCAGGATTCTCAGGAAGATGCGGCGATGCAGATTAACAATATTGCCAAGACTCTAAGTAAACAGTATGGTCTTGAAGCATTGAACGGCACGAATGGATCAAAAGAGACTCGCGAGACCTATGCAGATGCATGGCGCGGTGCACAGGAAAGTATGCTGTTAAGCCTGAACGCAAGCTACGAAGGAAGATATGTTTTCGCCGGAAGTGACGGAATGAACGCTCCTTTTAAGCTTACAAAAGATGCGAACGGTGAACAGATTCTGCTCTATAGAAATGTTGATGTAACTACAGGCCAGCTTTATAAAGATGACGGCACGCTTGATACTACCGCCGCCGATACACCGGCCGCTAATGAAGCTCGGTTAAAAGCACTGTCTGAAGATACTTTATTTGTAGACCTGGGTTTTGGTCTTAATATTGATGAAACCACTGGCATTGATGCTTCCAGTGTATTTAACACAAGTCTTCCAGGCATTAATCTGGTAGGATTCGGAGTATCTAAAACTACGGGAAATCCTAAGAACATGATTCTTATGATGGGCAAGATTGCTGACGAATTAGAGAAGCCTGAATTCGATTACGAAGGTTATCGCCAGTTATTAGGTGAATTCGATGAAGGCCGTGACACCGTACTTGAGCATGTAACGAATCTTGGTACACAGACAGAATTCCTTACAACTACAAAGGACAGATTAGATACTGCCAAGATTAATCTTTCTACACAGATTGACAACGTAGTAAACATCGACATGGCAGAAGCAATCATGAACTTCTCATGGGCACAGTACGCATACAATGCTGCATTAAAAGTAGGAAACAATATATTGACACCTTCATTTATTGATTTTATGAGTTAATAAAAATATCTTAAGAGGAAGGGAGGAAGAGAGATATGAATCAACTTATTAAGATTACGACAGTTCCAATTCAATATGAGCTGAAAATCAATAACGCGCGTCTGGAATATTCACGTTCCAAAGCTGAACTGGAGATCAGCAGGAATGATGGCGGGCTGTCTATCAAGAGCCGTCCGGTAAAGTTACATCTGGACTCTTCTGAAGCCAGGAACTCCGTAGTTCCGACTACTGCCAGAAGTGTTGCCCAGACTGCTCAAAAGGGAAAAGAAGCCGCCTATAATGCAACGGCACAGTTGGCTCAGGAAGGACAGCTGCTATTGAAAGCAGACATCGGTGAAGATGTCATCGGACAGATTATGCAGCAGAGAACAGCTCAACCAACAGGGGAATTCCAACTTGGATTTACACCGTCTGCTCCTGTTGACATCAACTATGAAGCAGCTGATCTGACAATCAATTATGAAATGGATAAATTAAATTTCGACTTGAAAGTAGCGAATGGTAATTTTGAATTTATCCCTGGAAACATAGAGATGTCGATTACACAACATCCGGATGTATTAATTGAATACGTCGGCGGCCCTATCTATGTACCGCCGAGTTCAGATCCTAATTATGAACCAATAGATGTAAGGGCTTAAAACAAAGCCCTTACTTTTTTAATCTGGGAGGTATTTCACATTGAACATTAATGCAAAATATTTTGGGGCAGTTACGTACGAAGAAAAACAATTAATCCACATTATCAACGGATTGATCGGCTTCGAATCTCATATAGACTATCTTCCGATTCCATTCCAGGAGGGAGATGATGCTTTAATCTCTTTACAATGTCTGGATGACGAAGACCTTTCCTTTATATTGATGAATCCATTCGGCATCATTCCTGATTATTCTCCTGAATTGTCAGACCAGGACTTAAAAGAACTTGGCGCTGATTCTATAGATGATATCTCTTTCTATGTAATCAGCGTAATTCGTGAAACTGTTGCCGAATCTACGATAAATCTAAAAGCTCCTCTCGTAGTCAACGCAATGAACCGACAGGCGAAACAGATTATTCTGGAGCATCCGGAATACACCTTCCGTCATGCACTCGGTGACATGAAACGTAAGGAGGATTAGTGTATGCTTATATTACAACGCCGGAAAGGGCAATCCCTTTCTATTAATGAGAACATTACACTGACCGTTGTTGACACTGGAACTGACTGGGTGAAACTGGCAATTGATGCGCCTAAAGATGTTCCTGTCCTTCGCTCTGAATTAAAAGAAGCCGCTGTTGAGAATCAGAAAGCTTCAGCTACTGTTCCACGTCAGATATTAGACGAGCTTTTAAAGAAAAATGACACATTAAAATAGCCGCTTTGTAAAAGAGAATGTCAGGAAAAGCGTTCACAATTCCTGACATTCTTTTAATTTAATGTTATGATGTTGGGAGATAAAAGGTATGTTGCCCCCATGATACTACGGATTATTCCATTATGCGGAACAATCCACCACTGAAGTTACCGGCGCAGACATTACCTCGACACTCACTCCCCCTGATGCGGAACAATCTATCATTCCTGCAGTCTCTGCTGATAAGGCGGTTGATGAGAGCGTCTCTACATATTGCTCTGCAATCTGCCTGAACTGCTCGTCAGTCATATTATTCTTCGGTATCAGATCACTCATGTGTGCCGCCTGTGACTGACACTTCTCCTGCCCCATTCTGGCTCTCTGCTTACGCTTCAGTTCCTGTGCCAGCTGCCTTGCCAGTTTCTCTTTCTTCTTCTTTTCTGCGGATTTCTGCCTTAACTGCAGATTCTCTTCCTTATGAAGCCTTGCAATCTTGATGTTCCCACTTTGGATTACAGAACGAATCTTACGTACAATCGCCGCCGCTTCCGTGCTGTCTGATACTTGCAGCTTAACTCTCTGAATCTCTCCATATTTTGCGGAAATCAGGCTTTTAACCGCTCTTACATCCCGAGCTCCCGCAAGACGCATCATATTGGACGCATGAGAAAAACTGTAAGCTTTTGTCTTAGGTGTCTTAATCTTAGAGGAATAGAATGATGTAGACTCCCTGTCCCTCCACCAGACCGGATAATCCTCTTTTTCCTTTTCCTTCATCGCTGTCCACTTAGACACCTGCCCGTCCTCATCGATGACCAGGCCCATGCCGACTAATTTCTTATCGCACAATAACGCTTCTATTTTAGCCGACTGTTGATAATCACTCAAGTGCTTCAGGATATTCTCCACCTGCTGCTTTACTTTCTCATCCGTACTCATCTTCTCCAGCAGTTCCGCTGAGATTGACACATTGTTCATTCCTGTCTGGCCAGAACCATATTGAGCAATCTGACGATTATTTTCAAATGATATAAAACTAAAATTAATATGCTTATACGTCTGTGTCAGGTAGTTCATCATCTCCGCTGCGCCTGTCTGATCCGTTGCCACAACGTTATTCTCTGTATCTTTCCAGAAATTCGCCTGAGTCGTTCCTACGGTCTGGGGATTCGGATAAACCACTGTATTCTTCACTTGCATAAAATCCCTCTTTTCTTTCACCGTGTATTCACTAACCTGTATCTTCTCTGTTTTCAGCAACAGATGCCTGAACAGTCAGAAAATACTATTACATAAATATTATCGACTGAAAAGAAAGGATACATAATATATAGCAGACATTTTCTGTATATTTAAAACATAGAAAAAAATCTCAGAAAAGTTAATTTCTGAGATCTTCTAAGAGGCGCCAACCAGATTTGAACTGGTGATAGAGGTGTTGCAGACCTTTGCCTTACCACTTGGCTATGGCGCCTAGCTATGAGCACTTAGAGAGCGTCTTTTGGTCTCTGTCTTCGCTTCCGCTTCGGTCCGTCATAAGCAGATGTCCACTGGACATCTATGACCGTGCGATGACTCCGACGGGAATCGAACCCGTGTTACCGCCGTGAAAGGGCGATGTCTTAACCGCTTGACCACGGAGCCATAATGTGCATTCTCTTACACGCGACCGATATTTAGTGTACCACAATTATACATTTATTTCAAGCCATTTTTTCATTATTTTTATTATAGATTTTATAACTCTTTCCCCATTGACAAACTGCTCTAAATCCTATATCTTTGATACATATTTATGATGCAAACGTCAAAAGGTATTTTCTCCCCCTTGATACTAGGGGCTCTAAAGTCATGTCTTTTCATGCAAAGATGAATCCCATAACCTTTTGATCCCGGTATCATCATATTACAGACATAAAGGAGTATTTATAATAATGAAATCACTCGTATTAGCGGAGAAGCCTTCTGTTGCCCGTGATATTGCACGGGTCTTGAATTGCCATAAGAATCTTTCCGGAGCTATCGAAGGCAGCCAGTACATCGTCACCTGGGCTCTCGGGCATCTTGTTACGCTTGCAGACCCCGAGGAATATGATCAGAAATTCAAAGAATGGAAGATGTCATATCTCCCTATGATTCCTAAAAAATGGGAACTCGTAGTAATTAAGCAGACCGCAAAACAATATAGAAACGTCAAGACACAGTTATTCCGTAAAGATGTAGCTGAGATTATTATTGCCACCGATGCCGGCAGAGAAGGTGAATTAGTAGCACGTTGGATCCTCGATAAAAGCGGATGTCAGAAACCTATAAAGCGTCTGTGGATTTCTTCTGTTACAGACAAAGCAATCCGTGAAGGATTCTCCCATCTGAAGGACGGACATCAGTATAACGCCTTATATCACGCTGCCAAAAGCCGTGCAGAAGCCGACTGGCTTGTAGGAATTAATGCAACACGTGCATTGACCTGCCGATACAACGCGCAATTATCCTGCGGACGTGTCCAGACCCCGACTCTTGCTATCATCGCACAGCGAGAATCCGAGATTCGTGCATTTCATCCGGAAGAATACTATACTCTCACTTGTAACGCTGGAAATGTAAGATGGACCTGGCAGAATCAGAAGAATGGAAGCAGCCGCTCTTTCCAGAAGTCTTTTATTATGAATCTGGAAAAGAGTTTAAAAAACCAGGCACTTACTGTCACAGACATTAAAAAAACCGCCAAGAAAACCTATTCTCCTGGATTATATGACCTGACAGAACTACAACGAGATGCCAATAAACATTTTGGTTTTTCTGCCAAAGAAACATTGAATATCATGCAGCGGCTGTATGAATACCATAAGGTCCTCACATACCCCAGAACAGACTCCCGCTATATCGGGACTGATATTGTTCCTACGATAAAGGAACGTCTGAAAGCATGCAACACTGGTCCTTACAAACAGTTCATACCACAGCTTCTAAAAACCCCGTTAAAGACCAGTAAATCTTTTGTTGATGATAAAAAAGTCAGCGACCATCATGCAATCATTCCAACTGAAGAGTATGTCCAATTGGAGCATATGAGTAACGATGAGCGCAAGATTTATGATTTGGTTGTCCGCCGTTTTATCAGTGTTCTTTATCCTGCTTTTGAATATGAACAAACTACTCTGGAAGCTGCTGCAGCTAATCAAAGATTCATCGCAAAAGGCAAGATTATCTTCTCCCTCGGATGGCGTGCAATCTATGAATCTGCTAATTTTGCTGGTGATATGTATAATGATGATGACAATATTGATGAAACTAATGATAATTCTCAACTTCAAACATCCAACCAGCCCTTGCCAGCCTTAAAGCAAGGTGAAAAACTGACTGTCAACAGCACAACCGTCCATACCGGAAAGACAAAACCTCCCTCAAGGTTCACGGAAGCCTCTTTGCTTACTGCCATGGAGAATCCAGTCAAATACATGGAATCCCGGGACGCAAAAGCCAGAAAAACATTGGGTGAAACTGGTGGACTTGGAACAGTTGCTACCAGAGCAGATATTATTGAGAAGTTATTCCATTCTTTTCTGATTGAAAAACATGGAAATGATATTCAGATTACATCAAAGGGAAAACAGCTTCTGGATTTAGTACCAGAAGACCTTAAGAAGCCTGAACTTACGGCACAGTGGGAGATGCGGCTTTCTGATATTGCCAAAGGAAATTATAAAGAACACACCTTCATCCAGGAGATACAAAATTATACGAAATCTTTAATAGAAGAAATCCGTTCCGGAGAAGGTACCTTCCGCCACGATAATTTGACAAATAGCAAATGCCCCCGCTGCGGGAAACGTATGCTTGCTGTCAACGGCAAGAACGCGCGCCTTCTGGTGTGTCAAGACCGTGAATGCGGCTACCGGGAAACTATCGCACGCACGAGCAATGCCCGCTGCCCTAACTGTCATAAAAAAATGGAATTGATTAAAAAGGGAACCGAAGAAACATTTGTCTGTGCCTGCGGATATAAAGAGAAGCTCTCCGCTTTCAAAGCACGGAGAGCAAAAGAAGGAGCCGGAGTCACCAAAAAAGATGTGCAAAATTATATGAAAAAACAGAAAGAAGAGCCTGTTAATACGGCCTTTGCAGATGCATTTGCCAAGATAAAATTATAATACAAAATGGCTGTTACTGGCAGCCATTTTGTATATATTGGTATTTATAATATGCCACAATCAAATCAACCATACGATTATAGCTCTCCACTCCGTCCTTCTGTCCGTTTGCTTTCAGATATGTATCATTTACCCGATTGGAAACTTCGGCAATACGCCCATCATATTTTGCCCAGAATTCACGATTTAGCTTAAGATCGGCTTCCACCTCACTCGGAAGCTGATTACGCACTTCTTCCCATGCATCATAATCCACCCTGTAAAGCACATTCATACATTGTATCCATCCTGACAGATTTCCACTATATACGAATTCATTTTCACCAGAATTAATACACGCAAGAAAAGAGATAAAATTTGCCTCTTGTTCCTGCATAAAGCCCCGAAGATGGGACAACTCATGGCATGCCGTAAACGGAATATAATAATCCTGCATATCACCGTTGTAATTAGCCTCAATTGTAAACGGAGAATAAACCCCCGACAGATTTTGAATGGAAAGTATCCAAGAATTCACCAATTTCTTAGGTTTAGGATAATATCCTTTAAGTTCAGGATATTCATCGGAGAGCTTTTCCATTGCCTCCACAGCTGCCCTGCCCACAGAAACCTTCAAAATCATTCCCCCGTCTGATCCCCTTTTCACTTTATCACTGTAATCAGCTATATTTTCTGTCAGCCATCGGCAGACTTCTTCCAACTCTTCCGATGTATACTCTTCCATCAATATTCCTGATGTTTCTGAAAATGAATCTCTCTGATAATTAACCCCACAATTAACAACATAGAGAAAGCACAAGGCTATTGCCAAATAACATCCCGTCTCCACCGCTTTTCTCTTGGATATGGCTTTCCGGGCAATCAACCTGATAAACACTGTACATACCCAAAATATCAAAAGATACAGCAACAGCTCCGATACGGAAAACGGAAAATATCCCAGTATCCTGCCAATACTTCCCACCCATATCGGATACAGATGAGTACTGTACCATTGAGCAAATCCCGGTATCATTCTGGCTGCAGCACTCAGAGTACCTGCAGCTGCCAAGGTAGAAATCTCAGCAATAACCTTTATCTTATTTTTACTCAACCGTTTATTTTGTCCCATAATATATTATCCAATACACAACTTAGTATATATTATATTTTATCGTGGCTGTATATTGTTTTCAAGTAATTCAATCAATAAACACTTTACAGTTATTTCCAACAACATAATATTTCTCACCCGAGATAAGCAATTGCCGCTTCCCTGTCCATCCAGATATGAATACCTCCGCCGGATTCCGTAAAGCGTTCCATCTCATAATTCTCCACTTCTACCCATTCACCTGTCCGATACCAGAAGTTTTCATCTACATAGGAGTGCGCCTCTGTAAAGCTCTGAGAATAATCTTCTGACCGGATAGAAAGAACCTTCGCTTTATTCACTCGAATCTCGAAAGTCGTCCCCTGCAGTCGCAATGCATCCTTGGGTACCAGTAATTGCACGATACGACGCCCAAAACACACCTTCCATCCGACAAATGCACCTTCCATAGGGCATCTCTGGTAATAGTATTTTGTCCGCTCATCCGCTATAATACCATCCAGATTCGCACCATGCAGCGCCGCCGCAAAAATATCCGCGCCTGATATATCCGCACCAGACAGATTACAATACCTGAAATCCGCCGAATGCAAAAAAGCATTTTGTAAATTTGCTCCTGACAGGCTGGACCCCTGAAAAAAAGCATTGGAGGCAGAACATTCTGACAAGTCTGCACCATCTAACTTAACACTTCGGAAATCACTCTTGTCAAAATTAATATTCCGAAGATTCCATCCAGAAAGATCAAGCCCTTCAAAAAGACAATTAGACAAATTGAGTCTCTCTTCTACTTTCCTTTCAAGTATAATCTTCTCTAACTCTTCCATTTCAATTCGTCTCAGCATAGTACTCCTCCTGCCCTACGATATCTCCTAAATTTACCAGTATACCTTTCTATCCTGTTCTCATACAGTCAACGTACCCTTGTAATCGTCCCTACTCTGCTTTTAAATGAATCAACATCCCCATATAGTCTCCGCTCAAACGCTTCATCCAATATCCCGCATGCATCAGCGCCGATCCTGACAGCTTCAATGACTCACAGGTATCCCCAAGCTCCTGTCCGCCTTCCGTATGCGCCTCTTCATTTCTGACTTCCTTAGATTCGGAGATTATTTTGACTTCATAGATACTCGCCTCCTCAAGTCCTTTCAGACGAAGCTTCCTCGCCGAACCGAAAAATCCCGGAAGCGCATGGGTTTGGATATACGTCACCAGTGCCTCCTTTTTATCCTTGGACACGTTCATCCAACACGCATAATCACGGTTTCCAAAAGGATCGCCTATACGGTAGAGGTCCCCATCCTTGATAAGCAAGTTGTATCTGTGATAAATATCCACCTGTTCACGAATTGTCTTCTTCTCCTCATCACTCATCTTCGTAATATCAAGCTCGTATCCGAAAGTTCCCGCCATGGCGATATATCCTCTCGTCTCCAGAGATGTAATCCTGCCAGTCTGATGATTGGGCACTGCACTGATATGTGCGCCGATTGTGGAAAGCGGATAGCACATGGATGCCCCCATCTGAATCTGGATTCTCTCTATGGCATCTGAGTCGTCCGACCCCCATATCTGAGGACTGTAGTAAAGCACGCCCGGATCAAAACGCGAACCACCTGCGGAGCAATTTTCCAATAATAATGACGGGAAATCATTCCTCAACCTGCCCATGATCTCATAGACTCCCAGTACATAGCGGTGGCACAACTCTCCCTGCCGGTCTGCCGGCAGCGCCGCAGACGCCGTTTCTGTCAAAGTCCGGTTCATATCCCACTTGATATACTCAACATTTGCACTGGATAATACCTTATGGATCATATCATAGATATAATCCCTTACTTCTTTCCTGGACCAGTCCAGAACATACTGATGGCGGAATAAGGATCGATGCCTACCTGGAATCTGGATTGCCCAATCCGGATGCGTCCGGAACAATTCCGAGTCAGGGCTGACCATCTCAGGCTCAATCCACAGGCCGAATTTCAATCCAAGTTTATTAATCTCTGACGAAAGACGCCCGATTCCTCCCGGTAGCTTTTCTTCATTGACAAACCAGTCGCCCAATCCTCTCTTCTCATCATTTCTGTTTCCAAACCAACCGTCATCCAATACAAATAGTTCAATACCGCATTTCCCTGCTTCCGCCGCAATCTCAGTCAATTTCTCAAATGTAAAATCAAAATACGTAGCCTCCCAGTTATTAATCAGGACCGGTCTTGAGGTATCTGGGTAAACGTCACGAATCAAATGTCTTCTATACAAATCATGGAAAGTCCTGCTCATCTTACCCAGTCCCTGATCAGAATAAACCATCACAACTTCTGGTGCCGTAAATGACTCACCCTGTTCCAGTTTCCAGCTGAAATTCGTTGGATTGATACCCATAACAACCCGTGATCCGCGAAAATGATGACCTTCCGCAACCCCAAGGAAATTGCCGGAATACACTAGGTTCATGGCAAATACATCCCCCACATCCTCTGTGGCAGAAGAGTCCAGCACTGCCAGGAAGGGATTATCTGTCGGTCCCGATTCCCCTCTGGTACTTCCCGTCGTAACCTTACCCTGACGAAGCGGAGTGCGCACTGGTCCGCATTCCCTCTCCCAGCTTCCATGGAGGGTCAACACGTCCATGTTCTGATGATCGAACTCCAGACATCCTGACAAAACTCTTTTTATATAAATTACCTTCTCATTTTCATTCGTAAGAAGAACTGTACGCGTAATGACATTCAGATATTCAAATACTGTGTACAGCAGCGTCACCTTAAGATTTAACGTCTTGTCCCGGCAAATCAGTTCCAGTGTCGTACACTCTCCCTCTTCCTTCTCAAAAGTTGCCGGCAGCCCCACAAGTTTCGGTTTCCCCGGATAAATCTTGTGAGCCTCATAGCGAAGATCACAGGCATGGTATCCTTCCAAAGTCTCCACTTCCAGGCAATGCTCACGATAGTCTCCACAGCCGTAAGTCGGATATTCGAATGGAATCGTATCCATGATCCGTCCTGCCTGACCCGGCAGCACTGACGGCCTCACCTGATACACTGGACCATACAGATAATTGACATCCGTGTCCACAATTCTCTTCCCATAATACAGATGTGTCACGAATCTCTCATCATCAAAGATACCAAGCATATAGGTGGTATCCGGAGCATCAATCTTAAAAATCCCAGCTTCTTCATTAAATGTAATTCCCATAATATTTCCTCTCTAATCATAAATAATACTTTATTATCCTGAGCCTGCCTGCTCCATGTCTGTTAAGCAGCCACACTTTTTCTGTCATTATTATACTCGACATGTCCTTAAAAATCCACTCCATTTACAATTCTTCATACTCTCTTTTAGATAAGTAAAACCCGCAAACGCTGACGTTCACGGGCTTTTAGCTTAGCATCGAGTAGGAGACTCTCACAGCACCGTGCGTACCGTTCGGTACACGGCGCTTTCAATAGTTGACACG
>CANSLW010000050.1 GCA_947647815.1 uncultured Dorea sp. | reverse complement strand
TTGAATTTGCCTGTCTCGTCCGGATGACAGCATTCGATAGATACCGTATCAATGTGCCTGGCTGTGCATGAAATTTGAATTAGACGAAAATGCCGTAATCCGCCACTACGACGTAACAGAAAAGATATGCCCCAAATACTTCGTAGAAGACGAAGAAGCATGGGAAAAATTCAAGAAAGATGTAGGAAGGACACTTAGAGATTTTTAAGTCCTTATATTTTTCATCATCTTTACATTATAATTCCCCTCCGTACAAAATAGCGTAAAGAGGGGAATTTTTTATCTTTGCAGTTGAAAATCCATTGCCAATGCACAGAAGGAAAAATTTTACATATAATCCAGTCTTTCTAATGTATTTAGCATCATATGGCGTCCGGCGTCGGTTCCGTCTATTATCCGTCTTGCACGAACGGAATCTCCGATATTCAGGATTTCTACATTTTCGCCTTCAAAGCCTTCTTCAATATCATGCCAAATAGGCGCATTTGCTTTCATTCCAAGGCACACGAAACCATAATCGAATGGAAGCTCCTCTTCTTTTCCATCATATTTTACCAAGAAAGAGTGTGGATTGACTTTCATCAAAGCAGTATTAACCATCTGCTTTACATGATTCTTTTCCATGCATTCTTTCATGCCGGAAGTAGAGGAAGCGTCCAGACCGTTTCCAATGGCAGGAAGCATCTCTATGATTGTTGTTTCAGCTTTGCGTGGCGCGAAGAATTCTACAACATCAAGTCCGACGGCTCCGCCGCCTACAACGACGACTTTCTTTCCAGTCAAATCTTCTGGGTAATTATTGACATTTGCAATCATATCCAGAATAGAATATACGGCAGAACCGTCCTGATTCAGGTTCTCATGAAGTCCTTCTATCGGGGGAAGAAGGGGAACAGAACCTGTGGCGTTGACTACGATATCCGGATGATATTCTTTGATTATATCAACAGTTGCATTGATACTCGTCTTGATTGTAAGATTCGAAAGGGCAGATGCACGGTGTTTTAGATATGCAGGGAAGTCTGCAAGTCTCTTTTTGGCGGGAATCTTGGAGATTTCCACGGAGAGGCCGCCCACATGGTCTTCTTTTTCAAGGAGGGTAACGCTGCATCCGACTTCTGCTGCGGTGCAGGCGGCTTCCAGTCCGGCTGTTCCGGCACCTACGACGACGACATTGCAAGGTTTGTTAATCTGTTTCTTCTTATAGGATTCTCCGTTTACAAGGTCAGGGTTAATGGTGCAGCGCAGAGGTTTGTTGCCGCCGATACGGTTACCAACACATCCTACATTACATGAGATACATTTGCGGATGTCACAGACATTACCATATTTGGCTTTGTTGCACCAGTCGGGATCTGCTATCAGTCCGCGGCCCATTCCAATCAAGTCAGCGTCTCCTCTTGCCAGGATGTCTTCTGCGGCCTGTGGGTTTCGAATGTTACCGATGGCGATAGTCGGTTTGTTGAATTTGTCCCGTACAGCCTTTGCCATATAAGAACGCCATCCATCTTCCAGATAGTTGGCATCAATCTGATACTGTATGGATGGGTTGAGAGCAGCAGAAGTATCGAAAAGATCGACCTCCTCATTCAGGAACTCCAGGTATTCCAGACAATCTTCCACGGTGTTTCCGCCTTCTACCAGTTCATCAACACTGAGACGAAGAGAAATCGGGGTTCTTGGACCAACAGCTTTTCTGACTTCATCGATGACCATACGGCAGAAGCGGGCGCGGTTTTTGGCACATCCGCCAAATTCATCAGTACGGTCATTCATGGTTGGTGATAAGAACTGGCTGATTAGATAAGAATGTCCGGCATGAATCTCTACCAAGTCGAATCCGGCATTCACGGCACGTCTGGCGGCAGCGCCATAATCCTTAGCAATACTTTCTAATTCTTCCCTGCCAAGTGGTCTTGGAATCTCTCCGCCTGGTTTTGAGGGTAAGGAAGAAGAAGATACTGGCTGCATACCGATACGGGATCCCATGGCTGAGGCGCCGGCATGGTTAATCTGGACACCCATGCAGGCGCCATGGCGGTGGCAGCTTTCCGTCAGGGTGAAAAGACGTGGAATATAGCAGTCTTTGTCAAGGCGCAGCTGCGTCGTTCCATTAGAACCTTCCGGATACTTGACACAGACATTTTCGACAATAATAAGGCCTGTGCCGCCGCGGGCGCGCAGTTCATAGTATTTGATGTGCTCATCGGTTAATTCGCCTTTAGGACCGGCAAAATCACTTCCCATGGGCATCATGACTACACGGTTTTTTAAAGTCAGTCCCTTTAACTGAAGAGGGGAAAAGACATGTGGAAAATTGTTCTTCATTATGAATTCCTCCGTTTGATTCTCTTTTCATAGCGTTTTGGGTGGTTTTGTTTATACTGAAATTATAAGGTATCGTTAAATTTAAAACAAATTCATGTTTTTGTTAAAGTTGATAGATTCTATCTATGGATTCTGTTCTGATTAGTGAAAATATACAACTACGGCAAATAAAAAATCTTGCGAAATGCTGGTTTTACTGGTATAATACACGAGTGCATAGCAAAAGGTGGGTTTGTAAAATGCGATGAAGACAGGAGAGTAGAAGAGATGAACAAGTTGGAAATGTACAGAGAACAACTGGGTCTGTGTGACGACAAGATTATTGACGCATTGGTAGAACGCAATTCTATTATTGAGAAAATCATGGCATATAAAGAAGAGTATGGAATGCCGATTTTACAGCCACAGCAGGAAGCGAAGCAGAAGGACAGACTGGAAGCGAAGCTTACGGATAATAAATATAAAGAAGAGATCTATGATGTGTTCCGATGTGTTTTAAAGAACAGTAAGAGAATCCAGGCAAGAAAATTATTCGACTACAATATTGTATTGATTGGATTTATGGGGGCAGGAAAGTCTACGATTTCTGAATATTTAAGCACGATGTTTGCTATGAAGATCATTGAGATGGATCAGGTAATAGCTGAGAGGGAAGAAATGAGTATTCCGGATATTTTTGCTACTTATGGAGAAGAATATTTCCGTGATTTGGAGACAGGGCTTTTGGTCGAGATGCAGTCCCATAAAAATACGGTTATCTCCTGTGGAGGCGGCGCTGCCTTGAGAGAGCGTAATGTGGCAGAGATGAAGAAGAACGGAAGAGTCGTGCTTCTGACTGCAAGCCCGGAAACTATCTATGAGCGTGTGAAAGACAGTGACGACAGGCCGGTGTTAAATGGACGAAAGAATGTAAAAGGAATCTCGGAGTTGATGGAACAGCGCCGTGAGAAATATGAAGCGGCAGCAGATATTGTAATTAACACTGATAACAAGACGGTGCTTCAGGTATGTGAAGAACTAGTTCAGCGTTTGTTGGAGATGGAAGAAGAATAATGTTTGATATGTTTTTTCCTGATAGGTATGTGGCATCTACATATGTCATTGATTTTGAAAAACTGTATAATGAGGGAATCAGAGGATTGATCTTTGATATTGATAATACACTGGTTCCACATGGAGCGCCGGCAGATCAGAGAGCAGAGGCTTTGTTTGTGCGTCTTAAGAAGATTGGGTTTGAATGTTGTCTGATATCGAATAACCAAGAACCCCGGGTGAAGATGTTTAATGAAAAGATTCAGGTGAATTATGTATACAATGCCCATAAGCCATCGGTAAAGAATTATTTCAAGGCTATGGGAATCATGGGGACAGATCAGAGTAATACGTTATTCATCGGAGATCAGCTTTTTACCGATGTGTGGGGAGCAAAACGCTCCGGAATCCGTAACATTCTGGTGAAACCAATCCATCCGAAAGAGGAGATACAGATTGTGCTGAAACGCTATCTGGAGAGAATCGTCCTGCATTTCTATAAGAGGAGTCTGGCAAAAAAGGGTTGAAATGTGACGGAATCTATTATAGAATTAGAAAAGATAAAAGAAAGAACTAATTAATGTGCCATATGGCGCGGCTAAGGAGGATTTATAGAATGGCAGATGCTTATATTGAGAAAGGTACCACGTACGAGATTGACGGAAAGGTGTATGAATGTCTGGAATTCTTACATGTAAAACCAGGAAAGGGTTCAGCGTTTGTCCGTACAAAGTTAAAAGATGTAATTAATGGCGGTGTGGTTGAGAGAACTTTTAACCCGTCTAAGGATGTTTTAAAGAAAGCGTTTATTGAGAGAAAAGATGTTCAGTATCTGTATAACGACGGTGATTTGTTTTACTTTATGGATATGGAATCTTTTGAGCAGACACCGGTTGGCAAAGATGATGTAGGCGACTCTCTTAAGTTTGTAAAAGAGAATGAGATGGTTACGATGAAGTCTTATCAGGGCAAAGTATTTTCTATCGAACCGCCGTTTACGGTTGAGCTTCTGATCACTGAGTCTGAGCCGGGCGTAAAAGGAAATACGGCAACAGGCGCTACAAAGCCGGCTATTGTTGAGACAGGCGCGCAGGTTATGGTTCCGTTGTTCGTTGAACAGGGAGAGAAGATTAAGATTGATACCCGTACAGGACAGTATTTGTCCAGAGCATAGTGTTTTGTCATAATAAGTCGAAGGAAAAGTCTTGCATTTGATGCAGGACTTTTTTATAATTATACCTACCATAATAATTATCAATGAATCTATCATGTTCTAAATTAATGTCGTGGGCAGAAGTCCTGCCGTTTTCCATGAAAAATCATGTGCTGCTGATGAAGAAAGGAGAGGAATGACATATTATCAGTTTATACGTGAGGTGGAAGTGAAAGTAAAGGAGGGGGTCAAGGAGAATGTAACAGTGTGCATTCATTCTGCAGTTAAGAATAATGGTACATCCAGGCATGGCCTGACAATTGCCGAGACAGGAATCAATATTTTCCCTACTATTTATCTGGAAGAATATTACCAGCAGTTTCAGGCGGGAAGTACCATAGAAAACATAGCAGGGGATATCTTGAGATTATACAAAGAGGTGCGTTTTCAGCATTCTTTTGAGAGTGAGTCTATAAAAGATTACGAAAAGATGAAAAAGAAGATTGTTTACCATGTGGTGAACCGGGAGGCGAATAAAGAACTGTTAAAGGAAGTGCCTTATGAAGAATACTTGGATCTGGCGATAGTATTTTATGTGCTGTTGGAGGTGAGTTCATTTGGCATGGCGTCCATGCTGGTAACGGATGAGCATCTCAGGATATGGGACGTGACGGAGAAAGAGGTCTATGGCAAAGCCTGTGAGAATACCAGAAAGCTTCTCCCGTATGAGTTTAAAACTATGAAGGCTGTGTTAGAGGAATTGCTGGGAGTAGAAGAACTGCAGGAAGAAGACGCCATGTATGTCCTGAGCAATCGGATTCGCAGTTACGGCGCGGCAGTGATGTTATATAAAGACCGGCTTGTGGGAATAGGAGAGTATCTGGGAGAGAATTACTATGTACTTCCAAGCAGTGTACATGAAGTAATCATTGTGCCTGAAAGCGCCGCGCCAGGCCAGGAGGAATTAAGCGGGCTTGTGGCAGAGATTAACGAAACTCAGGTAGACGCGGAAGAAGTACTGTCTAATCGCGCTTATTATTACGACAGAAAGAAAAGGAAATTACTCCTATAAAGCTTAAAATAAAAAAGTTGAGGAAATGTGAGAAATGTCGATATCATTTCCTTTACTTTTTCTGATAAATATGGTAATATAACTTTTGCAATTTCATATTGTGTATCTGCCGGACATGTTATAATTGGCAGATAGAGATTATGCACCCGTAGCTCAGGGGATAGAGCACCGCCCTCCGGAGGCGGGAGCGGCGGTTCGAATCCGCCCGGGTGTGTATTTTTATACTCGTATGGGTAGATTTTTCAAGTGCATATGGAGGTAGCCTATGGAAGGGAAGAAAAAAGGCTGCGCAGTTGCTTGCAAAAGAGGCAGGAAAGGTGTTATGTTTGCTATTCTGTCTATATTAATGATTGCGGTGGCGGCGGTGGCCGGGTCGAACCTTACTGAAGCAAAAGTCCAGAAAGCACAAAAGACAAGCTCTGACCAGGTGAATGAGGAAAACGCCGGATGTGAGATTATGGCGCTGAATCCGCTCCGAAGGGAAGAGTATCCGGAGATTAACGATGCTGTGAGAGAATACTATGAACAGCAGAAAGAAGAAGCCAGTTTTGTGGATGCTTACGAGGATGTGAGTATTTATACAAAACAGGGAATTTATAAAGGTACATATGTGGTATTTGCCAGATACAATATGAAGATCAAGGATATTTATACAAAGGTACCAGGACTTGGGACGTTGTATGTTACAGAGGATAGTTCGGAAGGATATCAGGTCAGCGCCACAGTAGATGATGAGAAAGTAAAGTCTTATATCCAGGTGATTGCCGGGCATGAAGATGTGCAGGCGCTTATGGAGGAGACACAAGGTGCGTATCATGAGGCGGCACAGTCGGACGCTTTGCTTCAGGAAGCGTTGGCAGATTTGAAGAATGCATATGAGGATTCTACAATGTAAAGAAGTTAAGAGAGAGTTCAAGGGGTCAGATTCCTGTGAGTCGCAGAGGTCTGACTTCTTTGTGTATATCATTGTCAGCTAAGATTTTTGGATGACTGGGATATCTGTATATCAGAAAAAGCATAGGAGGAGATAAGAGATGAAAAAAGTAATTGACCTTATTGCTGAAGAGTTAGAGGCAGCCTTTGAGCAGGCAGGATACAGTAAGGAATATGCTAAGGTAACGTTGTCTAACCGGCCAGATCTCTGTGAGTATCAGTGTAACGGCGCGATGGCAGGGGCAAAAACATATAAGAAGGCACCTATTATGATTGCTAATGATGTAGTGGGTCAGTTAGAAGGCAGCCAATGCCTCGAAGAAGTAAATGCTGTGAATCCAGGATTTATTAATATGAAGCTTAAGAAAGAATATGTGGCGGATTATCTGAATCAGATGTCTTCGGATGAAAATCTGGGGCTGGAAGTGACAGAAGAACCGAAGATGATCGTTGTAGATTATGGCGGACCGAACGTGGCAAAGCCTCTCCATGTAGGACATCTGCGTTCTGCCATCATCGGTGAGAGCGTGAAGCGGATTGCGAGAAAGATGGGCCATAAGGTATTAGGAGACATACATCTGGGAGACTGGGGATATCAGATGGGACTGATTATCACAGAATTGAGTAAGCGCCAGCCGGAGCTGCCGTATTTTGACGATGAATTCCAGGGAGAATATCCTGCCAAGGCACCATTTACCATAGGAGAGTTAGAAGAGATCTATCCTACGGCGAGCGGTAAGGCGAAAGAGGATGAAGGATACCGTGAGGAGGCGCTGCAGGCAACCTATCTGCTCCAAAACGGACATAGAGGATACAGGGCCATCTGGAACCATATCATGAATGTGTCAGTGTCAGATCTTAAGAAGAATTATGCTAATCTGAATGTGGAGTTTGATTTGTGGAAGGGAGAGGCAGATGCGCAAGTCTATATTCCGGATATGATAGAGTGGATGAAGAAAGAAGGATATGCCCATATTGACCAGGGGGCGTTGGTGATTGATGTACAGGAGGAATCTGATACGAAGGAGATACCGCCGTGTATGATTCAGAAATCTGACGGTGCATCGCTTTATGGAACGACAGATCTTGCAACACTGATTCAGAGAGAACAGGATTACAAACCGGATAAGATTATTTATATCGCGGATAAGCGTCAGGACTTGCATTTTCTGCAGGTATTCCGCGCAGCAAGAAAAACGGGGATTGTACCAGAACAGACGGCGCTTGAATTCTTAGGATTCGGAACTATGAATGGCAAAGACGGCAAGCCATTTAAGACCAGAGAAGGCGGGGTAATGCGCCTGGAGAACCTGATTGCAGAGATAGAAGAAGAGATGTATCAGAAGATTGCGCAGAATCGTACTGTTGCAGAAGAAGAAGCATTGAAGACTGCAAAGATTGTAGGTATGTCTGCAATCAAATATGGTGATTTGTCTAATCAGGCGTCCAAGGATTATGTGTTTGATGTGGATCGGTTTACTTCTTTTGAAGGGAACACAGGACCGTACATTCTGTATACGATTGTACGTATCAAATCTATTTTGAATAAATATCAGGCAGATGGAAGGATAATTGAAGGAATCCAGGTGAAGAGCGCCCACAATGAGAGTGAGAAAGCATTGATGCTTGAAGTCTCAAAATATAGTGATGTGATGGAGAGTGCATATGTAGATCTTGCGCCGCATAAGATCTGTTCCTATATCTATGACCTTGCAAATGCTTTTAATCGTTTTTATCATGAGACCAAGATCCTTGCGGAGGAAGATGAGACAAAACAGAAAAGTTATATAGCGCTGTTGATGCTTACAAAGAGAGTACTGGAAGCATGTATAGACGTACTGGGATTTGAAGCGCCAGAGAGAATGTAAGACAGTAAGAGGATAAAAAGATGACAAAGAAATTATTTTATCAGGATGGTTACATGAGGGAATTTGAAGCCTGTGTACTTGCTTGTGAGAAGACAGAAAGAGGATATGAGGTTGTACTAGACCAGACGGCATTCTTCCCGGAAGGGGGAGGGCAGTATGCAGATCCAGGATGGCTTGGCGGGACAGAGGTTTTGGATGTGCAGGAGAAGGATGGAACGATCTATCACACGATGGCTATGCCTCTTGAGGTGGGTGCTACCGTGAAAGGAAGGCTTGACTGGGATATACGTTTTGAACGGATGCAGCAGCATACAGGGGAACATATTATATCCGGTATTGTTCATGGAAGATTTGGATATGAGAATGTGGGATTCCATCTGGGAAGTGATTACTGTACTATGGATTTTAACGGACCTATTTCCAGAGAAGAATTAAAAGAGATAGAACTGGAAGCAAATAGAATCGTATTTCAGAACCGGAAGGTGGAAATCACCTATCCTTCTAAGGAAGAACTGGCGTCCCTGACTTACCGGAGCAAAATTGAGATTGAAGGACAGGTACGGATTGTAACCATACCAGGGTGTGACGTGTGTGCCTGCTGTGCGCCTCATCTGTCTGCAACAGGGGAGATTGGACTGATTAAGCTGGTCAGCATGGTCAACTATAAAGGTGGAGAACGGATTACGATGCTCTGTGGTTTTCGTGCTCTTAACGATTATGAGATTAAAGATGAGAATACCAAAACAATCTCAAACCTTCTCAGTGTGAAAGAATACGAAGTGGCAGATGCAGTGTCTCATCTAAAAGAAGAATTGGGGAGCGTGAAAGGGACGGTGGCATCTTTGAAGCAGAAGATACTGGCATACCGTGCGGCCAAGATTTCTGTAGATGAGGAAGTGACCATCATATTTGACTCTGATCTTTCGGGAAATGAACCAAGGGAGTTGATGAACCTTCTGCTTGATAAGGGGGCGAAGATGTGTGCTGTATTTGCGGGAACACAGGAAGAAGGATATCGTTACGTGATCGGCAGTAAGAGCGAAGACGTGCGTCCTGTGTGCAAGAAGATTAATTCGGTTTTTAACGGCAGAGGCGGAGGAAAGCCGGAGATGGTGCAAGGCTCCCTTCATGGAGATGAGAAAGCAATCAGAAGTGAATTGGCGGATATCATTTAATGATTTTATCACGGTTCTGTCACAGTTTGAACACAATTTGGCGGTAGACTACTAATCAGAAACGGATAGAAGAAGCAAGATGAAAGGAGTCGTTATTATGGATCACCAATATACTTATTATACACCGGGACAGGATTCAAATCCGCAGAACAATTCAGAGCAGAGGCCGCCACATAAGAAGAGAGGCGTGCCGAAGTGGATCAAGACCATATGTCTTGGTCTGATATTTGGAGTAACAGCAAGCGCCGCATTCCAGACGAGCAATATCATTGCAGGAAAGTTCCTTGGAACAAAGAGTGAGGACAAGGATACAAAGAGGACAGAGACTGTGGGAAATGCAAAGCTTACAACTTCTACTGACAGTTCAGTAAAGTCTGATGTAGCTGACATTGCGGGTAACGTGATGCCATCCGTAGTTTCTATTACGAATATGAGTGTCCAACAGGTACAGAGTTTCTTCGGAGGTATCCAGGAGAGAGAGAGCCAGAGCGCCGGTTCAGGTATTATTATCGGACAGAATGATACGGAACTGCTGATTGTGTCAAACAACCATGTAGTAGAGGGCAGCGATACCCTGACAGTCTCTTTTATAGATGAAGAAAGTGTAGAGGCGAATGTGAAGGGAACGGACGCAGGCAAGGATCTTGCTGTTATAGCGGTAGAGTTAGACAAGATTAAAGACAGCACAATGGAGAAGATTGCTGTGGCAACACTGGGGGATTCTGAACAGATCCAGGTAGGTGAGGAAGCCATTGCCATAGGAAATGCTCTTGGTTACGGACAGTCTGTTACCAGAGGAATCATCTCAGCTACCGGCAGAAGCATTGATGGTATTGACAGCAGCCTGATTCAGACTGATGCGGCGATTAATCCGGGAAACAGTGGAGGCGCGCTGCTGAATGCCAAGGGAGAAGTTATTGGAATTAATACGGCTAAAGCTGCAATGGATGCGGTAGAAGGCATGGGGTATGCAATTCCTGTTTCAGAGGCAAAAGATACGATTGAGAACCTGATGAATCGTGAGACAAGGACAAAAGTTGCAGAAGATGAAAGAGGATATATTGGTATCCGTGGTGAAGATGTATCACAGGATATTTCACAGATGTACAGTATGCCGACAGGCGTGTATATTACAGAGAGCATAAAAGGAGGCGGAGCTGCCCGGGCAGGAATTACGAAAGGGTCTGTAATCACTGCATTGAACGGAACTACTGTTACTGGTATGGAGTCACTTCAGGAACAGCTTCAATATTACAGAGTAGGAGAGACTGTGACTCTGACGATAGAGATACCAGGTAATGATGGTGAGTATAAGAGCCAGGATGTAGAAGTAGTGCTTGGAAGTGGCTCTAATTAACGGAGTATGAAAAAGAATAGACAGGTTAACCTTATTGAAGGACCTATATTAAGGTCGTTAGTGACACTGGCGATGCCGATTATGGCATCGTCTTTTTTGAATACAGTCTATAGTATTACAGATATGGCGTGGATTGGGATGCTGGGGTCGAAAGTGGTAGCCGGAGTGGGGGTAGGCGGTATGTATGTGTGGCTTTCCCAGGGATTTGCTTCACTGGCGAGAATGGGAGGACAGGTGCTTACAGCCCAGTCTCTTGGGCGTGGAAAAAGAGATGAAGCAAAAGAGTACGCTAAGGCATCATTGCAGCTTGTGGTTTTGTTCGGAATAGTGTTTGCCATGATCTGTATCATCAATACAAGAGGATTGGTGGGTCTGTTTCACTTAGGTGACATAGAGACTGTGGACAGTGCGGTAAGTTACATGCGGATTACATGCGGGCTGATTTTATTTTCTTATCTGTCAGTAGTGCTGACGGGTATCTATACGGCGCAGGGGGATTCTAAGACACCTCTTTGGGCGAATTTTTTGGGACTTGTGATTAATATGATTATGGATCCGGTCCTGATACTTGGGATTGGTCCATTTCCAAGACTGGAAGTAATAGGGGCAGCAGCCGCTACGGTTACAGCCCAGTTTATAGTAATGATGGTTCTGGTAATTGGTTGTATCAGTCGTTCGGATAATATATTGACAGGGATGCGTTTTTTTAGAATGTCTGAGGGAAAGTACTATAAGGGAGTGTTCAGGATTGGCACGCCTACGGCATTACAGGGCACAGTATATTGTATGATATCTATGGTGTTAACCAGAATGGGGGCGGCATTTGGTCCGGCGGCTGTGGCCGTCCAGAGGGTAGGCGGACAAGTAGAAGCAGTTTCCTGGAATACTGCAGACGGATTTGCAGCTGCCATCAATGCATTTGCCGCACAGAATTATGGTGCAGGGCAGATGGAACGGGTGCGAAAAGGATATCGTATCTCTTTCTGGACTCTTGTGATATGGGGCGGGCTGATTACAGCAGTATTTATTCTGCTTCCGGAACCGCTCTCGCGTATTTTCTTTCATGAAAAAGAAGCAATCAAGGTATCTGTGAATTATTTGAGGATTCTTGGAGTAGGAGAAGCTTTCATGTGTATCGAACTGATGACGGTAGGCGCACTATCGGGTCTTGGCCGGACAAAACTCTGTAGTATCATCAGTATTCTGTTGACTAGTTTAAGAATACCGTTGGCAGTTGTATTGTGCAGTACAGCGCTGGCGTTAGACGGTATCTGGTGGGCATTAACTCTGTCATCGATGGCAAAAGGAATCGTATTTACGCTGGCATTTTACAGGGTAACTAAGTATGAAAGTAAACTTTCATACTGAATTTGTGGGTCAAATGTGCGTGCAAGCACGCCCGCTTGACCCATGTGTAACAAATTTGATGTATGATTTTCCGAAAATTTTTTTGCTATTTTGTGTCGGATGTAGTATAATGACCGTATACGTGGAATTGCGATAATATTGAAAAAAACCGCAATCATATTACATTAAGAGGAGGAACATATTCTGATGAAATGTCCAATATGCGGTCAGGAATTAAAACCCGGCAAGAAAGACCCTAATTATCTCTTATGCTATAATTGTAAGAAGAAATTCAAAGTTCCCCAGAAGAAGATAGCGAGCAGAGAAGATGATGAGGATCAGGAAGAAGAACAAAAATATTCCAATATACCACCTAAAAGTGTCCGTAAGAAACGTGAGGAAGAGATGCGCAAGGCTTATGATGAGATGCTTGCCGTAGGTGATGGAAAGAAGAAAAAATCAAAAGCGAAGCCGAAACGCAAAGAGATTGAAGATGACTATGATGACGATTATGATGACGATTATGATGATGATGATTATGGCTATGATGACGATGAGAAGATGTCAAAACTGCCGCTCATCATCTTGGGAATTGCAATTGTAATTGTTGCGGCATTAATTGTCTTTGTATTGATGAAATAAGAGGTGTAAAAGATTATCACGAAAGAGGGCGTCAGAAAATGTTGTAATTTCTGGCAGCCCTCTTTCATGATATATAGTATTCAGGAAATTATCCAGGATGCCATCCACATGATAAAGCTGAGATAAAATAAAAACAGCCTCATTGCATTGCCTGTCAGAATAAGGTATGATTAAAGCAGGAGGCGACCGATATGGGCAATGAAGAGAAGAAGGACTTCAATGCTGTGCTGCGTGACAGTAAAGACATGCCGAAGTTTCAGAAGATTACGGATGCGAAGAGTATCGAAAAATATGGCGGAGACAGGATGTATTTTGCAACGCCGATAGACTATGATATGGGAAAGGCATTGTCGGAAATGACATTGGACGAACTGTGGAAGTTATTTCCTGTTTTTCTGACACCGCATAATGAGCAATGGACTGAATATTATAACGAAATGAAAGAGTTTTTGTGTAGTATTCTTTCGGATTATCGGATTTGGCGGATTAGTCATGTTGGAAGTACGGCAATCAAAGGCATATGGGCGAAAAATATTATAGATATTCTTATAGAGATAGATTCCACAGAAAATATGGATGATATTTCCTGCATTGTCGAATGTAATGGTTTTATCCGCATGTCATCAGATACTGATCGAGTTTCCTTTAATCGGGGATATACAGAGAACGGATTTGATGAAAAGGTCTATCATCTACATCTTCGGCGGGCAGGAGATAACGATGAATTGTATTTTAGAGATTATCTGAATGAACATTCACAGGCAGCAAAAGAGTATGAACAACTAAAATTGGATTTATGGAGACAATATGAATACAACAGAGACGGCTATACGGAAGCAAAGTCGGATTTTGTAAAAAAGTGGACGTTGGAAGCGAAAAAGGCTTATGCAGGCAGATATTGATAGATATTGATTAGGTACTAAGGGAGTTAAAAGATGCAATATACGAGTAAATATGCTTCACCGCTTGGCGGTATTGTGCTGGCGGCGGATGAAATCGGTTTGACCGGATTGTGGTTTGAGGGGCAGAAATACTTTGCCTTCAATCTTGATAAGGAAAATGAGGAAAAAGAGCTTCCCGTATTTGAACAGGCCAGGAAGTGGCTTGACATATATTTTTCAGGAAATGAGCCAAATTTTAAGGTGCCGCTTCATTTTACAGGAAGTACATTTCAAAATGAGGTATGGGATCTTCTTTTTCAAATCCCCTACGGACAGACCGTCACCTATGGAGCTATTGCAAAACAGCTTGCGAAGAAGAGAGGACTTGAGAGGATGTCATCTCAGGCGGTTGGCGGCGCGGTGGCACGCAATGGAATATCTGTCATCGTACCCTGCCACAGGGTAGTTGGCGGGAATGGAAGCCTTACTGGATATGCGGGAGGCATTGATAAAAAGATTGCCCTCTTGAAACTGGAAAAAGCATACAAGGATACCTTTTTTGTTCCTAGGAAAAGTACTGTGCCATGAGAAAGGGCATATTCACGGTTGCTGTTATATCTTAGGACTTGGAAAACAATGTTCCTTCTTGCAGGGGTAGTATTTCTGTTGCTGGTCATATTCGGAGAATATACAATAGCGTTCCAGATGGAATAGGCTTTCACGAAAATCCACCACAAAATATCCATATCTGTCGATTATCCAGTCCCGGTATCTTCTTTCGGAAAGTGAGGAGGAAGTAGGTTATGGCCAGAACACAGGAAAACCCGTTAGCAAGGAATTTTAACACCATTTCTCTTAGCCTGTCTGATGCTTAAGCAATTATTGAATATTATTTTCCGATGTGATACACTTATATCAAAAATTTGATGAATATTTTTATAGAAGCGATGGAGGTTGTGTTTATGAAAAAAGTGCTGATTATATCAAGTAGTCCAAGAAAAAAAGGCAATTCGCAGGCGTTGTGCGAACAGTTTGCAAAAGGGGCTCTGGCGGCAGGAAACCAGGTGGAGCTAGTCCGGCTTGCAGAAAAAGAAATCGGATACTGCCGTGCCTGTGATGCGTGTTTCCGAAATGACGGAACCTGTGTGCAAAAGGATGATATGGCGATTTTGCTGCAGCAGTTTCAGGAAGCTGATGTACTGGTGTTGGCGACTCCAGTTTATTTTTACGGCATTTGTGCACAGATGAAGACATTTATTGACCGAACCTATCCCATCTGGCAGCACCTTGGGAAAAAGGAAGTATACTATATTATTTCCGCAGGACTGGATGAAAAGATTATCCAGCGTTCCCTGGGGGATTTGGACGGTTTTGTGGAACATCTGGAGGAGTATGAGATTAAAGGAAGAATCTATGCGGCGGAAGTGATGGATGCCGGACTGGTAACCGGTACGCCTCTGATGGATGAAGCGTACCAGTTGGGAATGCAGGTCTGATATACGTCTATTTACATTTCAAATCCAGAGGGAATTCTGGGTTGAATGCATAGAAGTTCTTGCTGTCGAGATGATCCTGAACGATTCTTAAAGATTCACCGAATCTCTGATAATGTACGACTTCCCGTTCTCTTAAGAAGCGGATAGGTTCACAGATCTCGGGATCTTTGATTAAACGCAGGATGTTGTCATAGGTACTTCTGGCTTTTTGTTCCGCGGCCATGTCTTCGTGCAGGTCAGTGATGGGATCTCCCTTCGACTGGAAATATGTTGCGGTCCATGGCGCGCCGCTTGCTGATGTTGGCCAGAGAGCCAGAGTATGATCGACATAATATTTATCGAAACCGGATTCGACCAGCTGTTCCGGGCTTAAGTCTCTTGTGAGCTGGTGGACGATGGCGCAGATCATCTCCATATGGGCAAGCTCCTCCGTGCCGATGTCAGTTAAGATTCCGGTCACTTCTTTGTAAGGCATCGAATACCTCTGTGCCAGATACCGCATAGATGCTGATAATTCGCCGTCAGGACCGCCAAACTGGCTGATTATGACCTGAGCGATCTTCGGATTTGTCTGTGTAATCTTTACCGGGTGCTGTAATCGTTTCTCATAATTCCACATATATTAGCATCCTCCTTCCTGCCATGGCCATGGCTCGTTGATCCAGCACCAGTATTCTGCCGGAGTGCAGGCGGTGTCAAGTGTCAGCGGGCCAAAATATTTGGCATATTCTTTCAGGGCATGAACCCGCTGTTTCTTGAACTCATCAAAGTATTCCAATGCTTCCTGGTTACACGGGTGCGTATCCAGGAACAGTTTAACGTCGTCAACTGCAAAGCTGACCACATTGATCCATTCTAACAATTCATGGCGATTTGGCTTATTCTCTGTCATTTGATACATCCTCCCATCCCGAATCCTTTAAATGGTTTGTTAAGTTCCTCGAAGATGGTTCCTTTGTGAAATCCTTTTTCTGCTTCGTAGATATCCTGCCATTCCTGCCACGGCACGTAGGCCATAGCCAGAGGCATACCATTCAGTTCGTCATAATCGCTGTCGCTGCAGCATACAGGTTCGGCAGCAGGCTGGGAACAGGGAGCAGAGGCTTGTGGTGCCTGGGATGGTCTGTTGCAGCCGCTTCGACGCATATAGTCGGGTGTGTGATAACGATAATTCGGCATATATGTGACTCCTTCCATAGAACGTTTGCAATAACATAGTATGGGGCTTTTGGCATGGGGTAACTTGGTATTATATCGTCTATGGCTTGTATCATGC
>CANSLW010000049.1 GCA_947647815.1 uncultured Dorea sp. | reverse complement strand
GGGATTTGGTATCAGTAATATAGTAGGAGCATTTCTTGGAGGACTTCCGAATGTAACATTCAGCCAGAATGTAGGAATTGTCAGCACTACAAAGGTTGTAAACAGATGGATTGCTGCTTTGGCGGCTATTATGCTGGGCGTTGCCGGTATTGTGCCTAAGTTCGCGGCATTTCTTACCAGTATTCCACAGTGTGTACTGGGCGGCGCTACACTTTCCGTATTTGCTGCGATTACAGTAACAGGAATCCGTATGATCAGCAGTGCCGGACTTACGGCGAGAAATGCCGGAATCGTCGGGATTGCCGTAGCGTTGGGATCAGGACTGGTACAGGCGTCAGACGCATTGGGCGGATCTCCGGCATGGGTTGCAACTATTTTTGCAAAGACACCGGTAGTGGTTGCCGCGCTTGTGGCGATTTTGCTGAATCTGCTTCTGCCAAAAGATAAAGAATAAGAACTGTAGAATCATTTAAAGATATGTGATATAATTTAAAATAATACAAAGTGGGCTGTGATAGCGGAGCCGTAGAGGGATGTAAGACATTTTTTGAAGATGTACATCCTGTTTTTTATTTTATAGGAAACTTTTAGGGTTAAAGTGTCTGGACAGTTTCTGAGAAAGGAAAGTGTAATGAATAAACGTAAAGATGTTTTAGCGAAAGTAACTGGCAAGGCGGTTTATGCAAATGATATCGAACTGCCGGGAATGGTATATGCCAAGGTGGTCCGCAGTACGGTGCCTAGTGGAATCATCCGTTCCATTGACAGTGAGGAGGCGTCCAAAATGCCGGGGGTTATACGGATTATTACGGCTAAGGATATTCCCGGTATCCCGTCCTTACCGAAAGAACGGCCTGTTCTGTGTCCTGAGAGAGTGCGTTATATAGGTGATGGCGTTGCGCTGGTAGTTGCAGAAAGGCTGAGTGATGCGGAAGATGCGGCAGAGAAGGTCAGGGTCGAATATGAGGAATTGCCGGCTCTTCTTGATGCAACGAAGGCTTTGGAGCCTGACGCTCCAAAAGTACATGAAACAGGAAATCGTATTGCATGTTATGTTACTAAGAGGGGGGATGTGCAGGCGGCGCTTGATGCGGCTCCCCATGTGATCAAACGCAGTTATACAACTCCCCGTGTGCAGCATGTCTGTATAGAGACGGAGGCGGCAGTAGCTTCTTATGATCCATATACAGGAGAGACATTGGTCCGCTGCCCGGTAAACAGTCCGTTCCCTATCCGGAAAGTGGTAGCAGAGACATTAGGATGCCCGCTTACAGACGTCCGTGTTGTGTTGACGACGATAGGCGCGTCTTTCGGGGGAAAGAATTATGATATAGCAATGGCGTCCAGCCGCGCGGCATTAGTAAGCCGTCTGCTTGGACGTCCGTGTAAGGTGGTTTTGAACAGAGAAGAATCCATTGTGGAAGGTACGAAACGTCATCCGCTTTTTGCCGATTATGAGGCTGGTTTTGATGAAGAAGGCAGACTGCTTGCCATGAGGATCCGGCTTACACTGGATGGCGGAGCTTATACCAGTAAGACATTTCCGGTTACCAGCCGTATGGCGATTGAAGCTACCGGTCCATACCGTGTTCCCAACGTGGATACGGAGGCGGTGAGTGTATATACGAATCAGGTTTATTCAGACGCGCTGCGAGGCTTCGGTTCACCGCAGGTGGATTTCTGTTCTGAGATGCTGATAGATGAGATAGCGGCTTATCTGGGGAAAGACCCGATGAAGATCAGGAAGCTAAACATGCTGGAGAATGGAAAACCGTCGGCATTCGGACAGATTATGGAGGATGTAACTCTTCCAGAATGTCTGGAAGCATTGGAAGAAGCTGTAGATTTCCCGGCGCGGCGTGAGGCGATCAGGCAGTATAATGAGACTCACAAGTATAGTAAAAAAGGACTGGGGATGTCATTGCTTCACAGAGGGGAATCCTTTGGAGCAGCGGGCCAGGGAATCGATACCGCCAGTGGTATGCTTTCTATTCAGGCGGATGGGAGCGTCTCTGTCTGTTCAAGTATTGCAGAGGTAGGACAGGGCGGCAGTACCATGGTGGTACAGATCGTCCATGAGGCATTAGGAATCCCCCATGAAAAGATTCGTTACAGCGGAGTGGACACAACATTTCTTACGGATGCGGGACCGACGGTAGCCACCCGTGGAACCGTCTTCTCCGGCGGCGCAATCTATCGGGCGGTAGGAGAGCTGAGGGAGAAATTGATAACCTATGCACAAAAGTATCTTCATACCAGAGAAGTACTCTTTGAGGATAATATGATGATCGCAGCAGGAGAGCCGGACAACAGGGTTCCGCTTAAGAAGGTTATCGGCGATGTATTTGCAGCAAGTGATCATCTGAATGCGTTGGGATATTTTGCGGCGCCGCCGTTAGAATATGACAAAAGCTGCGGAGTGGGCGACGCCTATCTTTCTTATGTATATGGAGCGGCGGCGGCAGAGGTGACGGTGGATACACGCACAGGATTTGTGAGTGTGGATGAATTCTTTGCCGTGCATGACGTGGGGCATGCCTTTGACAAAGCAGAAGCAGAAGGACAGATTCGGGGCGGTGTAAGCATGGGCGTAGGATATGCCGTGATGGAAGAAGTAGAACTGCATAAGGGACGGATTATGAACCGTAATCTGGACAGTTATCTGATTCCTACATCACTTGACATGCCGAAGACAACACCGATAGTACTGGAAATCCCGGGGAAACATGGGCCTTTTGGCGCAAAGGGGCTGGGAGAACCGGCAACCTGCGCGGTTGCGCCGGCTATCGTGAATGCGATAGCGGACGCCACGGGACAGAGAATAAGGAATCTGCCTGCGAATCTGGAGCAGGTGGCGTTAGGACATAGTGTAAAAAAGAGTTAGAATCTTGAATTATTTACAGAGTTGGATTCCGTTAATCATTGTTTGGTTAGCGGAGTCCAACTATTTTATTATTTTCGTTTTGAAGATCCCTTCATAAATACATAAATGCTGCAATGGTGATATCCAACTTTTTGCAGAGAGGCTCGATGATACTGTAATCAGGGTTTTGCCTGCGGAAGCCTGATTCCCGCAGCTGGGTCTTTGACTTTGCGCATACTTTCAACTATAATATATGAAAATTGTATGCTTTTGTAATAGGTCAAATGTCTGTCGGGAGGGTCAAGAGATGTCAGGATACTATGACGAAGAACAGAAAAGATTAGATGAGATTAATCAGAGAGCAAAGGAAGGAGTATTCCAGGCGGACTGGGATTCGCTGTGTGCCTGGCAAGCCCCGTCCTGGTTTCGCGATGCGAAGTTCGGAATCTTCATCCACTGGGGACTCTACAGCATTCCGGCGCATTCTAATGAATGGTATCCGCGGAATATGTATATCAAAGAGGGAGAAGAATGGGAATGGCACCGGAAGACTTATGGAGAGCAGAAGAACTTCGGATACAAAGATTTTATCCCTATGTTCACGGCAGAGAAATTTGACCCTAAGGAATGGATACGCTTGTTTCAGGAAGCCGGGGCAAAGTACATCTTCCCGGTAGCGGAGCATCATGACGGATTCCAGATGTATAAAAGTAAGCTGTCAGGCTATAATGCATGGGATATGGGACCACACAGAGATATTATCGGAGAATTGAAGGAAGAAGCCGAGAGGCAGGGGATGGTTTTCTGTACATCGAATCACAGGGCGGAGCACTGGTTCTTCCTTGGGCATGGCAGGGAATTTGACAGTGATGTGAAAGAGCCGTTAAAAAGAGGAGATCTCTACTGGCCTGCCATGCCGGAGCCGGATTCAATGGAGCTTCGAAGCAAGCCGTACCCAACAGAGGAGTATGTGAACGACTGGCTGCTTCGGGTATGCGAGATTATTGATCACTATCAGCCGGCGCTGCTTTATTTTGACTGGTGGGTACAGCATGAAGCATTCCGCGAGGCATTCAAGAAGATGGCGGCGTATTACTATAATTGCGGACGTGAGTGGGGAAAGGAAGTTGGAATCTGCTACAAATATGACGCCATGGCATTCGGCAGCGGGATTGTCGAGGTAGAACGCGGGGGACTGCGGGAAGCAGTTCCGTATCCGTGGCAGACAGATACGGCGATTGCAAAGAATTCCTGGTGCTATACCGATACGTTGGATTATAAGACGGGCAGGCAGATTATCTGCAGCCTAATTGAGACTGTGTGTCGGAATGGGAATATGTTGTTGAATGTGGGGCCCAAAGGAGACGGCTCGATTCCGGCGGAAGATGAGAGGATCTTAAGGGAAATAGGGGCATGGCTTAAGATCAATGGCGAAGCAATCTACGGGACATATTCCTGGAGAAAATATGCAGAAGGCCCGACGAATCTGCCGGAAGGACATTTCTCAGATAATGACGAGATTCCGTATACAGGGGAGGATATCCGGTTTACCGCGAAGGGCAGGAAGATCTATGCAATTGTGATGCGCTGGCCAGAGAATCATGAGTTAATCATCCGTTCTATGGCAAAGCAGAGCGAACATTCTACAACGGATTTCCATGGTCTGATTGGTGCGGTGCGGGTACTTGGAGAAGAGAACGCAGATATGGACTGGCATCAGAATGAGGACGGGCTGCATGTGAGATGTGAGGTTGACAGCGGTATGCCGGTGACAGTCAGGATAGAAGAGGTATGAAAAGTATGGAAACTATGAGAGCATGACGGGAAGCCGAAATGACGAGGAGCAGAATGCGAAAGATGATGGAGGAAAGATGGGAAGAATGATTAAGGGCGGGATGATGAAGGACAGACGCAGATGGTGTGTGGTCTGTCTGTGTATATTTTTAGCAGCCATACTCTGTCTTACTGCCTGCGGAAAGGAAGACAAACCGGAGCAGATAGAAGAGAACCAGGAATCGGGAAAACAGACTGATAAGAACCATGATGACAAGAATCAGAATGAAGAGAAGAATACGGAGAGTGAACAGGAGAAAGAAACAGTATCAGATATTCCTGCGCCGTCCACTTGTGGAAAACTTTCCGTTCAGGGAACACAGCTTGTGGATGAAAATGGAGATGCCGTGCAGCTTAGAGGAATCAGCACGCATGGCCTTGCCTGGTTCCCGCAGTACGTCAATGAAGAGCTGTTTGGAGAGTTCCGAAGAGACTGGAAAGCCAATGTCATCCGCCTTGCCATGTATACGGCAGAATCCGGTGGTTACTGTACCGACGGTGACAAGGAGAAGCTAAAAGAGCTGATTCGAAACGGTGTGGAGTATGCGGCGAATCAGGACATGTATGTAATTGTAGACTGGCATGTGCTGTCTGATTTGAATCCGAATCAGTATAAAGATGAAGCGTTACATTTCTTTGCAGAGATGTCAAAGGAATTTGCCGGTCATGAGAATGTACTGTATGAGATCTGCAATGAACCGAACGGAGGAACTTCCTGGGGAGAGGTTAAATCTTACGCAGAAGAAGTGATACCGGTAATCCGCGCAAATGCTCCGGAAGCGGTGATTCTGGTGGGCACACCCAACTGGTCGCAGTATGTGAATGAGGCGGCGGCAGACCCGATTACCGGTTATGAGAATATTATGTACACCCTACACTTCTATGCGGCAACACATACGGAAGACCTGCGCAATACCATGGCAGCGGCAATCGATGCAGGACTTCCTGTTTTTGTGTCGGAGTACGGAATCTGCGATGCCAGCGGCAACGGCGGAATCGACGAGGCACAGGCGAACGCCTGGGTAGACCTGATGAATCAGTACAAGGTAAGTTATGTGGCATGGAATCTGTCCAATAAGGATGAGACTTCGTCAATGATCAGAAGCACGGTGGATAAAGTATCAGGGTTCTCGCAGGAGGAGCTGAGTGATTCCGGGCAGTGGCTGTATCATATCCTGACAGAAGCGGCGGATGGCGGCAGTGCAAGCAGCCAGAAGAATGAGGCTTCCGGCAAAAACGAAAGTAACAATAACAAAGCAGACGGCAAAGATTATAATGGCGCCGGCAATGGAGCAAAAGGCAGCGCAGTCATCAATTATAATGGGATTGAGGTTACCGCTTCCCTGGCAAACCAGTGGGAAGCAGAAGGAAAAACATTTTATCAGTATACGTTGACGATAAAGAATGCTTCGGAAAAGCCATGTCAAAACTGGAAGGCGGATATCAGGTTCAGCGGTGATATCTGTCTGTCAGACGGGTGGAACGGGACATATTCCGTAGAAGGCGATATGCTTCATGTAACATCCGCAGATTACAATGGAGCGCTTGCGGCGGGCGGTACGACAGGCGATGTCGGGTTTATTGTCAGCGGAACTTCTGGAATAAATATACTATAACGATTCGATGAAAGAGGAGGAAAAGAGATATGATTCGCAATCCAATATTTCCGGGATTTAATCCGGACCCTTGTATCTGCCGGAAGGGGGAAGACTACTATGTGGCAGTTTCAACATTCGAGTGGTTTCCGGGAATACCGGTATATCATTCAAAGGATCTGAAAAACTGGGAATTATATACTCATGTACTGACAGATGACGAGAAGGTTGACTTGAAAAGGCTGCCCAGCGCAAAGGGAATCTGGGCTCCGTGCCTGACCTACTGCGAAGCAGAGGATCTCTTCTATGTGGTGTACGGTGTGATGAATTCCATGAACGCACGGTATTTTGATGTGGACAATTATGTCGTTACAGCAAAGGATGTCAAAGGCCCGTGGAGCGAGCCGGTATATATCCATTCATCCGGATTTGACGCATCTATCTTCCATGACGACGACGGAAAGAAATATGTAGTCTCGCTGGAGTGGGAGACCAGGGAAGGATACGAGAAGCCGGGAGCAATCTGTATGGTGGAGTATTCACCAAAGAAGAAGGAGATCGTCGGTTATCCGAAGAGAATATGGAGAGGCGGTACAGACCGTGGATGTATCGAAGCGCCTCATCTGACGAAAAAGGGAGACTTCTATTATATCATGTGCGCAGAAGGCGGCACGGGGTACAATCATTGTGTAACGATGGGCCGTTCGGCTAAGGTATGGGGACCATATGAGAAGGATCCGAAGAATCCAATCGTTACAAGCATTCCCGGAGAATCCTATGAGCGTCATGACCCAGACCATCTGAAACCGAAATACTACAATCCAGAATCGATCCTGCAGAAATCAGGCCACGGGAGTTATGTGGAACTTCCGACTGGGGAGGTCTATCTGGTGCATCTGTGTTCCCGGCCGTTTGTGCCGGAACTTCGGTGTACGCTCGGCAGGGAGACGGCGATCCAGAAGATGATGTGGACGGCGGACGGATGGCTTCGCATGGCGGATGGAAGTAATCTGGCGAAGACGGAAGTGCCGGAAAGCGGCCTCATGGAAGTCCCTATGCCTAAGATTCCGGCATTTGACGACTTTGACGGGGAGGAACTTGGCAATTATTATTATTCTCCACGTATCATGCCTCATAGATTCGCAGATGTGAAGGCAAGGCCGGGATATGTCAGAATCCGGGGGCAGGAGTCTCGGACGTCGCTAAATAAGGTGAGCATCCTCGCCCGGAAACTTACCAGTGTATATGCACGGATTACCACGAAGATGGAATTCACACCGGAAGTCCATCAGCACAGTGCAGGATTAATTCTATATTATGATAACATGAATTACATAAATCTGAGGAAATATTACAGTGAGACTCTGGGACAGAGCGCAATATCTATTATCCATCTGGAAAATGGAGAGAAGACGGAATTTATGAACACCAGAATTCCAGTTAAGGACTGCCCGATCTATCTGCGGCTCTATATCAAAGGCAGAAAGTCCTGGTTCGAGTGGAGCTATGACGACGAGAGCTATCAGAAAATCGGCAGAGTCTTTGACACGACAAAATTCTCGGATGAATATTGTAAATACGGAGAATTTACAGGAACCATGGTGGGAATCACCTGTGCAGACCGGGTGAAGCATCAGCATTATGCGGATTTTGATTTCTTCGAGTATGTTGCGGATGAGATTAGAGATGTAGATTAAGATATGTTGTCTTATCTATATAAATCTGTGAGATTAAAGCGTTTTGAAACCCCTCGTTTCCCGGATTCAGAAAAATCCCCATGATACCGCCTCCTGCCTGATAATCTTCTTTTACTATTATAACCTATTTTTTACCTTGACAATGGTTTTTCCGGGACAATGCGTGGAAGAATTGATAAGCTGCCACTTTTCTGATATAGTAGATGACAGGTGATTTACGGCGTATCATCTCGATGATATCAGGCAAAACTTTGCAGAAAAACAGGAAGATTTGCCTGATTACGAATGAGACGGTACGTTAAGTGTGAAATCAGGAAAGGAAACAGGCAGCAGAATCATGAAAAGTAAGAAGAATGTCAGATGGAATACGCTTCAGATAACGGCGGTTGGGTTTTTGAGTGTGATTTTTCTGGGAGGAGTGTTGTTGTATCTTCCGGTCAGCAACACGCAGCCTATCGCGTTTATCGATGCGTTGTTTACGTCTGTGACAGCGGTATGTGTGACGGGACTGGTGACGATTACGCCGGCGTCGCAGTTTACCTTATTCGGGAAGGTGGTTCTTCTTCTGCTGATTCAGATAGGCGGATTAGGGGTAATTGCGTGTGCGGCGTGTTTTTTCTTCCTGCTTCGCAGGCGGATTGCGCTTCGGGAGAGAGTGGTTCTTCAAGAAGCCTATGGAGCACAGCATATGGGAGGTATTGTCAGACTGGTGAGGAAGATCATCATAGGAACTCTTGCGGTGGAAGGCGCAGGTGTGGTTCTGTATGCCTTCCAGTTTATTCCGGAATACGGTGCGGCAAGGGGAATCTGGTATTCCATCTTTCATTCGGTATCGGCATTCTGTAATGCGGGAATTGATATCCTGGGGGAAAACAGCCTTGCAGATTATGCGGTGAATCCACTGGTCAATCTTACGACAATACTGCTGATTATCTTAAGCGGTATCGGATTCACGGTCTGGTTTGATATCATAGAGAATACGAAGGAACTGATTCATCGGGAGGTTCCGGTTCGTTGGCGGTTTACAAGGCTTAGGCTTCATTCCAAACTGGCGGTAATCATGACACTGATTCTGATTATGGCCGGGACGTTCTTTATCTTTTTAGCCGAGTACCATAATCCGGATACTATTGGAAATATGAGCCTGGGAGAGAAGGTTATGGCGTCGGTGTTCCAGTCGGTGACGACGAGGACGGCGGGGTTCTATACTTTTTCCCAGGGAGCAATGAACGGAGAGTCGAAGCTGGTCTGTGCGTTATTGATGTTTATCGGAGGGTCTCCGGGCGGGACGGCAGGCGGAGTGAAGACTACGACGATTGCCATGCTTTTCCTTGCCTGTGCGACATTTGTACGGGGAGGAAATGATACGGAGTGTATGGGAAGACGGATATCAACGGCGAATTTCCGTACGGGGTTTTGTGTTGTGATGGTGGCGTTCGCAGCGTTTCTTACAGGAATGCTTGCAATCCTTGTGATTGAACCAGACAGTATCCCGTTGGTGGATGTACTCTTTGAATCGGCATCTGCAGTAGGGACGGCAGGGCTTACGGCGGATCTGACGCCGCACCTTAGCAGGTACAGCCAGGTGATTATTATGGTCATGATGTACATCGGGAGACTGGGACCGTTGACACTGGTTCTTACATTTGCAGGGAAAACCCATCCGAGGGACCAGGTGCGAAGACTCCCGGAAGAGAAGATTATGGTAGGGTAGAAGGAGGCAGATTATGGAGAAACAGTTTGTAGTCTTAGGACTGGGAAGCTTTGGAGAAAGTGTTGCGGTTACCTTGCAGCAGCTTGGCTGTGACGTTGTGGCGGTGGACCAAGATGAAGAACGCATCCAGGACATTGCAGATAAGGTTACTTATGCGATGCAGGCGGATATTGGTAATCCGGATCTGCTTAAGTCACTGGGCTCCAGGAATTTCGACGGAATCGTAATAGGGTCTTCTGAGGATCTGGAGAGCAGCATTCTCGCCGTCCTGGAGGCAAAGGAGATGGGGATTCCCTATATCTTATGCAAGGCGAATAATGAAAGGCATGCTCAGGTGCTTCGAAAGGTAGGGGCGGATGCAATCGTGTTCCCGGAGAAAGAGATGGGACGGAAGATTGCGAAGAACCTGTTATCCGCGAATCTTGCCGACTGGATCGAATTATCGCCGGATTATAGTATCGTGGAGATAGCCGTGCCAAAGAGATGGATTGGAAAGACATTAAAGGAACTGGACGTCAGGAGAACCTATGAGGTGAATGTGGCGGGGATAAAAGAGGGAGAACATGTGGAGATTACCCCGGACCCGGATATGCCGTTGAGAGCGGGGGTCATACTGATGCTTATCGGGGCGAATGAAGCGTTGGAGAGGATATAAATAGAAATCATATATAAATGAGCGTCATATATACAAATAAACGATTGGATTTTCTGCCTGTTAATATAGTATGATGTTGGGGTCAAAAGGTATTTTGACCCCATGATACTACGGATTGTTCCGCACTTTGTGCTCTCACAATCCTAAAAACATTCAAAATCCGCCCTAATCGGGCTACTTTTTCATGTTTTTACGGGTCCCAAAGTCATGCTTTTTCATGCAAGCATGAAACGCATGACCTTTTGACCCTGGTATCATAGTATTATATTATTGCGATTTTATTTCGTGTAACGGGGGGATATCGTATGGATTATATTGGATTTGTACAATATGGCGAGATGTTTGAGTACCGGAATAAAATAAAAGAAATAGGTGTTAAAATAAAATTTAAAAAAGGAACGGATGTCCTGCCTTTTTTAAAGAATAAAGATTCGGTTATTTATATTGATACAGGTATGCTGTATTTCAGGTTATGGAAACCAGATGGTTCATATATACAATTAATGGCGTATAATGAAGGGAATGTGGTTCCTTTATTCAGTACGCGTGAAAGGCTCCCATATGATGATATTCAGATGCTGGTTGCGGCAAGAGACGACGTGACCGGATTTGTATTTCAAAGAAACGAGTATCGCCAGTTAAGAGAAGCTGACAGCAGATTTTCACGGCTGTTGGACAGGCAGGCGAAGAGAACTTCTTCTTATTTAATGGTATCGCAGATCTTATACCGGGATGGGGCATGTATTACACGAATCAGCAATCTGCTGTGCCATGTTTATTATTATAAGGATTATAATCCGGAGATATTTCCGATGGGACAGGAAGAATTAGCCTGTACGGTGGGGGAATCGAGAAGTCAGGTAAAACGGGCGCTTGCACAATTAAAGAATGAAGGTGCGGTTGAATTAAAATATGAACAGATTATAATAAGAGATATTTCAATTATTAAGAAATATGTTTCGGATAGTATGTGGATAGAAGAATTGGAAGATAAAGAGAGAAAGATTAGATACAGCTGAATTTTCAGTAGTTCTAATCTTTTTTTGTTGCCATACATCCGGAGATCGCTGTCGGCAGCAGGTTTTGCAGGCATACAAAAGAATGTGTCAGCAAAGGGTGAATGTAATCATATAAGACAAAAAAATAGCAGAAAAGGGCGTAAAAAGGCTCATATGAGCTACTATAAAATGAACCTGAAATGTTATCATAACAAAGATTGCTATAGGAGTTTATTATGGAACAGGTAAAGCTTAGTTTAAAACGTGTAACCCACTATTATGAAGCAGTAGACGGAAGCAGGTTACAGGCGCTGGATCAGGTTGATCTGAATATTAAAAACGGAGAATTTGTTGCGATTGTCGGAGCAAGCGGCTGTGGCAAGACGACGATGCTTAATATTATGAGCGGGATTCTAAAGCCCTCGGAAGGTGAAGTATTGCTAGACGGGCATCCTATTACACAGGGAAAGCATCGAATAGGCTATATATCCCAGACAGAGACGCTCCTGCCATGGAGGAAAGTGATTGATAATATTGTGTTAGGACCGGAGTTGGACGGTGTTCCCAAAAAAGAGCGGTATGACAAAGCAAGACAACTTATAGAATCAGGCGGATTAGCCGGGTTTGAGAATAAATATCCCTTCGAGCTTTCTGGCGGTATGCGCAAGCGTGCAATTATCCTGAGGGCACTGGCACATGATCCTGAGATTATGTTTATGGACGAGCCTTTTGGCCCGTTGGACGTATTTACCCGCGAAGCGCTGCAGCAGGAGATCTTACGCATATGGAGCCAGAAAAATCTTACAATCGTCTATATCTCCCATGATATTGCGGAGGCAATTAGTCTGGCGGACCGTATTGTAGTTATGAGCCGGCGGCCGTCATCGGTACAGCAGGAAATAGCGGTACAGCTTCCGCGCCCCAGAAATGTAGTCGAGATACGGTATGATCAGGAATTCACCAGACTTGAACGTAAGATAGGGGCTATGATTCGGGGAACGAATCTGGAGGTACGGTAAGATGACAAGGAGACAGGAAAAATGGGTTCGAAGAATCGGGCCTTTCGTTGTGCTATTTATTTTTTTGGCGTTATGGCAGTATCTGGCGGTGGCAGAGAGAATTAATACATTCTTTTTCAGCAGTCCGGTTGATGTTTTTCTGGACTTTATAGATTTATTCGTGTCAGGCCGTATCTGGCTGCATCTTGGAATTACATTGATTGAGTCTCTTGCAGGGTTATTGATCGGACTTAGCCTTGGCGTGGCGGCGGCGTTTTTGTTTGGCAATTTTAAGATTCTGAATCTGCTGTTTGACCCGATATTTGTAGCTGTCTACGGATTGCCAAAGTTGGCGCTTGGACCGCTTTTTGTGATATGGTTTGGACTTGGGTTAAAATCGAAGATAATAATGTCCACATTGTTGGTATTTTTTCTGGTGTTTTTTAATGCCTATGCAGGTTTTCAGGATGTGAATGTTGAATTGGTCAATACGTTGAAGCTGATGGGCGCAAGCAGAATCCAGATTGTAATCAAGGTGACGCTGCCTTCCTGCGTGCCGTGGATTATCGCCAGCCTGCGTTCGGGAATCGGCGCGTCTGTCGGGGGCGCTATCATGGGAGAATACCTGGGAACCAATAAAGGACTGGGATTCCTGGTGCAGACGGCAGGAGCGAACTATGATATTACCAGAGTCATGTCCGTTATTCTTGTCATGTGTATTATGATGCTTATATTGGATAATATAGGGAAATTAATTGAGAAGCTGGTCTTAAAATGGAGACCGCCAGTTGATTAGGATGCGATGAAGGCCCGTCAGTACATCGGGGTGTTCATAAATAAAAAATTTAAGGAGAGATAGTATGAAGAAGAGAGTTATCAGCGCGCTTCTTGGAATTGTGATGGTCTTGTCTTTAGCCGCATGTGGCGGTAATGCTGAAAATACAGCCGGGGATAAGCAGGAATCCAAAGAAGAGGAAGCAGCAAAACCAGAGGAAGAGAAAGAGGAATCAACAGAACCAGTTAAAATTATGGTAGGCGAGTCCTATCGATCAGAAGTATGGGGAGCCCAGTACATAGCGGAAGCCCTTGGCTTTTATGAGGAAGAAGGACTGGATGTGGAACTGACATCGATAAGCGGCGATTCACCGACGGCGGCTCTTTTTTCCGATCAGATTCAGTTTTTATTCTTTGGAAGTGAAGCAGTTCCTATGTTAAACGCAGAAGGACAGAACTGCAAGATGCTGTTAGGCTGTAACAGCCGGATTGGAATGTCTCTGGTAGGCTCACCGAGTACGAAGAGCCTGGAAGACTTGAAAGGGAAAGTAGTATCAGCGGCAGAACCGGGATCATCTCCTCGGGCATTTGCGTATTCTGCGCTGTCCCAGGCAGGCCTGGATCCGGAAAATGACGTAACTTACGTAACGATGCAGGTGTTCGCTTCAGCGGCAGCCCTGGCAGAAGAACAGATTCAGTGTTCCTATGCGAGCGGGTCACTGTTGGATTATATGTTAGGAATGAATTGTAATATATTAGTGGATACATCTAATCCAGAGACTCATAAGGCAGTGCTTGGTTCAGAAGACTATACAACACATGTTGTTCTGGCAACAGACGATTATATTGAAAAAAACCCGGAAGTCTGCCAGAAATTCGTAAATGCTGTCTATAAAGCTATCCTGTGGATACAGAATCACAGCGCAGAAGAGATTGCAGAAACTTTGACGCCATATTTTGAAGGCAGAGGGGTAGAAGCGGCAACCATACAGCAGATGTTGGACGATCATGAGTATAATGTAGACGGAACGATTACGACTACGGCATACGACGCCATCATACAGCAGGACAAGACTGCCGGATGGATCACGGAAGATATGGAATACTCTACAAATGTGGATGATACATTCCTGAAAAATGCACAGGAAGAAATCACTCTGGAATAATTCTAGGGAGGCATCATGGGAAGAAAAGAGCAGATTTTACAAGCCATAGACGGCAAATATCCCGGATATATCCCGGTTATTCCGGTGGCAAATACTTTTGCGGCAAAGTGGAGCGGCAAGCCGATGGGGGCTGTTATGGGGAATCCCCAATTATATGCACAGGCGATGATCGACTGCCGGAAACACTTTGATTATGATGGTCTGTGGGTGAATGGAGTCGGTGGAATAACGGCTGCATTAGGACAGGGGATGACAGATAAATTCGGGAAAAAATCCACAAACGGAGAAAGCGTCATTCTGACAAGAGAATCGCTGAATCAGCTTCATGATTTTAAAGCTGCACGCGATTTGAAGCCTGATGGCATGATAAAGGCGGTCAGGATGATGAAGGAGCAGGATCCGGATCAGCCGATTTTTACTGTTGTCAGCAGTCCGGCATCTACAGCGGCTGTGATGATGGATGTAGGTAATTTTTATGTAAGTATGATAAAGGATCCGGAATTTGTGAAAGATGTGATTCGGCGGATCACCGAACCGATTGTAGAATCTGTGAAGATGATTGCTGATGCAGGCGTGGATGTAATATGGAATCCGATGCCGACTTTGAGCGGAACCTGCATTTCCAAAAAACTGTATGAAGAGATTTGCAGGGAGAGCAATATATATTTTAACGAACAGGTCAGGAAATGCGGGTTACGGTTAGTTGCCCACGCGTGCGGGAAATGGGACGACCGTTTCGACCTGTTGTTCCAGGAAGGAAATGACGGGATTCACGTGTCAGAATGTAATTTCCCGGAAGTCTGCCAGAAGTATGGGGATAAAGTCTGCCTTATGGGGGATATTCCTTCCGTACCGGTTATGCTGCTTGGGACGGCAGAAGAAGTGTATAAGACAGCATTCGACAATTGTATGGCGGCAGTTCCTCATGGAACTTTCATTCTTAGCCCGGATTGTGGAATGCCGCCCAATGTTCCATACGAAAATGTGGAGGCGATGTGTAAGGCGGCGAAGGATGCGGCTGACAAGTATGAAAGTAAACGTTCATACTGAATTTGTGGATCAAATGTGCGTGCAGGCACGCCCGCCTGACCCATGTGTAACAAATTCGAAGAGATCAGAAAAGAGGAGAAATAAGCCATGTGTATCAGGAAAATTGCTTCTGCTGTCTGCGAGGGAAATGATGATGATATCGTTGCGCTGTGCAGTGCGGCGTTAAAGAGCGGCATGACGCCCTCTTATGTCATTAAAGAAGGTTTAACAGCGGGAATGATGGAAGCCGGACAATTATTCGATGAGGGAGAGTATTTTCTCCCGGAGATGCTGATCAGCTCCATGACGTTGCAGAAAGGGCTGGATTATCTTGTAGACAATATGGAAAAGGAAAGTCCATTCTGGAAAGGATGTGTTGTAATCGGGACGGTTGCCGGAGACACACACGATATTGGGAAAAATCTTGTCGGAGCAATGCTTCAAGCGGCGGGATTCCGGGTTATCGATCTGGGAATTGACGTGCCTGCCGAACGCTTTATGGAAGCAATCGAGACGTATAAGCCAGATATTATAGCAATGTCGGCGCTGCTCAGTACGACGATGATGACTATGGAGACTGTGATTCGTCAGATTACGGACAGCGGGCTTCGGGATGATGTAAAGATTATGATTGGCGGGGCGGTGGTGAACCAGAGGTTTGCGGATATGATTGGAGCCGACGGCTACTCTGCAAACGCCAGTCGGGCGGTTGCACTGGCAGAACAACTGGTGAGCTGAAAATAAATGTGCCGGTATACTGGCATGCGTATACTTTTGTGAAAATATTTGTAACTATACAACCTGAGAGTGGGTGGAATAGTTACAAATATTTTTGCTTTTTTTTGATATAGTATACATATTTTCGATATACTCAGGTTTTAAACATTTCTGGAGAAATGAAAATAGTTAAATTGAATGCATTTGGAGCATTGAGAATGCCCGTTTAGACAAATAAGGTTGCTTTTATTTATAAAATGAGTAAGAATAATAGGGAGTGTTTTATATCATTTTGTTGTGGATTCATAGTTGGGCTGTTTGTTATCGAAAAAAGGCACGATGGGCGGCAGTGTCTTTTTGTGTAGTTTCAGAACTTATGTATTTTGGGTGGAAGATGGAGAATGCCGTTTATATTTCGGCAGCGATGAATGCGGTCTGTTTGGTTCTGGTTATAGGTATTATAAAAAATAAAATAATAGGGTTTGATATATGATTAGAATAGCAATATGTGATGACGAACAAAA
>CANSLW010000048.1 GCA_947647815.1 uncultured Dorea sp. | reverse complement strand
GTAACCTCTAATTTGAAATCAGTATAATTAGGATTTTTATAGGTTACTTCATATGTTCCGGCTTCTACAATAGATTTTTTTTCTATATAATCTATTGTAAAAATCCTGGTCCATCCAGATGTGTCTACCGCATAAGTTTTATCATTCGCAGTATATGTTGGAGCGACTATCAGAGCCTGGTCGGTCAAATCTTTACCTGTATAAATAAGATTTGGATCTTTTGCAACTGTAATAACTTCACGAGACAATGTCACTTTTAATTGAGGTCCCAAAATTACACAAATACCTTCTGATATAATATTATCTGCATTGATAATACTTGTATCTTTATCCCCGATAATAGAACTGCCATCTTTCATGTATATTTTTTGTGAAGATGGAACAGTAACGGAACACCCGGGGCGAATTAAAAGCGAGGTGTTTGCTTCCAAATTTTTATTAAGGATAGCACTGCCATAAGCTTCACCACTAGTAGGAGCTGCTGATAAGTTATCTTTATTAAGCTTCCATACTATGCCATTAAATTTATCTATGTTCGTAGTTGCAGATATTGTACTATTGGAGTAAATATTTGCACTGCCGCCGTCAGACGAGAGAGTTTTACAGTCAATACCGTTTCGGCGTTCCTTGCTAGGTGGAGTTGCGCCGCCAATAGCAGTAACTTCTCCTCCTTTAAGAACAATTTCGCCACCGCCGCCCTCGCGCTGTCCGCCGCCACCGCCAATGCCGGCGCCGGCAAGAACATTATATGTTGAGTCTCCCATTGGAATAGGAGCGCCGTCACCGCCGGTTGCATTTACATTTCCACTCAGAATAGAAACTTTACCGCAGCCACCGCCTTGGCCGCCGCCAATGCCGGCAGCAGTGGCGCCGCCTTTAGCGGTGACTTTTCCTTTTTGAGGATCGCTTGGGTCTGTGGTAGTAGCAATGGTAATTTCACCAGCAGCGCCATCTAGTCCCTGGCTGCCGATTCCAGCACCAGTCTTGCCGCCTGTGACATCCAAAGAACCATCACCCGTAATTGTTACGGAATTTCCTGTTGGAACATATAGTCCTGCGTAACCGTCAGGACTGGTTAGTGTATTTTGTCCTTTTAAAACTATTTCAACAGTTGATCCTCTGCCGGTACTTGAACTTTTATTTATTTCAATAGCTGGACATCCGGCGCTGGCAGTTGCTGCATCAATAGTTACACCATCTAAAATTATTGTATGTTTGCCGCCAGCCACTTTAATAGTACCAATTGTTCCCGAAAAGGTATGCCCTTTACAACTAATAGTACATTCGTCAGTTGGATCCTTTCCACTTTCTGTAATAGTTCCAGCACTATCTGCATTTACCGTTAAGGGTAAAAAAAGCGATGCTGAGACGGTTGCCAAGAATACCGCTAGTGATTTCAGTTTCTTTTTTTGCATCATAATAGTCCTTCCTTACTTTGCTTTATTTTTATTTTTCGGTATTTTCTACTTAATATAATGGAGAAAGTACCGAATATTTATAGAATTCCATCATCTTATAAGTATATCGTAAAATCTGACGAAGTTCAATGCTTTTGTCTTGTCAGATTTAAGATATATTTATATATGGCTATTCTGAATGAATATAGCACTGTACCGATATGCCTGATATAGATTACCGGATATCATGTAGTCGTAAATTAGTGCTATTTGTCCTGATATTTTATTTCCCCGACAATTGACTATTCTTACATTTAAGAAGTATTCTTAAAAGCAATTGTCTTAAAAAATATATCATAAATAATATATCGTCAAAAATGTTATTTTGATTATAATGTTAAGTGATGTTATTTTCTCTTGACTAAAATTGCCTGCCATGGTAGATTATACCTAATCTATTGATTTCGATTAATGGTGTTCTGCCAATAGATTCCAATCTTCAGTATTTCTAGTAGAATCTACGAAAAATTCGAATAATTTTCCCAATCCAGTCAAAAAAGAAGAGAAAGTGGTGATGTCTAAGGAGGCTGCGAGTGTAAACGGTGACGATTTTGTATGAGTATAGTTGATTATATGAGATGTACACTGTATTTTAACCGTAAATTATGTTAAGATTAAGGAGAAAGAGTATCAGGAGCAATTATTGAAGGAATATGGTCTATAGTCATGAGAAAACGCATTTCACTTGATGAGCTGCTTCGTTCCTGCCGTAACCTTTCTTATGAGCAGCAGTATCAGTATGTCCTGTCGCTTATATCAGAAGAAAAAGTCAAGCCTTTGAAGGCTTCAGGCACGAATGGTAAGCATCCGGCGCTCTATCGGGAATACTGGAAGATAGAACCGGAGAGGGATTATTATGAATATGAGGATGAGTTAAAGTATCGTCTGCATCCGCTGATTTCCGTAGACTATTATTTGTCTCATTTGGAGAGATATGAACAGGACAGAGTGTGGATTCTGATGCTCAGTGAATATCTGAAGCAGAAGCGGGAAAGATTGAATTATAAGGAATCCATGAATGAGAGAAGTTTTGAGATATGGGGGCGGGAGAAATTCTTAAGCCGTGAGCAGGGAAAGAGGATTTTGAAGAATTGCAGGTTGGATGGGGATTTTCTGAATATCTATCAGACTACAGAGCCGCTTGCCTATTATTCTCACACAAGGGAAGTGCCGCAGAATATGCTGATTTTAGAGAATAAGGATACCTTTTACAGCATGAGAAGACATTTGTTAGAGGGGAATGACAGGATTCTTGGGATGAAGGCAGGGACGTTGATTTATGGTGCAGGGAAGGGGATTCTGCGCACTTTTCTGGATTTTAAATTGTGTGTGGAGCCATATATGACAGATAAGAAAAACGTCATATACTATTTTGGCGATTTGGATTATGAAGGGATTGGAATATATGAGAAGCTGGCAGAGATGGTTTTGGGCGAGTGGTGTATTATTCCCTTTACGGCGGCATATGAATCGATGCTTAAGAAAGCAGAAGAGGTGGGAGAACTTCCGGATACAAAAGAACAGCAGAACCGGAATATCAAGGAGAAGTTTTTCTCATATTTTGACGGTGGGATTGTGCGTGAGATGAAGGGGATATTAGAGTCTGGCAGATATATTCCTCAGGAGATTTTAAATATTACGGATTTTTAAATTAGGAAGGAACACGATGCAATACGAATTTTTAAAACATTTCCCCAGACGGATGAAGAACGTGGGACTTTATGCACTGCTCATCCAGAACAGTGCTCAGAAGACTATCTGGAAACAGTATGGTTTTCTGGGGCTGGACGAGCAGCTTAATCTGATATTTGCCGTTATGCTCTATGTCATGGAACAGTCTCTGCGGGAAGAGCATTGTACGATGGATGATATAGGAGCTTATATCGATACGGTCAATGTGCAGTATTTCAGGAAGGACATGACCTATGAGGAATGCCGGCAGTTAGGAGATTTTATTATCAATGTTGTTCTGTCGAATGAGGGAAAGGCAATGTATTTCGACGGCTATAATTTTGAACAGAATGAATATGAGAGCTTACATATCAGTTATGTAGCGAACCGGATTATCTACATAGACCAGGAATTCAGGCGCACATCTTATTATCTGACGGATGACGGGTATAATCTTATGCTCGCTACATTGGAGATTGAGAATAATATGAAGCTGACAATCCATGAGATGATCTTCCAGATGCACTTGGAGAAGCAGAGTTATGACAAGGCGGTAGATGAGATTAAGAATGTCTTTAATCTGCTGCGGATCCAGCTTCAGAAGATACAGGAGGCGATGGGGAAAGTACGGCGTAATGCATTGAATTATTCGGTGAAGGATTACGAAGAGATATTGGTGGAGAATCTGGACACAATCAGCGATACAAAGCAGAAGTTTCAGAATTACCGGGAGATGGTGAAGAGCCGGGCGCAGGCGTTAGAAGAAGAGAATATCAATGTCAAGCGTCTTTCAGAGAAGGAAGAAGAGAAGCTTAACCATCTCAGGGTGATTGAAACTTATCTGAACCGGACGATTGATGAGCATCAGAAGATCTTGAACAGTCATTTTGACCTAAAGGCTTTATATACAAAGGAACTGGAGACTCTTTCACAGATGTCGCTGATTCGGCGTTTTCCGCTGCGGACGGAATTGTATGATAAGATTTTGGAACATCCGGCGGCGCTTCAGAAGCTGGAGTATTTTCTTAGACCGCTTTTTAACCAGGACATAGAGAAGGTTTATAATCTGAATAAGGCATTTCAATTACAGCGTCCTGTGAGGAAGCGGGAGGAAATGGATATAGAGGAAGAACTGGATTTTGATGAAGAGGAGTGGCAGCGCCAGCAGGAGCGGCTCCGTAAGGAGAAGTTGAAGCGTTACGAGAAGAGCCTTGACTCTCTGCTCACATATGCATCGAAAAAAGGCGAGATATCGCTGCGGGAAATTGGCAGGCTTACAGAGAATAATAAGGATGAGCGGGAACGCCTGATTCCGAATGTAGAGATATTTAAAGAGATTATGGTGGAAATGATTAAGAACCGGGAGATTGACCTGCTTGATTTGCAAAAAGAGAGAAGTGAATATATCCAGGACAGACCGGGAGAATTCCAGTTAAATGAGATGCTTTTACATCTGGCAGAAGAGTATCCGGAACATCATTCTATCCGAAAGATTGAGACGTATCGGATAGAGAGCGGTGATGCGGTGGTGTTTGACGGGGTATTGAATGAAGATAAAGTAAGAAAGAGCATTCGTTGTTCGAATGTTTTAATTCGTGTAATACGGGAGGAATAGGGGTTTATGGCATATGAATTAGAAGAGATCAGAACGAGTCAGGAGATTTTCTATTACCTTCTGGAACATCATGAACTTCGGGAAGAGGAAGAGATGTTGCTATATAAAGCGTATACAGAGCAGGAGGAGATCCAGAATCTGGTGAAATCCCAGGGTGACATTGCCGAGAGCCGGATTGAACGGTATGGCAATGTTATCTATCTGATTCCCAAAGAGGAGAATAATTTTCTGGGATTCTCGAAAGCTCAATTGAAGCAGGCGCTTTGTAAGTCTGGCGGGACGGATAAGGATTACTATCTTTCTCAGTTCGTGGTGCTGACGCTCTTGGTGGAGTTCTTTGACGGACAGGGAAGCAGCAGTAAGGCGCGGGAATATATTCGCGTGGGAGAATTGCAGAACTGTATCTCAAACCGTCTGAAGGAAGGGGCGCTAAGCGCAGGAGAAGAGGAAGAGGAACAGTCGGGTATAGCATTTTCAAATATGCTGGAAGCATATGAAGCCCTGCGCTCAGATGACCGCGGCTCCCGGGCGAAGACAACCAAAGAAGGATTCCTGCGCCATATTCTGATATTCCTGCAAAAGCAGGGACTGGTTGAATATGTGGAACAGGACGAGATGATTAAGACAACGAAGAAGCTGGATAATTTCATGGATTGGAACCTTCTGAACCAGAATAATTACCAGAGAGTGCTTCGGGTGCTGGGGGTGCTGGGGAATGAGTAAGATTCAGGCTGTCAGGCTGATTAATGTAAATTACAATAATAATGCAATTAGAATCAGTGACGAGTGTTTTCATATGAATGGAGAGAGCACGCTGCTGTCTTTGCGCAATGGCGGCGGGAAATCTGTGCTGGTGCAGATGCTGACGGCGCCGTTTGTACATAAGAGATACAGAGATGCTAAAGACCGTCCTTTTGAAAGTTATTTTACGACGAATAAGCCCTCATTTATTCTGGTAGAGTGGGCGCTGGACCAGGGCGCGGGATATGTGCTTACGGGAATGATGGCGCGAAGGAGTCAGGAGATCGATGAAGGCAGCGGAGAGAATCTTGAGATGATAAATATCATCAGTGAGTATCAAGAGCCTTGTATCCAGGATATTCACCATCTCCCGGTGGTGGAGAAGGGGAAGAAGGAGATTATCCTTAAAAATTTTGCTGCCTGCAGGCAATTGTTCGAGACTTATAAGAAGGATCGATCTATGAAGTTCTTCTATTATGATATGACGAATGCCGCGCAGTCCAGGCAGTATTTTGAGAAGTTAATGGAATATCAGATTCATTATAAAGAGTGGGAGACAATTATTAAGAAGGTGAATCTGAAAGAGTCAGGTTTATCAGACTTATTTGCCGACTGCCGGGATGAGAAGGGGTTGGTGGAAAAATGGTTTTTGGATGCGGTGGAGAGCAAGCTTAACAAGGAGCGGAACCGCATGAAGGAATTCCAGGCCATCCTTGAGAAATATGTAGGTCAGTATAAGGATAACCAGACGAAAATTAAGAGGCGTGATATTATACGTTCTTTTAAAGAAGAAGCGTCCGGTATCCAGGAACGTGCAGAGAATTATCAGCTGGTAACGGAACAGAGACAGGCACAGGAGAATTTGGTGGCGCACTTTATTGCAGAACTGAACTGTCTGCATGATATGACGGAAGAAGAGCAGCAGAAGGTTCAAGAGCAGATGGAATCCATCCGGTGGAGCATTGCAAGGATTGAGTATGAGAAACTGTCCAGCGAGATATACCAGTTGGAAGAAGAGCAGCGTTTTCATCTGAGCAATAGAGAGATGATTGAGATTGAGAAGGAAGATCTGGAACAAGAAGCGGAGAAGATTGCATATGTATTACACCTTATGGAATGTGCAAAGCAGCAGAGAATAACAGACCAGGAGAAGGAAGATCTGGAGTTTATCCGGCAGAAGCTGCTGGTTTCCAGAAAAAAGGAAGAAGATCTGGAACCAGAAAGGAATCATCTTGGCAGCACACTCCGACAGTATTATGAAGGAATGTTTGATGAAAATGAAGAGAAGAAGAAGGAAAATGACGCCGCATACCAGAAGATAACCGAAGAGCTGGCAAAGGAAGAAGAAAAGCTTAGAGAGGTGACCGGGCGCCTGATTCAGAATGCGTCCAGGGAGGGAGGCCTGAAAAGCGCGGCGGCATCTTACGATAAACAGGAGGAGAGTTATAACCAGAGGTATGAAGAGGAACTGCGCCGCAATATTCTGGGCGTATATGAGCCGGGAACTTTGGAGATTCGGAAGGAATCCTATGAAAAGGAATTGGAGAAGGATATCCGGTCGCGTCTTGGAATGAAGAAGCAGCAGGAACAGAATCAGGAGAGAAAGAAGAGTCTGGAACGTGCGCTTGAGGATTTGCGGTTTGAACAGGTTCATAAGGAATCAGAGCTTAAGAATCAGAAAGAGCTGTGTGGGAAATATGAACAGGAATTAGAAGAGCGTGAAGCGGTACTTCGATATCTGGATCTGGATAAGAATGTGTTATTTAATACAGCGAAGATATTGCGTACATCTGAGAGAAAGTTGTTGGAGATTGCAGGGCTTCGAAGGAATCTTGAGAAGGAAGAAGATAAGCTTCAGAAGGAATACCAGAAACTGACTCAAGGAAAGGTGCTGGAATTGCCGGATAATCTGGAACAAGAGTTTGTGAATATGGGCATCCATATGGTGTACGGAATGGAGTGGCTTGCGAAGAACGGTTATTCCAAGGAACAGAATATGGAATTGGTACACCGTCATCCGTTTCTCCCTTATGCATTAATCCTGTCAGAGGCAGAGGTCCTGAGGTTGTCTGGCGGCGCAGGTGGAATCTATACCTCATTTCCGATTCCTATTATACAAAGAGAGACGTTGGAACGAAGAGAGATAGATGCAGAGAGCGGAGTAATAAGGCTTGACGGAGTCAGTTTCTATGTACTCTTTAATGAGAATCTTCTGGATGAAGAAAAACTGAGAATTCTGGTGGAAGATAAGGAACGTCAGATCCGGAAGAAGCAAGAGGCGATTGCTGTCCGGGAGACGGAATACACCGAGTATTTTGAACGTCAGGAGATGATTAGAAACCAGGAAGTCAGTAAGGAAAGATGGGAAGCGAATCAGCATGCGATAGCAGAACTTGAAGAACAGGCCAAAGGGCTGGAACATAGGCTTCGGCAGGAAGCAGAAGAACTTGCCGGGCTGAAAGATGAGTCAGAGCAGTTAGATCAGGATATCCGGAGAAAAGAAAGAGAGATAGAACACAAGCAGAGACGCCAGGAGGATTATGACAGGCTGTGCAGGGAATATGAGCTATATGAACAGAATCTCAGAGAATTAGAACGATGCCGCAGGGAAGCTGAGAAACTTATACAGAAGCAGAAGCTGGCGCAGAATCAGCAGGAGAAGCTTAAGAATGCCCAGAAGACCACAGAGATAGAAGGAAACAACCTTAAGCGCGCGGGGGAAGATCTATGCGAACAGGTAAGGAAATATCAACAATATGAGAAATTGATATCTGGACGAAAGATTTTAGGGCGTTCTCAAGAGACAGATTCCCAGGGCATCAAAGAGATGGAGGCAAGATATGCCGCGATTACTTCCAGTATGTCCCAGGAGATTCGGGAATTAGAGGAACAAGAGCAAAGAGGCGCCAGACAGTATCAGGAAGCGTTAGAGGAATTAGAACATTTACGGCATAAGTACAATCTGGATGCAGGAGCATGGTTTCAGACGGTTTATAATCGTGAGGAAGAAGCGCATCAGGAGATTATGCTGGAGGACAGGCGTAAGAAGATTACGGTAAAGCAGGGACTCTGGAATGAAGAAGATAAGAGAATCGCCGTGGTTTCCCAACGTATGAAGGAACGGGCGGACCGGATGTTTGAGGAATGCAAGGAGGAAAAGCCGCTTCCCAAAGAAGAGATTCAGAACAGAGACTTTGATGCAAGAAAGAATCAGTTCCTCTATCAGGAAAAAGAAGCGCAGAAGCAGGCAGACAGTCTGAAAGAACGGATTAAAAGTTATGATGAGAATCTGACAGCGCTTTCGGAATACAATGAATTTCCACTGGGAAAAGAAATCGTGTGGGAGCAGGATTTCGCACAGATGGATGGCAGGAAGTTACGTAATTTCAAAGGGATTCTGATCCGGGACTATAACCAGAAGACACGGGAATGCCAGGAGGCGAGAGAACGGCTTACGAGACTCCTGAACCAGATTGTGCGTATGGAGCAGTTTCAGGAGGACTTCTATAAGAAACCGTTGGAGGCAATGTTAGAGCTGACGCAGGATGCGTCTGCCGTTCTGCTTCAATTATCGACAACGCTTCAGTCTTACGATAGTCTGATGGAAAAACTGGAAGTGGATATCTCACTGGTGGAGAAAGAGAAGAACAAGATTGTGGAGTTGATGGAGGATTATATCAAAGAAGTACATCGGAATCTGGATAAGATTGACCACAATTCCACGATTACTATCCGGGGACGACCAGTGAAGATGTTAAAACTCCAATTACCGGAGTGGGAAGAGAATGAGAATCTATATCTGCTCCATCTTCAGGATATGATAGACGAGATTACACAGAAGGGGCTTAAGCTGTTCGAACAGAATGAAAATGCACAGGAGTACTTCGGCACACAGATTACTACCAGAAATCTATACGATACGGTGGTTGGAATCGGTAATGTGCAGATACGTCTGTATAAGATTGAAGAACAGAGAGAGTATCCGATTACCTGGGCGGAGGTGGCAAGGAATTCCGGCGGAGAAGGTTTCCTGTCGGCTTTCGTTATCTTATCAAGCCTTCTGTATTATATGCGCAAAGATGATACCGATATATTTGCAGATAGAAATGAAGGAAAGGTACTAGTCATGGATAATCCGTTTGCACAGACCAATGCGGCGCACCTTTTGAAGCCTCTGATGGATATGGCAAAGAAGACCAATACACAGCTGGTCTGTCTGACGGGACTTGGAGGAGAATCTATCTATAACCGGTTCGATAATATATATATATTGAATCTGATTGCAGCAAGCCTCCGTAACGGGATGCAGTATCTCAAGGCAGACCATCTGAGAGGAAATGAGCCGGAGACGATGATTGTGTCACAGATTGAAGTGATGGAGCAGCAGGAATTAATATTTTAATGTTTCATAAAAATGTAAGGAGTGGAGAAAATGGCAAGATATGTGAGAGACTTGGTATTGAATAAGCCGGAGGATTTTGTACAATTTATTATGAATGATTATCTTCAGAAGAATAGTTTTGTTCTGGCTGATTGGAAAGGAGAATCAGCATACCGCACAGGCGATGCGATGATGGAGGGTTACAAATACCTGAAATGGTATTATAACGGAGGGGTATTCCATCTGGAAGCATGGATGAAAGGAACTTTTGGAGGAGAGTGGAATCTGGAAGGTTTTGTGGGAGCTTTGCAGAAGAAACCGTACAGAGAAAGTATTGAACAATTGCTGGCGGCTCTTAAGCAGCCCATACCAGCGCCGCAGAACGGATCGATGAATCAGGGAGGACCGATGAATCAGGGACAGCCGTATCCGACTACGGTGCCGGTATATACGCCGGATAATTCAAGTGCAGCAACGATGGCGTTGGTATTCGGAATTGCAAGCCTTGTCTTTGCCTTCCTGATTCCTATCGTGAGTATCATATTTGCATGTCTTGGATATTCAAGAGCGAGGATGGGCGCAAGATCCAGTAAAGCAGGGATGGCAAAGGCAGGAAAGATTCTTTGTATCATAGGAATCATCGCTGCGTTTGGTATGTGGATATTGAATGTTGTGTTATCGGTATCTTTGTATAGCAGTATGTTTTAGATGAAGCAATCCATTATCGAAGTGCAGGCAATTAAAAAAACCCCCTTCCTCTAAGCGGTTATTTGAGAGTGTTCTTAGAGGAAGGAGGCTTTTAAATTTTTTTCATATAGAACTGGAATGAACTGTACTCAGGCACTTCACGGTTGATGGGCAGTCCGGCGTTCATCAGCGCTGAACCGGAGATTAAATCCCTGCTGCCGTTAATGCTGTACATAGCCTTAGGATCAAGGCCTTTTGCACGGATATATTCCTGGGGACCATTGCAAGTGAGGTTTGTGACAACCACGCTGAGGAGAGATTCACTGCGGTCCTTTGACACATGCTGCCAGGCGGTCATATTTCCCATCTCAAATGGATTGGTCAGGCGATAGTAGTCGCCCTTGAAGATGAGAGGGTAATATTTGCGGAACAGATCGCTTTGTTTCTTGCAAAGCTTCTGTTCTTTTTTGGTAAGATGGGTTGCGTCCAGTTCATAGCCGAAGGTTCCGCACATGGAGACGACAGCCTTTGTCTCTAAAGGTATGAATCTGCCGTTATCCGAGACATGGGCGCCCATAGTGGATACTGGATATACGAAGGAGGTTCCATAGTGCAATTTTAACCGGTCAATAGGGTTGGTATTATCGCTGACCCAATACTGCGGATAATAATGAAGCATGGCCGCATCATAGCGTCCGCCGCCGCCGGAACAGCCTTCAAAGAGGATATCAGGATGAGTCTTGATAATTGCATCCATGACCCGGTACAGTCCGAGGATATAGCGATGGTACACTTCGCCCTGTCTCTCGGAGGGAAGCTCGTTGGACCAGATGTCGGCAAGAGACCGGTTGATATCCCACTTTACATAGAAGATATCGGCGTCGTCAAGAATTCCGTTAATCCTCTCGATCAGGTAATCCTGTACGTCTTGGCGGCTCATGTCCAGGGCCATCTGATTGCGGCTGCGCACGGCATGCCGTCCGGGAATCTGCATCGCCCATTCCGGATGTGTGCGGTAGAGGTCACTGTCTTCCGATACCATCTCGGGTTCAAACCAGATGCCAAATTTCATGCCAAGGTCATTAATCTGCTCTACCAGCTTATGAAGACCGCATTTTATCTTGTTCTCATTGACATACCAGTCGCCGAGGCCACTGTTATCATCGTCGCGTTTCCCGAACCATCCATCATCCATGACCAGCAGGTCTACACCCATATTTTTGGCAGCTTTGGCTATCTCGACCAGTTTTACATCGTCAAAATCCATGAAAGCGGCTTCCCAGCTGTTGATCAGTACCGGACGTTCCACATCCTGCACAAATTTGCTCTGGCACAGGTTCGAGCGGTAGAAATCATGGTAGAGATGGGAAAGTCCTGTGAAGCCGTGTTCAGTAAATGCCATGACGACTTCCGGTCCTTCGAATATATCCTGTGGTTTTAATTCATATACGAATTGTTTTGGGTGGATTCCCATTACCATGCGAAGCTGGTCATATTGGTCAAGCTCTATTTCCGCAAGAAAATTGCCGCTGTACATCAGAGAGAACCCATAACATTTACCATAATCTTCAGTGGCGTTCTTGTCACACAGAATGACAAATGGATTCTGTTGGTGGCTGGAAGAACCGCGGACACTTCCAATCGTGTGGATATGATGTGTCATATGCTGGCGCTCTACCTGGCGTTCCTGTCCGTAACGCCCGGGGAGGCTTACCAGATCCATGTCGGATCCATTTAAAAAGTCCAGGCAGATGGACATGATTTTCTTCAGATGAATGGAAGTATCGCCGGAATTAATAACTTTCACTGCCCGCGTTATAATATCGGCTTCCTCGAAGACACTGTATAACAGTACGATCTGTACATGGCTTGCCGGATCAGACAGTGTGACTTCCAGGGAAGATACGGTGTCTTTGTCTGTTGCAAATACACATGGCAGTGTATCTAACTGGTATTTTCCATCGCAAATCTTGAAATCAACGGTCTTTCCGTGATAAGAATAACTGCCGTCTCCGTTAACCACTTCAATACTGGAAGTACGGAAGTCGCCCTGCTGCTGGGTAGAGAATTCCTGAGGCTGTGCATCCAGTGAGAATGTCCGCGCATTTCTGGATTCATAAGGATTGCCAGAGAATCCCCGGTCATACTGCATAATCTGGTAGGACATATCTGTATCGCAGATAGACGGTCCATAGTAGAGATGAAGAAGATAATCCAGATTGCCAATCTTCATCTGATAAGACGTATGTCTCGTGTGTAAGGTGATGGTGTTGTGCTCTTTGTTAAAAATAATTCCCATAGTACTTACTGTCCTCCTGTAATATTGCCTGATCAAAGATTAACCAGACGTATGTCACAATAAGATTATAGCATGATTGTCCAAAAAGTCATTCGTCACAATGTTAGAAAAAATCAAGGAAATTTAGTGTAGTTTTCCAGATAAAAAATGGTTTTGAGTAGATAGGTATAATTATACGGTATTTGAAAAGAATAGTAAGAGATTGTTTATCAGATGGAGGATGAAAAAAGTGGCAAAGATGAGTTCTGTCTGGAATGAAGATGCCGGGCTGCCGCATTTTGGAAGAGTGGAAGGCGATATTAAGACGGATGTTCTAATCATAGGCGGCGGGATGGCAGGGATATTATGCGCATATTTCTTACAGCAAAAAGGGATAGATTATGTACTTGTGGAGAGGGATCGTATCTGTTCGGGAGTGACGGGGAATACGACGGCAAAGATTACGTCACAGCATGGTCTGATTTATCATAAAATGCTGAGAAACATAGGAGCTGAAAAAACCAGAATGTATCTTGATGCAAATCAGAAGGCGGTGCATAGATACAAAAAACTTTGCAGGGAAGCGGACTGTGATTTTGAGATGAAGACGGCTTATGTTTATTCGAGAAATGACCGGGAGAAACTGGAAGAGGAAGCAGACGCGTTGTCTCGTATCGGGTTCCATACGCAGATGTCTGAAGCCCTGGAGCTGCCTTTTCAGACAGCGGGGGCAATCGGATTTGCAGAGCAGGCACAATTTCATCCCATCAAGTTTATAAATAGGATTGTACAGGGATTACACATCTACGAAGATACATTTGTGAAAGAACTGACAGAAGATACGGCGGTGACCGAGAAGGGTAGTATTGTTTTTGAGAGACTTATAGTCGCAACTCATTTTCCTATGGATAATAAGCATGGATTGTATTCATTGAAAATGTATCAGAATCGTTCTTATGTGATTGCACTTGAACATGCTTTGCAGATGGATGGAATGTATATAGATGAAGATTCGGACGGGTTGTCTTTCCGCAGTTATAAAGATTATCTTTTTATAGGCGGAGGCAGCCACCGTACAGGCAAAAAGAGTAAAAACTGGGAGGAGCTCAGGAACTGTGCGAGGCTGTATTATCCCGGATCGGAAGAAAAATATTACTGGGCGGCGCAGGATTGCATGACGCTTGACGGAATCCCTTACATTGGCGCATATTCACGAAATATGCCAGGATGCTATGTGGCAGCAGGATTCAACAAATGGGGAATGACTTCAGCTATGGTATCTGCGATGATCCTGACGGATATGATTCTTGAAAAAGAGAATCCCTATGCGCCTGTCTTCAAGCCATCCAGAAATATGATAAAACCGCAATTATTCATTAACGGCTGTCAGACGATGGCAGGTCTTCTTACATTGTCTTCAAAACGCTGCCCTCATATGGGGTGTGTATTAAAATGGAATAAAGCAGAACATTCCTGGGACTGCCCGTGCCATGGTTCGCGTTTTGATGGTTTTGGAAAATTGCTGGATAATCCGGCGAATGGTGATTTGGGTAAATAAGTCTGTTATCCGCACGAAACAGAGGATAGATAAAAGCCCCGCTGTAAAAAAGCGAGGCTTTGACTACTAATTAATATTTGTATACCAGACGGCCAGAGATCAGATTTTTACAAAATCTGCTGCTCCATGCTTGCAGAGCGGGCATACGATATCGTCAGGCAGTTCGTCTCCTTCATAGATATAGCCGCATACAACGCACACGTACCCCTTCTTGCCTTCGGTATCCGGTTTTGGCTTCACATTGTTCTGGTAATAATTGTAAGTCATGGTTTCCACGTTGGAAATCACACGGGCTTCTGTGACTGTACAGATGAACATTCCATGTGTATCCAGATCTACATACTGCTCAACTTTCAGAGACATGAAGGAGTTGATGTATCTGGGAAGGAATACCAGTCCATTGTCAGAACGAAGAGGTGAACAGTCTGCAAACTTGTCCACAGTTCTTCCGCTCTGGAAACCGAAATTTTCAAACACCTTGAATGGTGCGTCTGTAGACAGGCAGTTGATATTCATGATACCGGTCTGCTTGATTATATGATGTGAATAATTATCCTTATTAATGGTTACAGCGATACGGTTCGGTGTATTTGTAACCTGAGTTACAGTATTGACAATCAGGCCGTTATCCTTCTTGCCGTCGTTGGAAGTAACCACATAGAGTCCGTATCCGATCTTGAACAGTGCCGTGAGGTCGTTCTTGTCCGCCGTCTCGTCGCGCTGCGCCAGATAATTCTTGCAGAATTCCTCTGCAAGGGATTCAAGCTGTGCACTGCTTGTTTCATCCAGTGCAGAATGGATACGAACGGTAGTATCTGCGAAAGTAAGGTTCTTACAGCCTTCCAGCATCTGCTTCATGGTCTTGGCAGCCAAGGGCGCCCAGGAACCATTTTCAATGAGCCCGACAAAACGATTCTGGAAATTACGTTCGGTTAGATGTTCGATAAATTCACGCATGAATGGAAAGATGTCTGCGTTATAGGTTGTGGTGGCAAGAATTAATTTGCCGTAACGGAATGCATCGGCTACGGCAGCAGCCATATCACAGCGCGCAAGGTCGTAGACGATGATCTCCGGGCATCCTTTCAGGCGCAGCTTGTCAGCCAGGGCTTCCACGGCTTTCTTTGTATTACCATATACGGAGGTATAGGCGATGACGATTCCGGTTGACTCCACATTGTAGGATGACCATGTGTTATATAGTCCGAGATAATAGCCCAGGTTCTCTTTTAATACAGGTCCGTGTAAGGGACAGATGGTCTGGATATCCAGAGTAGAGGCTTTTTTCAGAAGTCTCTGAACCTGTGCGCCATATTTTCCTACGATACCGATATAATAGCGGCGGGCTTCGTCTGCCCAGTCTTCGTCTACGTCCAGTGCGCCGAATTTACCAAATCCATCCGCTGAAAATAATACTTTATCACAGCTGTCATAAGTAACGATGACTTCCGGCCAGTGTACCATAGGAGCAGTAACAAAAGTCAGCTCATGCTTCCCGAGAGAAAGTGTATCTCCTTCTCCTACGACAATCTGCCTGTCCTCAAAATCTGTGCCAAAGAACTGTTTCATCATGGTAAAAGCTTTGGCAGACGATACGATGGTTGTATCTTTGTATACATTCATGAAATTCGCGATATTGGCTGAGTGGTCAGGTTCCATATGCTGTATGATCAGATAATCAGGCTTGCGGGAATCGGTCACGGCTTCAATGTTGTCCAGCCATTCATGAGTGAAATGAGCGTCGACAGTGTCCATGACGGCCACTTTTTCGTCCATGATCACATAAGAATTATAGGACATGCCGTTCTTGACTACATATTGCCCCTCGAACAAATCCACTTTGTGGTCGTTCACACCGACATATTTAATATCGTTTGTAATATCCATTAATAATCACTCCTGTTCTTTTCTGTTATTTGAATATGTGTATTGAATATGTGTGGCACTACGGATTGTTCCGAACTCCGTGTTCCCACAATCATTCTATGAAATTATAACACACTGGCAGATAAAATACACAGACTTTGTGAAAAAAATAATTTTCCCTTTTGGGGAGGCATTCAAAGGGTGATTGACAGGAAAAGAAGGTGTTGATACAATAAAAAAGTCGATTTGAATCTTTTGACAGAGGAAAATATAGAGGAAATTTTAAATGGAACAGACATTTGAAAATAAACCGGTAAAACATATATGTGCAGGCATGCTTGCACATGTGGATGCAGGAAAGACAACATTATCGGAAGGTATCTTGTATTTGAGC